>JBMZJQ010000001.1:0-110993 GCA_049617635.1 Candidatus Poseidonia sp.
GCCCAAGAAGGTGGACAGGTCAATCTTGTAGGTGTGCCATCCTGCGCTCATGCCCGAAAGGGACGAACTTCGGTAGATGGTTGGCAACGACATACCGCCGTGAACGTCCACACCAACGGTGTTACCGTTGGACGTGAAGCCGTCAACTTGTGGAGCGCCGTTGTAACTCTGAATACCGACGGCAGCGTTACGGACGATGATGTCCGTGAGCGATGCACCGGAGTTCTGAACCCAAATGGCCGTACCGGTTTGACCGGTGTTGATGATGCTCGAGGCTTCGATGTTGGCAGAGCCGCCATCGATCTTCACCGTCGCCATGTCGTCAGCACTTGCAGACGAGCCGTAGATGACGGCAGAGTCAAGCATGTTCAACGTTGCACCCATGCCGATGTACAAGGCAGACTTGGTGGTTGCATCCCAAGCGACGTCACGCATGGTAGCGTGGTCAAGGGTCAAAACACCGCCGTCCTGGATGTCCAAGTGGAGGCCGTAGGTCGAGGACACAGCTCGAATGGCTGCAGGGTTACCGGAGGTACCGTCGTTGTTGGCCGTGATGAACCCATCGTCCTTGATGGTGATAACAGGCGACGAGGAAGCCGTGCTCTGCACACGCAACGAACCGCCCTGAAGCACGATACCGCACGTGTCCAACTCCATGTCGGCTGACACAGTGATGGACGTGTCGTCAAAGGTGAACGTATCCACGCCGTCAAAGTTACCACGCAGGTCGTATCCATTGGTGGATTGGCCGGTGTAGAACGCATCGTTGATCAACTTGTAACAGTCCAACGTTGGGTCGTTAAACACGATTGGAGCCGGTTCGAGCAACAGGTCAAGGTGCGTACCGACCGTGATGCCACCGGATGGGTACCAGTCACTGGCCAAGGTCGTATCGGGGAAGTTGTCGGGGTAGGTCTCGTTTTGACCAGCCGTACCGAAAGCCCGAACGATGTGGTCTCCGTATGTGGTACCGTCGCTGTCCTCGACAACAACCCAAATGCTGGTGTTTCCGTTGGTGTCCGTGACGTGGCTACCAACCTCAAACATCTCGTTGAGGCTGCTGTCTAGAACCGAAGAAGTCACCATGTGGTCTGCCTTGTAGACACGACCGGTTTGGGTCAGACGGTAGACAGAAACATTGCCAAGTCCACCGAAGTAGATCATCGATGGGTTGGAGGTCGTTCCAGAAACGTCGTATGCACAGTTGCCGGTGTCACCGTTGGCGTCAGAACAGTCGTTCCCGTTGAGGTCGGACTCGATGAGCACGATGTTCGTGCCGGTACGAGCCTTGGCAACCTCAGTGGAGCTGCCTGCGGTCGAACTGGTGAAACTGGATTCACCGACCGTGATGTGGGAGTTTCGTCCGTCGATCACGTGGTCGCCACTGGAGCCGTGCTGGAAGTCAGCACTGGCGATGGAAACGGTGTTCTTCGAGGACGAACTGGAACAGCTGCTCTTGAACGATTCCAAGGTTGGAGCGTTCATGTCGAGCGTCCATCCACATCCCGCAATGGTGAAGGCATCAATGTCGAAGTTGTCAAGCGCCAAGCGGTTGGAGATCATGGCGTTGGCCGTGATGGACACGTCTTCAGCCGTGATTTCCGTGAAGGTGCTTGGGTGTGTGCGTTGGATGGTGATGTCGCCAGCGGTGACGGTGTCAAACACCGAGTTGTCGCCGGATGGACCGTTACCCGTTTGCGACCATCCACCAGGGATGATCCACAGGTCAGCGGAACCAAAGTCAACATCCATCATCTTCAAACTGCTCATGGCGTTGATACCGGAGTTGGCGTAGGAGTCAACATCAACGTTGCTGATGTAGACATCCGAGCCGCTGCCGTGCATCGAATCGATACCAACACCCGTCTGCGAGGAGGGGTTGGTCACGGTGATGTTGGACAACGTCACGTCTTGAAGGTCGACGTCAATGAAGTTCACGTAGGAGTTCTCAACCGTGAGGTTCTCTGCGTGGAGCGAACCGGAGTTGGAACCTGGGTAGTTGACGATGGCGCCAGCCCAGGACTTTCCGTCGGTGTTACAGTTCTTGATGGTACCTTCAATCAGCGTAGCGATGGAGTTCTCAGCGAAGTTGAAACAGGCCTCATCGGCACCGTCCACGGAGAAATCCGAGATGCTCACGACCGTACCTTGTCCGCTGCCATGGGTGAACACAGCACCGACGTTGGTGAAGGTCACGTCGCTCATGGTGTAGTTACCGGTGTTACAGTTCGCTGTTGAACTGCCACAGGAAGGACCAGAGCCATCGTGCCGGCTACCGGACTGGAACACTGCATCGCTGGTGTTCTTGAAGTTCACATAGCTGAACTGGTGCCGGTCATCCGTACCGCCAGCGGTCGTACAGTCATCCGTGAAGGACATTCCAAGCCACTCGCCACCGTTCAAACCGGTGATGTTGATGTTGTGGGTCGAGTTACCGAGAGCGGTGAACTTGGTACAAGCACCGTCAAAGGAGATTCCCTTGCCGGCAGCAACGTAGACTTCAACACCAGGCTTGATGGTCAAGTCCGAGGAAACAACGAGGTACTTGTTCGACGGGTTGATGCGGATTGGGCTGTCGGTCAAGTCCCAGACTGGGTCTTGGGTGATGTCAGCCGTGACATCCGTACCCTTGCCTTCGTAAGGCATCACACGGTAATAGACGGAACAATCCTGGCTGGAGGTCACGTAACAGTAGTAGTTGTTGTAACCGGTCCAGAACGGAGCGATCAGCCCTGGTCGAGCCAAGCTGCTACCGCTGTATGGCAGAGCAGGTTGGTGGTAGGTCCACAAACTTCGCTCAACGTTCGTGTTTCCGTTGGAGATGAAGTACATGGCGCCACCACGAGCCAGCTGAATACGGTCGTTGGTGTCGTCGCCGTCGTAGTTCGTGCCGAAGTACTCAAACTCGAAGCCAGCAGGAATGTCGATGTTGGCGTTACAGTAGCTCTTGTATTGGTTCCAGTAGTAGGACGACATACAGTAGTAGAGGTATGGGCGGCCGTTGGACGTACCGGACATGGCCGTCTGTGCGTTGGTGACTTCGGTCAAGCCCTTGTCGAAGGATTCCCATGCGTGATCAGAGGAACTGGTCGAGATGCGGAAGTTCGAGGTCGTCGGCACGTGTCCTGGGTTGTTGTTGAAGCTGGTCGATGAACTGTGAGCGATGCTCGCACCCTTGTTGCGGGCTTGGTTCATGTAACCGATTGACCAAGAGTTGTAGGTCGTACGACAGTTGGAATCGTACTTGAACTCAATTTCGTTGGTCACGTCGTAGAACAGGGCCTGAACAGTACAGAGTTGTCCGTAGGTGTAGTACGACAAGTCACGCCATTCAACAACGAACACCTTGTTGGGGTCGCCCCGCTGGAAGGAGTACGTTGAAGATTGGTTCGAGTTGATACCCGAGGCAACCGTCGAAACGTCACGAGCGGTGAAGTAGTACTCAACGGTGTCGTTGACTTCCAAATCTTCGATGTCAGCCGTCCACGTACACTGTGCCAACACACACTGTGCATCGGTCTTGTCCGCTTGTGAAGTCATGCGAGTGTCAACCCAGTTTCCAAACGATCCGCCATCAGGCTTGATACGATGGTAGAGGGTTGGCCCGATGCCAGCCGAGGTACTGACGTTCAGACCAGCTGCTGGGTCACCGCCGTCCATGATGCTCACGGAAACCGTGCGCTTCTTGGCGTGTGAATCCTGCATGTCTGAGTGAATGAACTCCGGCTTGAACGTATCAGGCGTTGGAGCCACGTTTCCGACCTTGTAGGTGATGTCACCGGTCGAAGCCTGTCGGCCGTAGTATCCAGTACCCAAAGCGAACCCGCTCCATCGGTAGGACGATGGGGAGTTGTACACCATATAGTACGCAGAGGTACAGCGGTCCCAAGAGGTTGCTCGGTAGAAGTAGTACCATCCGTTGGTGGTCACACACATGCGGTTGGCGGTGGTCGAGGATCCGGTCGAGTTGAATTTGAACGTACCGAAGTCACCCGTGATGTCGCCGGGAATGGCGAACTTGTACGCCGAGGTGTAACCGTAACTGAGCGAGGAAGTCGCCTTGGCACCGCCGGTCAAGACGGTGTCAATGCCGGTGGATGTGTCAATACCGACCGTGGCCCACTTGTTCATGGCGCTGTTGTACACGAAGACGATGTTCATGCCTGGGCCGTCTCGGGCACCGATCTGAAGGTAACCGTCGCCGTTGTTGTTCCAAAGGTTCTGGTTGAACTTGTTGGTACCGGAGTTCATACCGTAGGAGCCCGTGGCCGGGTTGACGTTTCCACGAGCGAGCCAGTTGCCGTAGAAGGTACTGGTGCTGGTGTAGAAACACGACGAACCGCCAGTGCCGCAGCTGGAAGTATCGAACTCAAAGAAGTACTCGTCCGAATGGCTGTAGTAGGTCAACTGTCGGTCGAAGAAACCGGACGGGTTGTAGTAACTGCCTGCGTGGACGTCCGTTGTGAGCACGGTCATCTTCTTGTGCGAGGTCGGTGCGTTGACAGGGTCAACGATGTCGAACTGGTAAGGCGTAGGCGTGGTTTGCGAACCGGTCAAGGCTGGGTTGTACCCAACGTTGGCACCGTTGCTACCTTGATTCAGGTCTTGGTACTTCCAGTAGTAGCGGACATCGTCGCCGATGGTGGCGTCAGGGATACGGGCCTTGAACTTACAGTCGGTGGACGTGCTGCTGCACGTACCGATGGAGACGGTTTCACCAGCGTCGAATTGGTTGTTGGAGCCCAATCCGTAGGTGGTGCTGCTCCAGGTGGAGCCGCCGTCCATCGAGTAGAACAACTTGGGGGCACCGCTGGAGGTGGTGTCAATTCCGGACATATCGGTGAGCTTGATGAAGAAGGTTCGCTCACCCTCAATGTACGAATCAATACCGGTGTACGGGACGTAATCCGCCGTTGGGGGGTCGGCGTCCGTACCACCAGAGTAGGTGATCAAGAAGTGGGATTGGCGGCTTCCTGACGAGTAAGCATAGGTGTAGACATAGGCACTTTGCGTGCTGCGCTCACCGACACCGAGCGTACCTGCACCGTTGGACGCGGCGTTGGCCACGTGGTAAACGCCACCAGAGGTAGCGGCACACGCAGTTGCAGAGTTACACATGGTCAGGGTCTTCCATCCCGTTCCTCGGCTTCCGGTCGTGGCAGCAGCGGGCGAGTTACCGGCTGCGGAGACCACGCTACGAGCAGCGGTGCCGCCGTAGTTGGAGGTCAAGTAAGAGGCAGAAATGGGGCTACCGTTACAGGAGCGTGAGGTGATGCCGTAGTTGTATCGGGCATCCAAACCACAGCCTTCCAGAACGCTCATCGTGAACGTGATGGAGGAGCCGTAGGCGTAGCTCATGTACTTCTTCCACTCGATCTTGTCGATGGTGGCTCCGGAGGGGAGTTGGTTGGAGGAAGTAAAGGTGTACTTGTGCCATGGCAGGTAGTAGTAGTAGCTGTAGTAGCGGTAGTGGTATCGGTAGCTGCTGGAGTAACAGTAGTTGTAGTAGATGTAACAGTAACCACCAGCGTTCGAGTTGACTCGAATGCTTGGGTCAAGGGCCAATGGGAATTGGCGGTCTTCATCCAACAACCACTCAACATCGACCACCGTGGTCAACAGGATTTGAGGGCCGTAAACCTGAACGAAGAACGTCCCGGTGTAAGGCTCGGTTGACTCGGGTTCGATGATCATTGGAGCAGGAATCTCAACGAGAAGTTGTCCCGACTCAATGTGGCGAATTTGGAGCGCTTCCTGCGTCTGGAAGAGTTCCTCGCCGAGCATGGTCTCACCAGCGTAGAGCGCATAGCCAGCAGGCATGCGAACGCCTTCGGAAAGACCGAACCACTTGGCAGCGGCTGGCAAAACGGGAGCTTCGCGGAGAACAAGGTTTTGCTTCACTTCGTTGGCCTCAACGGTGTAGTCGAGGTCAAAGCCCTCAGCGAGCGGGTAACGAATGACGTTGCCGCCGACTTCGATGCCGTTGGAGGCAGGAGGTGCGATGAAGGGCTCAGGAGCAGATCCCGACTCGTCGAGCGTGACGAGCATGGGGTTCAATCCCGAGACCACAGGGTCCACGAATTCGTTGACCTGGACGGTGATTCCGTTGGCCACTTCGGGTGCAAAGGTCGTGCTGAAGGTGTTTTCAGTCACGCCCCAGCCCTCTGGGTAAGCCTGGATGTTCAGGTCAATGTTTTCCCACGTGCCATCGGCAGACTGGTAGTGAATGGGATCACTGGTCTTCATCTGCGTGATGGTGCCGTCCTCGTTGAGGAAGGCTTTCGTGGTTTGGTCTCGCATCCCTTGAAGTTCAAGCGATGGGTCGTATTCATAATCTGCTTCAGCGATCTTATCGGGGAGTCTGAAGTAATCATCAGACTCAGTCGAACTTGCTTCCACAAGTTCAACGGTTGTGCTGTCGCCATTGTCCACGTAGCCGCTCATTGGCATGAGCACCATCAACGCGCACAACAACAGTGCAACCCCAATACCGCCGAAGACGGTCTTCTTCTGGTTTTTCTTGTTTCCCAACATATGTCATTCACCCCATACGGACTGTATGCAGAGCATCCCACGCCTTACACCCTTTATATTGATTGGGGTGCAAAATGTTTGAAAATCTAAGCGAGTGCGGGTAAGGTGGCGTGGTATTTCGACAAAAAAATTCCATCATCCTTCTCGTAAATTAGACTATTTTTTGAAAAAAAATATCAGGAGATGGTGGTGGTGCTTGAACCCACCGTTTCTCCGCCCTCAGCTAGCACGTGGTACCTCGCATCAACAAACGCTTCCGGAATCCTCCTTGCTCGAAAAGCGAACGTCCTCTCAAGATTCGAGAGATGTCTTCGCTTGTGCAAGCGATCGACCACGGTGACCGCGAAATGGGGCTTGAGGTCGTCGTGTTGCTCGTGCTCAAGCGCGCTGCATGATGAGAAGAGAGATGAAAAGGCCAGAGGGGCCACCGTAGCGACCCCTCCAGCGTTGTACACCCCAGAGGGGTGGAGGGTGTTGGCCGTCAACTGAGATCAGTAATCCCAGTCTTTGCCTTCGCCGCCTTCACCGTCTCCGCGGGAGAGGATGAATGCGCCAGCGATGAACGCCACGATGACGACACCGCCAATCAGACCCCAGGTCCACGTTGGGACACCGGCAGACGCATCGTCGCCGTTGTCACCGATGGTACCGTTGCCGTCATCGACGTTGCTGGTATCGGCCGTTCGGGTGTCCTGTGCTTCGTTCAGGGAAGCAGAGGCGTCCATGTTGCCTTTGTCGTCCATTGCAACCACGGTGAAGTAGTAGGACTGACCGTTGCGAATGCTTTCTGGCATGGCAACGTTGGCGGTCGTGGAGTCCGCTGGGGCAGCGTCAGCACAAGGCGATGGCATTTCAGCAGCCGTGAAGTCTTCGGACATCCAACAGACGTGCCACATGTCAACGTCGCTGGTGTCACCGGTCACGGACCACGACAGGTCCCAGCTCACGGCGTCAGCAGCAACACCAACGGTGAGGGTCACGGTGTAGTCTCCGTCGACTTCCTTGTCAGCAACGACGCTCGCCAAACCAGGCGTGGAACAGCCTTGCTCGTTGCAGACGGCCACATCGATGTGGTAGGTTTCACCGTGGGTGGTTTGAGAACCGCTGTAGGTGTAACTGCGTTCTTCGTCGGCCACGGCTTGCGTGAACGGCGTTGCACAGTCTGCAGCGCCTTCGCAAATCTTGACGGTGATGCTGTCCGAGGAGAGCAGGGTACCGGTGATGTCCCAAGCGAGGGCAATAGCACCGCCCTTCTGGGCCGTTGCGCTGAAGCCGCTCACCGAGGCGTCAGGGATGCTGGCCTGAGCGAGTTCGCCGCCCATCAAGACCAACTTGCCTGCAGGAACCACAGGGGAGTTGGCGGGGATGGTGTAGGTGAAACTCTCCGTGGTGGCGTCAACTTCGTCGGCAGCGTCCGAGAAGAGAATCCACTTTCCAGAGCCGTCAATGTACCACAGCGAGGTGGCCTCAAGCGACGTGTCGACGATCACCGACAACGACTGAGAAAGGATGTCGTTGGCTGGGAAGGTCGTGCTTGGAGCGTAGTCCACTACAGCAACAGCGGCGTAGGTGCCGGTGAATCCTTCCAACTGAACGGAATCGTACTCGGATGCATCACCATCAGCGAAGGTGTTGATGGTGAACTGGCTCAAAGCGAAGTACTGGAGCGGGTACTCAATGGTGATGCCTGAATCGGTGGTCGCCGTTCCAACGGCATCGTTCCACACTGGAATCGACATCTCTTGGGAGACTTGACCTTCGTGAGCGTCGGTCACGACGACGGTCACCACGAGGTTGCCGATGAAGTCGTTCAAGACAGGAGAGGTACAGGTTGGACCGCCTTCGGTCTGCGTACCGTTACAGCCACCGATGGCGCCAGCCTGGTAGTTGTATTG
The DNA here is from genome assembly GCA_049617635.1 of Candidatus Poseidonia sp. GTDB lineage: Archaea > Thermoplasmatota > Poseidoniia > Poseidoniales > Poseidoniaceae > Poseidonia. Next base: position 8,430 of record JBMZJQ010000001.1, read on the forward strand.
GAAGAACAAACCGTCACCGGACGGGTCGTCAACGTCAAACGCCACAACATTGAGTTGCAGCATGTCCTGCTGACCCACGACGATGTCGCCTTCAGTCACCAACTCGAAGGAGGTGATCACAGGGAGGTTGTTGAGCACATCAGCAACCATGGTCGCATCGTTGTTGCTCGGTCGTGCGTCGCCATCAGCGGCTGGGTCCCACGGAATGGGGGCCGTTGAGTTGCCCTTGGTGTCCATGTTCAGCGTAAAGTCGAAGGTGTACTCACCTGGCTCAAGGCTCACGAACACACAAGCAGACCCAACGAGGTCACTCATCATGCCGCCAAGCGGAGCGTGCGAGTACGGAACCTCCGTGCCGCTGACACATTCGTCGATAACACCGGAGTCGACCAGACCCAAGGTGTCGTGCGTAATGGTGTAACTGATGTTCCAGTTGTAGGCCTTCGTGGTGTCGCTTCCACGGTGTTCCACATCGGCGTAAACCAAGCCACAGCCCACGTTGAGGTCGCCGCCGAAGCCTTCTTGCGTGAAGGTCACCGGGGAGCCGGTACACTCGGCATCAAAGTTGTAACCTTGGTAAACACCCATGCGGGAAATGCGGATGTCATCATAGGTCACCTTGCTTCCGGTGATCTCATCGTAGTCGGTCTTGGGGCGGTCGTCACTGCTGGCAGAGACTTCACAGAAGTGGCGCAGGGTGGTTTCGTTTCCTTCGTCACCTTCGCCACCACCAACAACCTCTTCGCACTCCGAGTAGGGGCCGTACATGGTGTAGCCAAGAACTTCAGCGCTGATGGCGAAGCGTGCATCGCTGTCGCCGTTGGGCAACAACTCGCCGTTCAATTCCCAAGGCACCTGATAGGTCAGCACGGCTCGGGTTTCTTCGGTGTAGTTGTCAGGTTCGCTCTCGTGCTCAAAGGTTCGCACGGTGGCGTCTGTACCAACAGTGAGGGTGGTCAGGCCGCCGTTCTGCATGAGATCGTCACCGCCAGCTGTGGCGGTAGAGACCTGACCGGACACGGTCAACAGAACCTGAACATCACGGGGGGAGAAGGTATCAGAACCGTTGGCCATCACGGTCAAGGAGAACTCGCAAGAGCCGCCACCTGACGCATCGCAGAACTCAGGGCTGTCGGGTACGTTGTCTTGGTCTGCGTCGTTGCTCCAGAAGACATCGACTTCGATGTCGTACCAGTCTTCAACGACCACATAGACGAGTTGGTTGTTGTTGGAGGCGTCTGCATCGGTTGGGCTGGAGACATCGACTTCAACCACGTAGTAGCCTTGGGTCGGCGTCCAAGTGATGTCACCGCTGCCACCTTGGAGTTGGAGGGTGATCTTGCCGCCACCGAGGAAGTCTCCGGCAGCCAAGGGACTGACTGAAGAATCGTAATCACACACAGAACCGTCGCTGCACATGGCGTCAACATTCTCCCAGTGGAGTTCGCTGCCGGAAGAGTCCTTGGCGATGTTGCCAGGGTTGCCAGCGCCGTCTGCCTGGTAAACGGTCACCGAGTAGGACAACTCGTTGATGGCCGCATCACCGCTGTTCTTGATGAAGGCGGAGAAGGTGGTAGCCTGTCCGACTTGCAGCGTGTTGCGACAACCGTTGATGTTGTCACAGGTGGTTTCTTTCGGATTGGTGATGGCAATCACAGAGGGGTCGGCTCCCGCACGAGCGCCGGTCTCTTCAATCACCACTTCTTCTTCAAGCTCGTAGAAATCAACGCCAGCGAAGAAACTCGTCAGCATCAACAACCCGAGAATTACAGGTGTCATATTCTTCATATCTATACCCCCGAAGGTTCGGTATCCTTCCCCACGCTATGCGTTGTATTTATACTATAGGAATGTTGATTATGGCCGAATTCATTCAAAAAACCGCTATTTTGGCCGATTCTAGCCGCTTTATCTCACGGACAAGGCCTGAAATGGAGCAAGATGTTTGTGAAGGAAAGCCCACCCTCTCCTTGAATGTAATTTTTGACCCTAGGATCCCTCAGGACGCCCGAAGTGCTGCTGAAGGTGGAATCCTTGAAGCACTTCTCACCGGCACTGCTGTGGCCATCAGAACCACAAGCCACCCCGCCAAGAAAAGCCCAACTGTGGAGGCCCATGGGAACGCAAAGGCAACGCCTTCGTCTTTCCACACGGCGTTGTACAGCACGACATGAAACCCGTAGCCGATGCACAAGCCGTTGAGCATCCCCAACACAGCCACCCAAGACACCTCGGTTGAGAACATGCGCAACACATCCCGTTGTCGGAAACCGATGGCGCGAAGCATACCCACCGTGCGGCGTCGCTCGCTCACATTGCGCACGGTCACCACACCAATACCCGCCACACCGACCAACAAACCCAGAGCAAGATAGCCCTCAAACAGCGAGAGAATGGCGAGGACCAGGGATTGGATCACCATGATTTCCTCCGCCACCGTTTGCACGTTGATGTTCATCGAAGCCAACTCGCGGTCAAGACCGTCCTCGAGTTCCGCTGCTGCTCGGCGTTCATCGACCGATTTGCCTTGAGGCGAAAGGGGGGCCTTCGCAAAGGCCTCGGTTTGGGGCGTTGCCTGAGGCGAGACGCTCACGTACATCCGGGTGATTTCCCCACCGAATTGTTCCTCCACCACCGGTGCGTGAAGCCAGACCCCGGGAGAGAAGATGTACGACGACTGTTTGAGGAACCCTCCAACCCTCACCTCCTTGGTGTTTTGCGGGTTGGAAAAATCAATTAGAAGAATCGAATCTCCAATTGAAAATTGAAGGGGAACAAGTGTGGAGCCATCGGCCGTTGATTCAAGCCCAAACGATGCGTCAAGAAACACGACATCGTTGAATGTTCCAATTGAAATCCACGCCTCTTGTGAGGTGGAACCCAACGCTTCATCCCACGCGTGGAGCGGGAGGCCACCGTGGGCGATGAAGCCCTCATCAACGCCCCGTAACAGGTAGGGCATCCGTTCACCTGATTCATCCTCGAGGTGGACCGGTGCCCTGTACACCGACCCCACAGCATCAATGTTGGTCAGAAGGGTCTGGTTGACCTCCCAGTCCGCGGTGTTGGCCCCCAGCGTAATGGGTCTTGAGCGGCTCGAAGTCAGGAGCAATTCGAACTCTCCTTCAGCCTCTTCAACGAAATCCGAGGAATACGAATCAAACTGTTCGGTGTAGCCCGACAGCACGACCACCGAAAACATCGTGATCGAAAACATCCCCATGACAACAGCGGTTCGCACCGGATGAGCAAGCGGGTGGGCTAAGGCAACAGCACGAACAGGCCCCCCGCCAAAGAAGGCGCGTTTGGAAAGGCTTTGAACGGCCAACGGAGCCCAACTGGTCAACACCAAAACCCCCGACAGCACCTGGAACAGGCCAAGAACGATGAACGCCAGTTCGTTGGCTTCCATGGCGTTTCGAACCGGGTCAACCGGTGCGAGTGCAAGCGTCCACACCAGGAAAAGAACACCGATGGCGCCGAGGGTGTTGCGTGCAGCATGGCGAACCCAACGTGTTCGCTGGCCACGGGAAAGCCAAACGGGCAGTTGCCATGTCAACAACGGCGTGAGGAGAAGGATCAGGCCCACGCCTGCACCGACATACAGAATGTAGGACAAGCCGTTGGAGGTCCCCAAAAGCAAGAGGCTTGCACCGCACAAGGCCAAGCCACCGAACCCTATGATTTGCACCAAGAACACACCCCATGGCACGCCGTTGGCGATTTGAGCGCGAGCACCTTTGAGCGCACGGACGATGTTCAATTGTGCGTTGTAGGCGGCCATGATGGTCAACAGGAGCATTGAGAGAAGGGCGCCCCAAATCCAACCGGCCAGGAACGAGTCCATCGTCCATGCAAAGGCGAAGGATTGGGCACCAACACTCTGGAAGATGGTGGTGAAGCCCACCGAAATCACCCAAGCCAACCCGAGGCCGAGCAAGGAACCAAAACCGCCAGCGACAAGGGCTATGGAAGTGCCCTCAAGCACAAACATCGCTCGAGCGTCGCTTTGCTTCAATCCCAACGCTCGGGCCGTTGCCAATTCCTTTCGGCGAACATCGGCCAAGAGCATGATGATGGTAAGGGAAAGCAACACGCCAGCGGCGATGGTGAAGGTGCCAAAGACAAGGAACATGGCCGACAAGACGCCCGAAGACGCCTCGGCTTGTTCCGCAGCCTCAAGCTGTACGGCTCTGGTCTGCAGGTGGATGTCTTCGGCTGTGCTCTGTTGGTCGAACCATGCCCTCAAACGCTCGACGGATGGTGCCTCTTCTGATGCGAAATCGGGCCCTGAGAACATCAAGATGGACCGGTCATCTTCACCTGCAAGCGCCAACGTTTCTGCGTCGCCAAGGTTGACCAGCCCGAGAACAACGGCGTCGAGGTCGGCCAATTGCTCAAAACCCGGCAGGGCGGTATAGAGGCCCGTGGATTGCAGCGAAGTGGCTGAATCGTTTCCATAGGCATAGGGGAGCAGACCGGTGACCATGAGTGAATGTTCACCCTCATCCAATCCAAGCAACGCCAGACGTTGGGACGTTAGGATGGAGCCTTGGTCAACGGACAGCGTGGCGTTTTCACCACCAAAGGCCAACACCATTTGGGGGTATTTTCCAAACCCGGGGGCGTCAGACAGGACCGGAAGGCGCAGGCTTTCGATGTGTCCAGTGCTGAGATTGATGATCAACACGCCCTCATCGTTCGTGCACCACACATGCCCGGTTGGAACCTCAACGGCGGGACCGCCGTTGCACGCCTCGTTGAGCGAAGGTTGAGGCCCCGCCGGCTCTTCAGGCCACTGTGCGGCATCGATCGTAGCAAACGCAATTGGGTTTAACGGCGAGGCGTATGTTTCGGTGGTCAGCAACCCCTCCACAGCAAGGTACAACCGGTCATCGATCACCAAATCGTAGGACAGGACCGTTGAGGGCAAGGTGATGGTCAGGTCGGTCGTGGATTGAAGTGCGAGTTCAGCATCAAAGGCCAGCAAGGCGAGCTGGTCATCACCAACCCCCAGCGCCACCCATCCATCCGAAGCGGCCGCCACTGCAGCCATTTCCATGGCCGATGCATGAACGGCCCGTTCCTCTTCATCGACCAAGTTTGTATCGGCCAACACCAAGTTCTCACCGGTGGCCACCAACGCAGCCTCGTTGGTGCTGTTCCACGCCACATCAACGACGCGTTCGCCTTCCTCCACCTGCCACAGCCACGCTTCGCCACCTGACAACGGTTCGAAACCGATGCCGGTGGATGCCGTGTGCCAGACAACATCACCGCCGACCCGGAGATGGTTGAGGTCTCGGTCAGCAAGGGTCAACAGGGAGGCTTCGTTGACACTGACGTCGATAAGCGGCGCCTGGAGAACCTCCAGCATGGCTGCTCCTGGAGCGAGTGAACTTCGGTTTTCCCGAAGAGCAACCACCTCTTCGCCGTCCAGTCGCTGCAACCCTGATTGGGAGGAGATGGACAAGGCTGAGGAGGCGTCGTCGAGGGTGAACACGATGCCAACGTCCTCCGCTGTCAACACCTCGTCGAGGTGGTGCTCAACCGCCTTGGTGAGGTCGCGCAGGTTCCCATCGGACACATCCGGAGCGACCGCAATCGCAACGCGGTTTATCCGTCCTTCAAGCCCCAGCAGGGATTCTGCTGTCGTCAACTCAGCGAAGACCGCTGGTGACAACGACCCGGCCATGGCACCCTGCCCGCTGTTGGGAACAACAGCCGAAACAAGCACGGATGTTTCTGTTCGCACCCGCTGATCGCCATCGGTCACAAACGCACCCAATTGGAGTTCTTCACCAACGCCGACCTCCAGGAGGTCAGCGGCAACCTGATTCAGGGCAACGACGGGTGTTTGCGAAGGTGCGGTAGCGGACGCCAACGCCGAAAATCGCAGACCTGTGGTGACATCCAATGCTGCCCACACACCCTCGTCGTCCACGCTTCCGTTGTGGGCGAACAGCGAAATCGAAGGTTCAGCCAAACCGCTCGGGGCGGCTAAACTGACGGTACTGGACAGACCGTACTGCCGTCCGAGAAGGTGAGGAGCAAGGCTGCTGTCGCCGAGCAAGGCTTGCCAAAGCTGTTCCCCGACATGGCTTGGAAGTTCGACCGACGTGCCCGTTTGGGGGTCCAAGCCAGCGATCAAAATGTCCGTCTCCCCCCATGCAACACGTACCTCGCTCGCCACCGTTTCGTCCAAGGAATCGCCGACCACCAACGACGAGGTGATGATGGCCGAGGTGATGACCAAGCCAGCCAACAACAACGCGCTTTGGCGGCGACGGCGCAGGATGTTTTCTTTTGCGAGCCGCCAGACGAGAAGGCGCTGAGGCAACAGCATGGGTTGAAGGAACATCATCGAGACCAAGCCTACCAGCACCCCGCCAGCAAAAGAGGTGGCTTGTGAGAGGCCAATCCACTGCAGGAAGAGATACCCCAGTGCCCCGTCAACAGGGCCTCCGAAGAGAAGGAGGAGGCGATGTGAAAAAGAAAGCGAAGACCATCGGCTTGACAACACAACGGAGAGGGCGCTGAACACGAGCACAAGCCCGCCCACCAACGCCGCCGAAACCAACAGGGTCATTCCTCCTCGCTGTTGCGGGTTCGGGCACCATCGACCACGACGCCGTCTTGCATGGTGATGGTCCGTTGACAACCCTGTGCAATCGTTTCGTCGTGCGTCACGATGAGGAAGGTGGTACCTTCGTCTCGATTCATCGCTTGGAGCAGGGCCATTACCTCACTGGACGTGGCCGTGTCAAGGTTACCCGTCGGTTCATCGCACAGGATGATCGAAGGCGAATGAACGATGGCACGAGCCACGGCGACGCGTTGTTGTTGACCTCCGGACAGTTCCGCCGGCCGGTGTTCAAATCGGTCCCCAAGCCCCACCCGGACCAAGGCCTTCATGGCCGTTGCTCGTGCCTCTTGGGCTGCAACGCCTTGCAACAACAAGGGAAGCTCGACGTTTTCAACGGCTGAGAGCACGGGCAGGAGATTGAAATCCTGGAAAATAAACCCGAATTGCGACCCTCGCAAATCGGTGCGTTCGTTATCGGATATGCCGTACAGGGGTTGACCGTTGACGTTGACCATGCCTGCTGAGGGCTCGTCAATTCCAGAGAGGATGTTCAGAAGAGTGGTCTTACCGCAACCGGACGGACCCATGACGGCCACCATCTCTCCTGCTTGGATGGTCAACTCCACCCCCCGAACGGCTTCCACCGTTGATTCGCCCGCCTGGTACAGTTTCCAAAGATTGGAGGCTTGCAAGGCAGGGGTCATGGATGAACCAAAGGGAATTGCATTGATAAATCCCTGCCCGAAAGGCTCCCCATGGGCTCACAAGGCGATGAATTGACCGTCAGCGTGTTGGCCTTCGGCCCTCTTGCTGAACGTCTGGGGGGCCGGCTTCACACGTGTCAGATGCCCAGCGGAGCCAATGTGCGCCAGTTGGTCATCCAGTTGAAGCTTGAGGAATGGATCGCCTTTGGCCTCTCGGTGGCCGTTAACGGTCAGCGATGCGACATGGACAACCCCCTCACCGAGGGCGATGAGGTGGCGTTGTTGCCTCCGGTCAGCGGCGGCTAAGCAGGGTGCAAAAGGCGGTTGGAAGGAAAGCCTTCAACAACGGGGACCGCCCCCCTCGCCATGAGGAAGACCCATGATCGGTGGACTCGGACCGCTTGAATTGACCATCCTGCTCGGCTTGTTTTTCATTCTCTTCGGTGCACAACGCTTGCCCGAACTCGCCAACGCTCTCGGTCGCTCCAAAGGTGAATTCCAGAAGGGGCTTGAACAAACCACCTCCGCCTCAAAATTGGCCAGCACGGTCGCTGACCTGGAGGCGGGAGGCCGCACGCCGGACCAAGCCCTCATCGAGCGTGCCAAAGCCGTTGGCATCGACCCGACCGGCATGGCCGTTGAGGAAGTTGAAAGCAAGGTCGCCGCCTTGGAATCCCTTTCGAGTCCGTCCGACGAGGAATGAAGTCACGCCCGCCTTCGCTTTACCTTCATCGGAGAACCGCACCGATCGCACGACCCTGCGTCGGCATTCTTTGAGCGATGAACACCTTCTGGAACCGGTGCTGCATCGCGACAGCCGGTGCACTGCAGTTCCCAAATCCACACCGCTTTCGAAGGGGCGTTCACCACCGAGAGGATGGAACCACCGGCGTGACGAACGGTGTTTTGCAAGCGATAGTCATCGGTGACCAACGCAAGACCAAGGCCGAGGGCCAACGCCAACACGTCAAGGTCAACATCGGAAAGACGGGGGAGGTCACCGGTGAGGGAGGCTGCCTGACGCGCTTGGTTCAACCATGCCGGGGCAACCTCTTGCCACTGGATATCAATCGACGATACCAACATGGCACGTGCCGAACTGAGGCGCTCCAATTCTTGTCGTTGAGAAGGCGCACACACGCCGCCGTTGAGCTCGTCCACGGGCCAATGAAGCAAGGCTGCCGTATCCAGAACCCGCTCCATGGCCTTGTCAGCAGAATCACCTCCATGAAAGCACCGCTTACCCTTATCTTCATCAAAGAAGGCGGTCAGCGAGGACCATGAGTTGGAAGCAGACCGTGCTCGAAGCCTTCGAGGTCTTCGGTCCTGCGAGCCTGTTTTTGCTTTCGTTCACCGAAGCCATCATCCAACCCATTCCTCCGGACTTGCTCTACATCCCCATGCTCGCCAACGCCATGGGCGATACCCCGCTGGTCATCTGGCTGTGGTTGGTGGTCACTGTGGCCTCGGTGCTTGGCTCCCTCGTCGGCTACTTCATCGGGCAACGTTGGGGGACCTCGCTCATGGTTCGTTTCGGTCAAGAAAAGCATCTTGTCAAACTCGAGCAGTTGACGCTACGCTACGGTTCCATGGGCATCTTCATCGCCGCGTTTTCACCCATTCCGTACAAGGTGCTGGGATGGATGGCAGGCATGGGCCATATGGCCAAGAAACCCTTCATCATTGCAGGCTTGGTGGGCCGCAGCCTCCGGTTTGGCCTCGAAGCCATGCTGATTGGATTGTACGGCGATGCTGCCTTCGACGCCATGATGTGGTTCTTGGACAACGAAATCCTCCTCGGCCTTGGCCTGATCCTCGCGGGGGTTGCGAGTTGGTTGCTTTGGCGATGGTGGAATGGACTGGAAGGGCAACCGCCATCATCGGAAACCGAGACCGCCGCATGAGCCGTTGAAACGGGAACGGTTATGAACAGCCCACGGATGGGCGAAGCACCGCTGGTGTGGTGTAGTCAGGTCCATCATTACGGGTTTTCATCCCGTCGACCCGGGTTCGAATCCCGGCACTAGCATAAATGGCCCGCAGTCCCTCGTTTTCACGAAGTTTTCAACCCGAATCAAAGGCTGATTTCATCCGGCCCTACGGTCAAAGTTAAGGGGTCGCGGCCTTCCCAAACAACATGGTCACCGTAGGAGACACCGCCCCCGCCTTTACCTTGACAGCCACTGACAAAAGTCAGGTGAGCCTCGCCGATTTCGCTGGCCAGCGCGTGGTGCTGGCGTTCTATCCTGCGGCCTTCACCGGCGTGTGCACCGCAGAAATGTGCGCTTTCCGTGACTCCATGGCGAACCTGAACGATGTTGGAGCGACCGTCCTCGGTGTGTCGGTTGACGCACCGTTCTCCAACGGAGCCTTTGCCAAAGAAAACGGCCTTGAATTCACCCTCCTCTCGGACGTGCACCGAACCATGATCACCGATTACGGCATGACCTTCGAGAACTTCGTTATCGAGGGATACACCGTGGCCAACCGCGGCGTCGTCATCGTTGAAAGCGACGGTACGGTCGGTTACACCTGGACGTGCGAGAGCCTCGGTCAGGAACCCGATTACGAGGCCATCATCGCTCACTGCGCTCAGTGAATCAAGCCAGCGTTCCGTTTTGGAAATCTTCGATGGCCTGGTAGATTTCCTCTCGTGTGTTCATGACGAAGGGACCGTAACGTGCAATGGGTTCGTCAATTTCTGGACCCCCGAGCAACAAGCACTCCGCTCCTGCTGAACCGGCGACCAGCGTGACGTGCTCACCTTCTGACAGCAGACCGAGCCCACCGTCACGGAGTGTTTTGCCTTCAATCTCCATGTCACCGCCAAAGGCGTAGACCATCAGGTTGTGATCGGCCGTGGACGGGTGGGTGTATCGTGCACCCGACTCCAACTTGAGGTGAATGTACGTGATGGGAATGACCGTATCAATGACGGCTTCAACACCGAGGGCTTTGCCTGCGATGACCTTGGCCCACACATCACCTTCCGATGAAGTCGCCTCGGGAATTTCGCTGGAGGGAATGTCCTGATAGCGAGGAGCCATCATTTTGTCCTTGGCAGGGAGGTTCACCCAAATTTGGAAACCGTGCATCAATCCTCCTTGCTCCATCATCTGGTCTTGGGGCAATTCGGAATGGATAACGCCTCTTCCAGCCGTCATCCACTGGACATCGCCGGGATTGAGGTCGCCACTGTTTCCTGCCGAATCGGCATGCTTCATACCACCTGCGAGGAGGTAGGTGACGGTCTCAAATCCCCGATGAGGATGGTCGGGTGCGCCGACGGCTTCGCCCGGCCCGTAGGTGACCGGCCCCATTTCATCAAGCAGCAAGAACGGACTCATGAGTCGGCCCATGGCGACCGGGCGTCGAACTCTGAAACCACCACCTTCCAAGACGGTGTGGGTGGGGACGATTGAACGAAGGGTTCGGTTCATGAGGCTCACACCCTGGACATGCTGTGCAACATGGCATCGATGGTCTCTGGATTCGCTGGCTTGTTTCGATTGGTGACCAACGACCGGCCAATCACGTTGCAGCCAAGGAAGGAAAATTGGTGGCGCATCGCCATGATGACATGCGAGCCGCCACCTCCCGAGTGGGTGCCCAACGCCACTGTACGGTCGCGGAACAGACGACGGAAATCATCGCCTTCCCGACTCAGCCAAGCGATGGCGTTGTTGAGGACGGGAGGGACAGAGCCGTTGTATTCCGGAGCGAACACGAACCAAGCGTCGCCTTGCTCCAATCGACCGATGAGGTCGCTGATGCCCTCAAGCGTGGGCGTAGCTCGCTCGCGTTCGACGGTGTAGATGGGAAAATCGTACGCGTTGAGAGCGACGTGCTCAACGGTGTGGCCAAGCGCCAAAGCACGCTGTTCGACCAACCGTGCCAGTTCCGCATTGTTGCCGTCGGAAGCGTGGATGAACACATGATGTGCCATGCCCCACCGATGAAGCAGGCGGCTATATGAGTAGCCGTTTCAAGTCGGAGATGACCATTTACGATTCAGCGGCCTGGTTGTAGGCCTCGGTGAACCGTTCCATCCAGGTGTCTCGCTCTTCGTTCGGACTCGACATAATGTCCTGATGGGCCTCAAAGTAATGGGGCATCATCAAGGTCAACATTTCTCGAAGTGAAGAGGCCTCAATGACTACGGCACCGCAATCGATGCATGCCATTTTGACCATGCCCCCGGCTGGGGGTGAAGGTTACTTGAAGTTGACCGAAGGGGAAGGAAACAGAGGGAACGGCGTTGGATTCAGCGAGGGGATTATAGCCCACGGCCGTTGAACAAATCATGTGTCTGAAGCCATGATTCTGGAGCATGCCTCCATGGCCGAAACCGACTTCCTCGTTTATACCGGTCACTTTTGCGGATACTGTCGTGCGCTCAAAAACCTCCTGAACACCAAGGAATTGTCGTTCACGGAATACAACTTTGACGAGCAAGCACCCGAAATGCGCAACCTTGTGGTTCGGGCAACGGGGCATCGAACCGTTCCAGTGGTGTTTGACCTCCGAGGTGAACAGCCGCTCTTTATCGGTGGGTTCGACGAGACCAAGCGCTACCTCAAGTGATGGTCGTCAGCCATTCTTTGAGGGCATCGTGATGTTCAGTGGGGATCATGTGACCTTTCTGGTGTTCAACCAACTCCACCGCCCAACCGGCGGTTTCAAACAGATGGGCAACCGCCCAACCGTCCTCAATCGGTACGCGAACATCCTTCTCACCGTGCATCCAAAACAAGCGCTTTGAGCCCAACTCCTCCAACCTCAACCGAAGTTCCATCGGACGAACCAACCGCGTCGCCATGCAGACAACACCCTCAATTCGGTCAGCGATGGGCAACTGGAGCAATTCCTGTGCCATGGCACCACCTTGGGAAAAACCTCCCACCACAAGTGGGCCAAGCGGCGCTTCTTCAGCGATGAGTTTCTCCAATTGCGAAAGGCTGGCATCAACGTCCATCAATTCCCTGCGAGAGAGGTTCATTCGACGGGTGACATCGGCATCGAAATCCTCGTATCGCCACCACGTGAAGCCGCGGTTTGGATGCGGGTAACGCGCTTGGGGCACCAACAGTGTCCAGCCCTCGGGAAGGATCTTTTCGGCAAACGGCCGCATCATCGAGGCATCACCCGTCATGCCGTGCATCATGATGAGGGTGGGCATGGGCGTCCCTCACAAGGTCCACTGCGTGGTGATCGCTCCGGCAACTTTGAGATGAAGCGAGGAGGACTGGCCGCGAAGCGTGATGGTGAGCGAATAGTCTCCCGAGAGCGAAGGAATGGTGCCGATGGCGCCTTTTTCAGTCGCTCCAGAGCCCCAGGCACGCGTCAACGGGGAAGCGCCTTGGTGGTCTTTCATGGTCAGTGTACCCGACCCACCGCCTGCGATTTCAACATCCAAGTACCAGACGAGAACATCCCAATCATCCCCGTCGGGATGACCGCTGTCAAGGAACGAATCGTAGATGTCGTTGTCGTTTTGCTGGTACGTGCTGTCCAACAGGTCGCGGGCTTGGTAAAAATACACGTCACCTTCGTACCCGGTTCGTGATTGTGTGAGGGTCATTCGCAACTGTTCGATGCTGGCCTCATCGGTCCACACCAAGGAATCGATGAAGCCTTCCCGACCGCTAAAGGCGTAGATGAGGCGATGGCCCTCGTCCGAATCGGCGACCACATCAACCACGCCGTTGTAGATGGAAACCGTGGAAGCCGTCCAAGCCTGACCAAACAAGGTGAACGACCATGTTTGTCCCTCTTCCCAAGGGAAGTTGAACACCGGCTGAGCCTCACCTTGCTCATAGACGGAAAGACCGTCCATGGTGATTCGACCGAGGAAGGGGTTGTGGTTGATGACGGCATGGCGCTGGGCCTCACGCTCGTTTGAAATGCCCAATCGGTAGAGTTGGTCGTCTTCGTCCATTTCGGCCACGACCAAACGTGCACTGTCTTCACCAAACTGAGGCGTCGTGAAGGTGTAGAGCCACTGGTCCCCGACCGACCAGGTGGGGAGAACCAACTCTTCGGCCCTCGTATCACCTTGACCGGAGGTCGAAACGGTTGGGCCGTCAAGACAACCTGCAAGACTGAGCGAAAGCATGAGCAGGGACATGAACCACACGCTTCGCATGGTCAGTGGTCTCAAGCCTTGCTTGAAAGCCTAACGCTCCCAAGCACCACGCTTGGTGTGCTCAAAGCAGACCGTTCTGGGTCATCACGTCGGCGCCGGCGAGGACGACGGCCACGATGGACATCAGCTTGATCAGAATGTTGAGCGAAGGGCCCGAGGTGTCCTTGAACGGGTCGCCGATGGTGTCGCCGATGACGGCAGCATCGTGAGCCTCGTCGCCCTTCTTGGCGCCGGGAATGTGGTCTTGCTCGATGGCTTTCTTGGCGTTGTCCCAAGCACCGCCAGCGTTGGCCATGAACAAGGCCAACAACACACCGGAGACCAGGGAACCGGCCAACAAGCCGCCGAGAGCGTCGTATCCGAGAACATAGCCAACGAGCACGGGGGCCACAACGGCCACCACACCGGGGCCAACCATTTCACGAAGGGCGGCCTTGGTGGAGATGTCAACACAGGTTTGCGAATCAGGCTTCACGCCTTCCTTGCCTTCGAGGAGGCCTGGGATTTCCTTGAACTGGCGACGGATTTCAACAACCATGTCGCCAGCAGCCTTGCCCACGGAGGTCATGGTCATAGCGGCCACAACGAAGGGCAAACCGCCACCGATGAGCAGGCCGATGACGACCATGGGGTTGGTCAACTCGAGGTTCAGATTGTCGGCACCGATGGCCGAGGTGTATGCTGCAAACAGAGCGAGAGCGGTCAGTGCAGCGGAACCGATGGCGAAGCCCTTCCCAACAGCGGCGGTGGTGTTGCCGATGGAGTCGAGTTCGTCGGTGATGGCACGGACGTCCTCGCCCAAGCCACTCATCTCTGCGATACCGCCGGCGTTGTCCGCAACAGGGCCGTAGGCGTCGACCGTCATGGTGACGCCGACCGTAGCGAGCATGCCCATGGCGGCCATGGCAATGCAGTAGAGCCCGTACGTGTCGCCACCCAGTTGGTTGGCACCGAGGATGCCCAAAGCGATGAGGACGACGGGAATGAAGGTGGACATCATGCCGACGGACAGGCCAGCGATGGCGTTGGTGGCTGGACCGGTCTTGGACATCTCACCGATGTGTTGGATGGCCTTGGTCTTCACACCCATCACGGGCTCGATACCCGTGTAGTACTCGGTGACCAGACCGATAAGGATACCGACGATGCTGCCGAGCACCACGGAGTGCATGATACCCATCTCGACGTTGATGAAGCCTTGGCTGATGGCAGCGTAGCCACCGAGCCAGAACAGCCCCGCACCGATGAACGTGGTGTTGCGCAGAGCAACGGCAGGGTCGTCGCCGTTCTTCAGAATGGCCATCGAGAACACACCGACGATGGAAGCGATGTAGCCGATGAAGCCGAGGAGAATGGGCATCATCACGTAGTCGACGTCCCAGCCATCGGAAGTGCTGGCGATGATCATGGCGGCGATGATGGAACCGACGAAGGATTCGAAGATGTCCGCACCCATGCCGGCGACGTCACCAACGTTGTCGCCGACGTTGTCAGCGATAACACCGGGGTTGCGAGGGTCGTCTTCAGGAATACCTGCTTCGACCTTGCCGACGAGGTCAGCACCGACGTCGGCAGCCTTGGTGTAGATTCCGCCGCCGACACGAGCGAACAGTGCAATCGAGGATGCACCCATACCGAAGCCAGCAGCTGCGGAAAGGTCAGCGCCGCCTTCAGCATCGAGCCAAAGAGCGACGAGGGAAATACCGAGGAGGCCGAGGCCACCAACCGACAGGCCCATGACGGCCCCGCCGTTGTAGGAGACGGCCAAGGCACCGGCTCGACCTTCGGACTTGGCGGCCATGGCGGTTCGGCCGTTGGCCGAGGTCGCTGCTCGCATGCCGGAGAAACCGGCGAGCACGGAGGCGATGGCACCCAAGAAGAAGGCAATGGCGGTGTTGGCGTCGTTGATGAAGAACAACAAGCCACCGACGGCCACACAGAAAATGGCGAGGACTCGGTACTCAGCGAAGAGGAACGCCATCGCACCTTTTTGAATTTCATCGGTGATGTCGGCAACCGTTTCGTTGTCGATCTTCACTTTGTTCACTTGTTGGTAAAGCACGAACGCAATCAGCAAACCAACGGCTGCTGCGCCTGCCGAAATCAGTGCAATGTTTGTCATCATTTGTATCACCTGTTGCCCTGCGCCACTTAGGAACCCTTCATAAGCCGTTCCCCCTTGAAAAGACCCGCAGTGACGGTTTTTTACAGACGGAGCGTAAGCCGAATGGATTTTGTCTTGGGCAATCGTTCAAAGAGGTGGAAGCGGTCGCCGAACCATGAGCATCACAGCCGAGGAGATCCTCGCTGAGATTGGACCCGTCCAGGAAATCTTGGACGAACACGACGGCGTGGTGACCGTGATCGACACCTCGGACGGCAACATCATGCTCTCGCTTGATGGCGGCTGCACCGGTTGTTCCTCAACGCCGATGACCGCCATGCAAATTTACTACTCGCTGAAGAAACTCGACCAGGTGAACGACGTCATCTTTGTCAACGGGGAATTGCCCGAATACATGCGGACGTTCATCGACCAGAAGATGGCCAAGGAAGCAGAGGAAAACGACGCCAACGGAACGGCATCAAAGGACAACGATGGCGGCGACGAACCCCAAGGCGAGATCGTTTGATCACTCCTCTTCGCTCGACCGACCGATGCTGTGTGGATTGGCGCCGAAGGACACGTTTTCCCCTTTGATGTTCATCCGAGCAGAAATCGCCAAAATGACGCAAAAAAGGGCAAGCGGACGAGGAAGGTAGGACGAGCCCCAGAGCTGTCCTCCCAGCGTCGGCAACCACCAGAGCACGGCAGCAGCCGCAAGGAGGCACACGAAAATCACGTTTTGTACGGCTTGTTCGGCCCGTGGTGAGCGGGAAAACGTCGCAATGAAAGTGAACAACACCGCTGAGATGCCGCACAAGGCTTCAGCGAGCAACTCAACACTCGAGGCTTCCACCATGGTACGCTCCACCCGGTGTATGTTCTTGAACATGGGCCTTGGCGAACCTTTGTGTAGGGTCGTCAGCCTCTTCTCCGCATGGCAGGCGGTTCGTTCTCACTTCCCAAACCACGGCCCAACGGACCGCCGTTTTACTCACGCAACCAAATCGCCAACGTGCTGCACCAAGTAGCGGTGTTGCTCGAACTTCAAGGAGCCAACGTGTTTCGGGTTCGTTCCTACCAGAACGCAAGCCGTATGCTTGGAAGTTTGACCGAAGATTTGGCGGAACTGGTCGCAAGCGGTGAAATCTACGAGATGAAAGGTATTGGCAAAGGACTCGGCAGCGCCCTGACCCAAGCCATCAGCGAAGGGCAGTGGCCCGATGACTGGGTGGACCTGCACACGAGTACACCTCCCGGCCTCATCGAGATGTTAGGGATACCTGGCTTGGGCCCCAAGCGAATCAAATTGATGGCCGATGAACTGGGTGTTGACTCCGTTGCGAGCCTCAAGCAGGCGGCGCTCGACAACAACATCGCCCCCATGAAGGGGTTTGGTGCCAAATCACAACAGCGCATACTCGACGGCATTGAGTTGCTTTCCCGCTTTCGCGCCCGCCGAAGGCTCGACATTGGGTTGCGGTACGGTGAAGCCTTCCAGCGAAAAATCGCCGCCCTCGACGGGGTTCATCGAGCGACGCTGGCCGGGAGTGCTCGTCGTCGCAAGGACACCATTGGCGACCTTGATGTCGTCGTTGCTGTGGACGAAACCGACCACGAAGCGGTCGCCAACGCCATCTTGAATCTCCCCGGAATTGCCGACGTCAAAGGCGCGGGTGATTCCAAAATTAGCCTCATCCTCGACACGACCATCTTCGACGAATCGTTCACGGTGGGTCACATCGACCCAAACGTGCTTGACGCCATCGGCGGTGATGACTACGAGCAGTTGGAAGCGGGAGGGACCATCGACGCACAAGTTCGCCTCGTTCCACCCCACGTTGAACCGTTCACCTTGGCCTATTTCACCGGCAGCAAAGAACACAACATCGCCATGCGACAACGGGCCATCGACCGAGGCCTTCGCCTCAACGAATTCGGATTGATTCCCGAGGCAAAAGCAGGCGAACTCAAGGGCATGGATGCGGCTGTTCACTCACTGGTCGCCAGCGATGAGGCAGCGATTTATGCCCACCTCGACATGGCGTATGTCCCTCCTGAATTGCGAGAGGACATGGGTGAAGTCGATGCGGCCGCCAGCGGTGCATTACCGACACTGATCCAAACTTCCGACATCAGAGGGTCGCTCCACAACCACACCACCTTGTCGGACGGGGAAGCGAGTCTGGAAGTCATGGCGGACACGGCTCGCAAGATGGGTTGGTCCTGGTTGGGCATCGCTGACCACTCGCCCACGCTGAAAATCGCCAACGGCGCAAGCGCAGACGACCTGCTTGCTCAAGGGCGAACCATCAAGCAATACAACGCGAATTGGGCATCGGAGGGCGTTGATTTCCGTTTGTTCCACGGGGTGGAATCCGACATTCTCGAAGGAGGAAAACTCGACCACCCCGATGACGTGCTCGCAGAATTGGACTACGTGGTGGCCAGTGTCCACGCCATGACGAAATGGCGGGGCAGAGACGAGGTTGACAACACGGAGGAGTTGATGAAGGTCATCGACCATCCTGCCACCACCGTGCTCGGCCACCCTACGGGGCGCATCTTGCAGGGGCGGGAAGGCTACGAAGTGGACTTGTTTGCCGTGCTTGAACACATGGCCGAGCACAACGAAGAAGGGCGACTCAAAGCGGTTGAACTCAACGCCAGCCCCTATCGCTTGGACTTGGACTGGCGGTTGTGCAAACACGCCAAAGGACTCGGCGTGCCCGTTGCCATCAATCCCGACGCTCACTCCATCCGTGGCCTGAGCGACATCGCTTACGGCGTGATGACCGCCCGCAAAGGGTGGCTGGAGCCAGAAAACACGCTCAATGCGCTTGGTGGAGCCGACCTCGCATCCAGATTGGCTTGAGGCCGTGAAGCACACATTGATGACTCTCGGGGATGTGGAAACACCATGCGAACCCTCCGAACCCTGATCATGGGCAGCATGATGGTCATTCCCGGACTTCTGCTGGGCCTGCTGGTGTGGTACATCGCAGGGAAACCCGAAACAGAACCGCTTGAAACGCTCATTTGCAACGGTATTCCACTGACTTCAATTTTCCTCGGATTGTACTTCGGGTGGCAAACCGGTGAAGAATACAGCGCCACGTACGAAGGCTAGGTGGGTCCGTGAAGCGTTTGGAAAAAGCGGAAAGAATCGCTCAACAACTGGAAGCCTTCTACCCTGTCATTCCCATTCCCCTCGACCACAGCAATCCGTTTGAGCTCCTGGTCGCCGTGCTGATGAGTGCACAAACCACCGACTTGAAAGTCAACGAAGTCACACCGGCCTTGTTCTCCAAAGCCAGTTCAGCGGCTGACATGGCCCAGTTGGAGGTCGAGACCATCTTGGCGGACATCCGCCAGGTGGGTTTGGCTCCCACGAAGGCCAAGAACATCAAACGACTTTCTGAACTCCTGGTGGAACGTCACGGCGGTGAAGTCCCTGCCTCGTTTGAAGACCTCGAAGCCCTGCCGGGCGTGGGCCACAAAACGGCCAGTGTCGTGATGTCCCAAGCCTTTGGCGTTCCGGCCTTTCCCGTGGACACCCACATTCACCGTTTGGCCGCTCGATGGGGTCTTTCCAACGGGACCACGGTTGAAAAAACCGAACACGACCTCAAAGCGGTGTTTCCCAAGGAAAAGTGGAACGATTTGCATTTGCAAATCATCTTCTTTGGTCGAGAATACTGCCCGGCTCGTTTCCACGACCTCACGCAGTGTCCTATCTGTTCATGGGCCGCTTCGAAAAAGCGAATTCGCGAGGAGATGAAGCGTTAACGCCTCAGAACAGCGAGAAGCCTCGCCCAACGATGCTTGTGATCAACACAACAGCAGCGAGCATGAAGGCAATGCGAATGCCGACGTGCTGCCCTTGTTCTTCTTGCGCTTCTCGCACAAAGGCATAGCCAAGCATGGTCAACGCACCGGTCTGGAGAACGGCACTCATGGCGCCGAAGAGGGAGATTTGGAACATGTAACTGTCCACATCGTCTGCGTACTCTTCGGCTTCCTTGGTGTCGGTCATGTCGTAATCGGCCGTATCAGGCATCGAAGAGGCGAATGGAAGTTCACTGAAGGCTGCGGAAAACACCAACAACGCAAGGCCAATCATCAACCATTTCTGAAAGGTGTAGATGTTGCCTTTCAACATGCCTGAGGCAGGAGGCTGGTAGGGTGAAGCGGCAGCAGGTGCAGGCGGTAGCGGAGGTTGCATTGAACGGAAGAAGAACAAAACGGAGTATCAATGTTCCCGAATCGTCATACGCTGAAGATACTGCTCGCACTTTCCAACAAGACGGCCGTGATCAATGAGGCTATGCCGGCCACCCAAGTGAGTTGAATCATCTGCCCGATGGCGCTTGTTCGTGTACCACCTCGAAGCCGAGTGGCGATGGAAGACACCGCCACGACCTGCATGATAATGAGCAACGAGATGATGATTTTGAACATCCGGATGTTGTCGTCCACGGATGAGGCATCTTCCATGACCGGTAACGCAACACCGCCACCAAAGTCTGAAAGAGCACCGACATCGGTTCCCACCAGTCCAGTCGCCACCCCAGCGATAGCGTCACCCAACTGCAACACGATGGCCGTGGTGACGTTCAAGGAGGCAACGCTCGAAATCAACAACCCGAGCGCAACACCCCACATGGTGTTGGCTGACAGCGACCGACGGTTCCGTAGCGAAAGCAGGTTACCGACCGAACGGGACACCATTTCGGCGGTTTCTGCAGGTTTTCCAGAGGATTGTGAACCCTCGATGTAAATGCGAGTGTATCGAGAAATCACGGCCGAGTTCGTGTCGGCGGTGAAGTAATCCCAGGCTCTGTCGGAGTCAATGCGGGTGGCCAACCGTTTTTCAAGGCGGTCAATGGAGTTGTCAAGCATACCGAAATCAATGCCACGAAGGGCTTTGATGGTCGCAGAGGGTTCGGCTGAACGCGCCTGCGCCGTTCCACCCAGAGCACGAATGAAATCCGGATAGGTCTCGTCGCGGCGTTGAATCTGACCCTCTTCTCGGCGCACCAAGAAAGCAGGAACAAGCAAGGGTGAAAACGGAATGGCAATGAACAGCAGCCCGTATTTATCCCATTGGGACGTGATGGTGTCCCAAATCCAAATCAGCGTGAACACCGCCAAAACGAACAAGCCGGCGGTGATGGCCCCTGAAAGAAGCAAGGAACGACGGAAATTGATACGGAACGGTGTGTCCATTTGGTCCCTCGCAAAGGTCTGGTCCTTCGGAATTGTCGCCCGAAATGCGAACACTGCGCCGATTTGAATGAACATAAACAGAAGCGATGCGAGCAACAAAAATCGCAAACGACTGGCGATTTCAATGGGTGTATCGTTGGCACTCCCGACCTCGAAAAGCACCAAATGAATGCCAGCGATCACCAAACCGAACAAGCCGGCGGTCACCAGCGAGACGTAAATCTCCTTGAGTGTATCCACCGACTCAAGGCGTGTGTCGTACAGCGTGTTGTACTGCTCAGCAATCGTTTCCTGCTCTGAGCGCATGAATTCGTCGATGGGTTGACCCGCTTCGATGGAGAACGCCATTCGGTCAAGGAAGTCCGACCACAGCGGTGAAGGGCTCTGATGAGCGACGATACGGGCGGCTTCGGGAAGGGAAGTGTGCCATTTTTCGACCAAGGTCTCGATGCGTTGCACTTCCGAGGCCAACTCACCGTAATCTCGCATTTGTTTGAGAATATCAAAAATGGATTGGGCGCCCACTTCACCGATGGAAAGAATCCCCATACGCGTAATGAACATGTGCATCTCGGCTTCGATGAGGGTAGCTGAGCGTTGAACTTCGAGCACCGGGTACGCCACGGCCGCCACCAAGGACATGGCGGTGAGCATAATGACGAACAGTACACCGGTAAAACCGGCGAACAAGGCGCCTTCACCCAACCCTCCGGTGAGGAACACCAAGACGATGGCCGTCAGAAACGTCACGGCGACGATGGGCGCCACGTAGATGGCGAGGAAACGCCCGACGGGCATTTCAAGACGTCGAAGGGCAATGTGCCAAATTGGCATGCGCTCCATGTCTCATCATCCTCACTTGTGATTGACCCCAACCCACGTGTCGATGGCGCGGTCGAAATGCTCCCAACCGTTGGAGTAATACAAGCCCAGGAGGTCAAAGACATCGTCGTAATGCGTGAGGTCGCGGTCGGCCATGCGCTGAATAGCAGCCGCCCGGCGAAGCATTTCATCGTAGATGTCACGCTTGTTGGCAAACCCTGCCATGGCGGCGATCTTGTTCTCGAGGAGATGCGACTGGAACATACCGCGGAAGTAGTGCTTGTCTTTCACCGGGTCCCACTCAAACATACCACGGGTCAACACACCGTCGCTGTGCTTGTTGTACCCAATCACCTCATCAATTCCGGTGATACGACGAGCGATACCGCCGCCGGGTGCCTCGACGACTTCTTGGAAAATCGCAAAGTTGAGGTTGTCGAAGAAACGGATGGGGACGTTGATTGGGTCGCCGGTGAAACGCTGAATCATCTTGACGATGGACGATGCGTGGAAGGTGGCAATGACCGGGTGACCGGTTTGCATAGCTTGGAACGCCGTGGCACCCTCAACACCACGGATTTCACCGATGATGATGTAGCGAGGGCGGCTTCGCAACGCTGCCTTGAGTAGGTCAAACATTTCCACTCTCGAATCTTCGTTCTTGGCATCACGGGTGACCAGACGCTGCCAAATCTTGTGGCGCACCTTCACTTCAGGTGTGTCCTCTGCCGAGTAAATCTTGACGTTGTGGTCGATGAACGGCAAAATAGCATTCAGCGTGGTGGTCTTTCCGGAGGCCGTTTCTCCGGACACGAGAACGGACATGCCGTATTCGAGACATATCCAGATGTAGGCCGCTTGTTGGGCCGACATCGTCCCCCACTGGATGAGTTGAATCACCGAAATCGTTTCTTCGGCGAACTTACGGATGGTGAACGAAGGTCCGAGCATGGACACGTCGTCGGAGAAGATGATGTTGATACGGGAACCGTCAAGCAGCACACCGTCGATGATGGGTTTGTTGTCCGAGACTGGTCGACCGATACGCTCGGACATGGCTCGAAGGTAACGAGAGAGCAATTCCCGTTCCCTGAAACGGATGTTCGAGGTGACCATCCCAAACACCTTGTGGTCCATGTGGATGTGTTTGAGGCCAACCGAGTGAATATCTTCCAACATTTCGTCAGAAAGCAAGGGTTCGAGAGGCCCGTTTCGAATAAGGTCACGAATCACAACGTAGGTGAGGCGCTCTCGTTGGGCCTGCGTGACCGTCAAGCGTTTGTCGTCCATTCCAACCAACTCCCACATACGACCTTGACGGCGAACGAGGTTGTTGGCTTCAGAATCGAGGATGGTGTAGCGCTCAATCATTTGTTGAAGGATGTTCTCAAATTCGGTGTCGGTGGTGAAGGAAGGAGCGGTTGGTGCCTCTTGAAGCAGGGTCTCAACGAGTTCACGTCGGATGTTTTCTTCCTCTTCGGTCAATTGCGGTTCAAGACCGAACCAGAGGACGGTCCCTCCACCGTCCTCGTCGGCAGGTGGTTCGTAGATATGGACAAAGATGGGTTCTCGAGTGACATAAATCAGGTTCAGAGGCCGTTGTTTCTTGGCGTCTCGGTCAAGTGGGCCGTAGTAGATGGGGCGAGAGCCGTAACGCATCTCGAAATCCCGCACCCATTCGGCGACGTGGGGATAAGCAGCCATGACGCCGTTGAGGTCGCCTTTCGCAAATCGGGGTTCGTCGCTCATCCATCTCCCCTCCTCAGCTCACCGCCGTGATGTCGACGATGAAGCCCATGCCGGGCTCAACACGCCAACCGATGGACGATTGAATAGGTCCAGCAGCACGCAGGTAGCGTGTGACGATCATCGATCGCTTGAGGTCACCGCCGATCAGCGTCGTGGAGAGGTCCAACACCACTTCTGCTCCAGAACGGAGCAGGTGGAGCAACTTGGCATCCATCTCGTCGGCGTCAACGGTGAGCATCAACGTGCGTCCTGTGGAAGCGATTTTCCGCATGCGTTGAACCAATTCGAAACGCTCGGTTTCGGTGGTGTTCTCTGGCATCAAGGAACTGGCAGAATCGATCACAACGATGTCGGCGTGCTCAATGGCTTCGCTTTCAAGCACCTCGTTGAGGCCGACATCAGCGATGGGTTCAGCGATGGTTCCAAAGCGTGAAAACACCATTAACGCACCGCTGGCGAGGGCTTTTGTTACGCCGTATCCGATGGATTCCATCTGTTCAATCCAACCACGTGTCGTCAGTTCGGTCGTGATGACCAAGACCTTCACGCCGTTTTCAAGAAGACCGTGCACGAAGCGTTGGCTGACGAGGGATTTTCCTGCACCCACCGGGCCTTGCAGCACGGCAAGACTCCGATTCGGTATCCGAAGGCCGAGGGAATCGGCCAGACTATCGGTTTCAACCTCGTAGGGGAAGCCGTCTTCCACCGGCGTGGGGTTTTCGCCCAAGGCATCAATCATGCAATCGAACCTCCAAACTGATGGATGTTGAACCACGGTATCCACTGGTGACCTCAGACGAAACCGCCACGGTCAACGCAATATCGTCACCGGACGAGTACGACCAGGTTCCGGAGTCAACCGTGACCTCGAGCAGGCGCGTGTCGTCCCATTCCGTTCCGGTGGGAACAAGCGTATCGACGATGGAACCGGTCACAGACTCGCCATCAACGATGACCACGAGCGTGGAAGGGTCGAGCAGGTTCTCACCGATGTTCTGCAAATAGAACGTGATCTCCTGGTTGGTCGTGTCCAAATCCACCATCATCGGGTCGCCAGCAAAGGCCACACCTGTCGCCTGTTCAGCTTGGAGAGCGGCCACGTTGACCGTGCTGCTCTGCGCCATTTGGCCCCACTGATTGATCAGAAGGATACTGACGCTTCCCGACACCAAGAGGGCTGTGACCAGCATGATGAACGAGGATGAGCCGCCGTCTGCCATGGTATCACCTCATGCAAGGGGGAGTCCGACTGTTTGTCCGAGAACCGTCAGAGCGATTCGTTCGTACGAGGACGCTCCGTCTTCGGGCCACTCCACGACGATGGTTTCGCCGGGGTACCAGTTCGTGCTGTTGATCGTGGGGGTGTAGGCTGATGCAAGGTTGGTCGGTGCAGGACCGCTTGAACCGTCAAGGAAAATCCATCCATCTGCCAAACCAACCGTGGTCGAACCCACGTTGGTCATGTTGGCGTAGATGAAGTTGCCAATGTCGACGGTGAAAGTGGCCCCTGATGCTGACCCGGGTTGCCCGGTGGGGTCGACAATCACGGTGGGAGCCGAGGAATAATTACCGCGAATGGTGATGTACACGGTTTCAATTCCTCCAGAAGCGTCCACGGTGAATCCACCGAGGAAGCCTCCCGTTCCACCCGATGTGGTCAACGTCCCGTTCAGATAGCCGCTGCCGTTGCTGGCAACGGTGACGGACAGCACAGCGCCTTCCCACAGGGTCGCATCGTCAATTCGGATTTCAGGCGTAGCGTCGGCGGCCTCTTCGATGATCTCGAGACTGGCATCCAAGCGGTCGTCAAGTGTTTGGATTGCAATCGCAAACACCAACAACAGCGACGTGCCAATCACGAGAGCACCAATACCAACCGACGCACCCATCCATCATTCCTCCGATGTGCCTTGCCCTGCTCGCCAAGAGGCGACCATGGCCGAAAACAACAACAACTGACGGTGTGGCAGGTGATCCAACAAAGCGGAATCTGCGTCCCCTGGTTCAGCGAGCTGGACGATGGCCAACACGTTGGATCCTTCGGGTTCCGTCAGCATGCCTGAATCGATGGCCTTCTGCGTAAAACTCACCGCCGCCATGCCCGACATGTGGTCGAGCAAGAGGGCAGCAACCGCAGGTGCACCGGCAGAACCGCTGGCGTTCCCTGCCAATCCCAGCGTGTGGGGATTGGACAAGAAGGGGTTGGCGGCCAAGGCTTGCGCTTCGTACAATTCGACGAGGCGCCCTTGGTCGTCTTCCATCATCCGGGCCGTTCCGCTGACATTCAACACTTCGCCGCTTGCCGAGATGATTCGTTCACCGGCAAAGCCGGTGTCGTCATCGTCCTCGTCTTCGGCAGCATCGTCCTCATTGACACTTGCAGCGGCCGCGGGGGCCTCTTCCAAGCGAATTTCGACCATGCGGAGGACATCCTCCACCATGTCAAGACGACTGCTGATGAGCCGTTCAAGACCCGAAGTGTCGACGGTTGCCGTGCCAACAGGCTGCGGTACACTCGGTGGAGCGAGACTCGCTGCGACGTTGGGCACGCTTTGCTGGCTGTTGATCCGAGCCTTGGTGGGCCCCGGCGAGATGGTCCAAGCATCCTCTTCCGTGAGCATCCCTTGTTCAGGGAACGGCACCTGTTCGATTGCCACGTTGGACAAAATCTTCAGGCGCTCTTCGCTCAGGGACTGGTCTGCGCTTTTGCCTTCTCCCGAGTTTCCAGTAAATGGCCAAACCATTTCAGAACCTCCTTCTGAGAATCCAAGGAAGGATTCTCAAAAGTGATCAGACCACAACTGCGCCACGGCTTGCATCGTTGACCTTCAGGACGTCGTAGGTTGAACCGCCACCAACAACGTGAACGTAGAGCGTACCCTTGATGTTCTCGTTGAACATGTGGTCGGGAGCACAATCGTTGTTGGCGTTGTCGTCAATGTCGAGGGAAACACGGTACGAAATACCTGCTTCCACGGTGGAGACAGCGGTGGGCGTGGCAGATGCATCATCGAGAGCAAAGACAATGCTCGCTGGTGTAGCAGCGCCGTCGGTGAAGTCACCGGCCAAGCGGTCGGTGGTAGCAACACCAGCACCGCCACCGTCAGGGTCTTCGCAGAAGACCTGCCAGAGGATGCCG
Organism: Candidatus Poseidonia sp.; assembly: GCA_049617635.1. Taxonomy (GTDB): domain Archaea; phylum Thermoplasmatota; class Poseidoniia; order Poseidoniales; family Poseidoniaceae; genus Poseidonia. The sequence continues at coordinate 34,908 of JBMZJQ010000001.1, forward strand.
TCCACAGCGGTGTCGTCGGAACCGGCTGCCAATCGGAAGTACATCACGATCGATTCAGAAGGTTCGTCAACGAACACGTTGAGAATCTGAATCTTTCCAGACATCTCGTCCGTCGTGTCGTCACCGGTCGATTGGGCGTTCTGTTGCAACTTTTCAGCGGTTTGAATGATCACCGCTGCAGCCACGGCGGCCACAAGGATCAGGGCAATGAACACAATCATTGCACCGATACCGATGGCTGCCAGTTTGTCGTTTTCCATGTGTGTGTTATTCTTCTTCATGTTGTTCACCTCAAACTACTGAGTCACCCACCGTGGGGGCGCTTCCGTATTGGAGTTCCTCGTACGTGCTACCGCCGCTGTCGACGGTAAAGAGAAGGATGTGGTCGGCGTTGGCCGTTGGGATGCACTCATCGATCTCCATCACCACGACGTACGTGGTGCCAGGATCAATGGTGATGACGGGGGTCGCCACGGTTTCACCGTTGCCGGTGTGTATTGTGGCCCCTGCCAATGTTCCTTGAGCGAACACCGTGGAATCGGCGTTAGTGCCGGTACCGCCAACGGCACCGTCGTCACCGAGACTCTCGCAGATCACCGTGTAACCGATGTCGTCACCCTGTGTGGGCTGGGAGCCTGGCGCCAATTCAAACGTCACAAACAGTTCTGCTGCATCAGCATCACCGCCTGTGCCGCCCAGGGCGTTGTCAGCACCAAGGTCCAGTTCCTCAATGATGACGTTGAGGAGCGTCATCTTGGTAGACATCTGCTCTTGGGTGTCATCACCGCTGGCTTGTGCGTTTTGCTGCAACTTCTCGGCCGTCTGGATGATGACCGCTGCTGCAACCGCTGCAACGAGAATCAACGCAATGAACACAATCATTGCACCAATACCAATGGCAGCGAGGTTATCGCTTTCTTCTTTCTTCATTTCTTGCTTCATATTATCACCATTTTGTGTTTTTTTTGCCTCCCGCTCCTTGCGGGTGGAATTGGATGCGGTCAGAGTTCACCTCCCTGACCGAGGTTGATGCGAAGCGGCATGCGTATGATGGCCACCTCGTCTGGAGCAAGATTTCTGATGAAGGGGACTTCTTCTGCGACGAAGCCTGAAGGAATCCAGGGGGTAAGGAGGACCTCTGACAACGGTTCCATGGCCCGATTTTGCACGCGCATGGTCACTGTAATTTCACCCGAGCGCATCTCGTATGCGGTAGCGACGGACAGTTTTCGGGTCAACGGGATGTCTTCAGAACTCAGTCGGAAGTTGGGTTTGATTTCAAAGCGAAGCGGGATGTTTCCTCCCGGGGCGATGATGGGGAGGTCCACGTTGGCAGGCGTGGCGGTCCATCCATCGGGGACCGGGGGCTTCAGGCGGAGCATGGGCATCGGAATCGGACCGTCATTGATGATGCGGACCAACAGCACACCGGACTCACCGCCTGCTGGCCAACGCGTGTCAACACCCATCCAAAAGTGGCGGAAGAGGAAGGGGTTGAGGGTGGAGGTGTTGCCGCCGATCATGTCTTCCAGCAAATCTTCTACTTCGGTGGTGGAGGCTCGAATATCACCCATTTCTGCGGCAGCCGTGGCTTCACGCAGCTTGTAGAGAATACGTTCTGCCTCCTCGAGGGTGATGTGCTTGTGAACCAACAAGCGGTGAAGCATGGCGATGCTTCGGCGCAGGGTGAGCACGTCCTCTTCCAACTCGTCCAAGGTGCGTTCGGCTCGCTTGATGGTTTTCTTGGCTTTCGAAAGTTGGTGAATACCAAGGTAGACCTTGGCTTCGGCCAAATCCATCTCGGTCTCGGTCAACGAGGGGTTTTCTCGCCGAGCCGCCTGACGCGCAATTCGCTCAAGCGTCTGAGAGGCTTCCAAGATACCCTGCTCCCGCGCAGCACGGTCCTCCTCAAGCATGTCGCTTGGCGTGTCCATGGCAAAGGTCTCGTCAGCCATCGCTTTCCACCTCCGTGGATGCATCAATGTCTTCTGAGTTCGGGCTCAGGTCAACGGGATCTTTGGCGACCTCGCCTCCGGATGCTGAGGCGACTGATGGAACAGGTTCACCGAGTATCGCACCGAAATCCAAGCCTTCATCGGCCAAATCGTTGAGCAAGCGGGCGGGGTCGTTCAAGTCACGCTCGATGCGGATGGACTTGACTTCTGCATCGGTCATGCGGCCGTAGAGGTTGCCGTACATCTTGTCCGAGCGCTTGAGCAGGTACCACACACCAAGCATGATGGCGAAGAAATAGACGGCCATGGCCGCCAAGTTGTTTTGATCGGCGGAGAGTTGTGGCGGCAATCCAAGCACGATGGCGAGCATCCCCAGCACGGGGATGGAGAGAATGATGGTCAGTTGGCGTCGACTGTCGGTCAGGGCAACGAAATGGTCGGAGTAAACGGTCGAGATGCCCTTCCGTGCACGCTGATAATCCTCGTGAATCAAACGGAATTCTTCGCTTGACTTCCAAGTCATGCGCCAAATCCACAGCGCACAGAGAATCAGCACGGCTGGACCCCAGTACTGGACATGGAACAAATGGAAGGCGAATCCGAAGGCGATCACGCCGGCGTAGACGCCTCCGAGTTGCCACTTCTCAGATTGTGTCGAAAGGCGAACGAAAACAAACGAAAGCAGGAAGGCGACCACACAGGCCACGAATGCAACGGAGAGGTCGGGGGACCACGAGCGAACCGTTTCTTGGCCGAGCTCGACGGATTGACCGTCTCGTTGCACGGCACGGGAGACGTCGTTGGCCTCGTTGTTGCCTTCACCGACGTAGAGGAAGCCGAGCGACGCATCGCATTGAATGTCTTTGCTCACTTCCCACCAATCGATGGTTCCGGGACGAACATCCCAGACGAAGGTGTGCGTTTCTTGAGAACCCAAGAGAGGAACGATGTCCGGTTGACTCAATATCTCCACATCGCCGTGACAGTCCAATGCAGCGGTGATTCCGAGTGCTTGGGCGGTGCCAAGGTTACGAACATCCACGCTGTAGGTGGTCTCTTGTCCCTCGAAGAAGGCATCGGGGTCGGCTGGACCCTGGTCCTCGATGGACGGGTCGGCAAACACAGCGAGTTTGTAGGTGAAAATGGCCTGGTCAAACACGGTGTATGCGTTGTTTTCATCGGGATGATAGAGTCGGAATTTCAAATCCCAACCGTCTCCGGCCAGGATGTTTGGTGAGGTAGGCGCGTCAACCACCAACTGAATGGGGTCGGTCGTGACCCACGGCTGACGGGTTGGAAGCGTCAACCGAGACTCAGCGCCAAGTGAGGTCAAACCGCATTCCTGGTTGAGGTCAAGAGGGAAGTCGGTGTTGTCAATGCGTACAGCAAAGGACCATTCGTAAAGCGATTCGTTTTGATCGAGTTCCTCAACGTCCAGCAAACGTTCGGCATCGCACAGTTCCAACTCGTAGGCGACAGCACTCTCAGGCCCGGTGGGAATGTGGGAATAATCGATGGAATAGACCGTCGGACCGTTTGAGGGATTGACCGCAGTATCGCCGTCCTCGTGGAACCGGTCCATGCGAAGTTCGGTGGTGTATTCGGCGCTTCCTTGCACCCCCGCGTCCACCGGGGCAATGGATACGATGAGGTTGGCTGCAAGGGTCAGGGCCGGTTCTGGTGCCACGGCTCGAACGGTGAACGAGAACGGTGTTGCCACCCCTCGTTGTAGACTGAGTGTTGACGGGGCTGCGTTTGAGACTTCCCAATCGGTGCTTGGCAGGGTCAAACCACCCTGAAGCAAAGTGTAGGTCACATCAACATCAATGTCGGTGTTCCCGGTGTTGGTGATGATCACGTCCCATGTACGGTCGTAACCACGGTGGTAGTATTTCTCGCTGGGCCAGTTTTCAACTTCAACGATGAAAATTGGCGCCACGATGAAGTTGAAACGGTGCACCTTCAGTTCGTCCTGGGTGGTGGCGTTCAGGATACGCATCGTCACAGGGATGATGGTGCCGTCGAGCATGGTGTTGTCATCACCAAGGGCGGGAACCTCCACGACGATGGACCCGCTTTGGGTTTCGTCGACAGCGAGGGTCAGCGGTTGGGTAGCAGGCGAAACGCTCCATCCCCCGCTCACGTTCGTTTCGATGATGATGTTTTCAACCAGGTTTCCGCTGTTGGTGATCGTGAAGTTCACGGTTTGATCTTCGCCCGGAATCACACCGATTTGGTCCGGCGTGTCGACAATGATTCCGTGTTCTTCGCTGATGTTCCCGAGAATGTCCGCTGAGAGGTTCAATCCCGAATCGGCATTGGACACCCAAAGCGTTGCTTTGTAATCGGTGGCGGCCAACGCATCGATGGTGGGCGTCAGTCGAACGCGTACGGTGGCTTCGTAGCCAGCCCCAATGGCGACCACGGAGGGTGTTTCAAGCACGTAGTCCACCTCGCCGGCCTGCGAAGTGTCCAACCACACCGAGAACGTGGCAGGCGTGTTCCCGATGTTGCTAACGACGACGCTGGTGGTGATGGATTCGCCGATGGTCAGATTGATTTCCTGACTGGTCGGGCTGAGCGATGCATTCACTTTCTCACCCACGCGGATGGGAACATCGAAACTCGAAATGTACGTCCCAGACGTCAATTCCTGGATTTCGATGGTCAAACGCTCAACGCTGTTCGCTGGAGCCATCGGGTCGGTGGTTATCACAAGCGGGAAGGTTTTGATGTGGTCGGTGGCGTTTGAGGGGTAGTTGGCCACGTCGGCAGGTACCGAGAGCACCGTGGTTGAGGGCATGAGGCTGCCCGAAGAAAAAGAGGCGACCCAGCCTTGGGGAAGGGAATCGGTCATGATCAAACGATAAGATGTCATGTTGTTGCCGGTGTTCGCCAACGAAATGTCGTACGACGTTTCTTCACCAACCATGACATCAAGCGTGGTTCCGTTGTGCCCCTCAGCTCCCAACACAGGCGGGATGTTGATGTTGAGCGATTGCGTCACCGCTGAGGGGATCACGCCCGAACCTTGGTGCACGCTTCCAAGCGTGGGTTCTGCCGTGATGAGGACCGAAAGGGTTCCAGAAACCGGATAGTCATCATCGGGGCCTTGGATGGTCAACACCGCATCACTAGAGTCGCCGAGCGACATGTCGGTGAACAACGAGGGCGTCAAACCAATGGCCCAGCGGTCGGCTTCCTCGAAGCCTCCCGATGAATCGGATGTGAACACAGGCATATCCAAGGTCAAGGTGGCGTTCACGGTCTCGGCAAGTTCGCTGACGAGGTTGTGACGAACCTCAACATTCAGGTCAAGAATTTCCTCAAGACCCATTCCGAGGCGAGCTTGCATGACTTGCTCCACCGTCATGTCGATGCTATCGGTGGGCAAGCCCGGGTCAACCACGATGACGGGAAGGATCGATACGGGTGTGGCGTTGAGGTGAGGCACACCGCCGTTGGTCGAAGCCGCTTGCACCCAAACCGACATCGAGTCACCAGCGCGATTGTACTCCGCTGAAACCAGAGGACGCTTGATCACCGGTGGCGTCACCGACAGTGAGACGTTCACCGATTCACCCGGGGCCAATGTCCCGGTGCTCTGGCTGGACAGGTCAAGATCCCAGTTGATTGGGTTGGTGGAGATGCCGGCATTCAGAGCGAAGGTGCTTGGAGCATTACCGGTGTTTTCGATCTTGACTTGGAGCGTGGTGCTCTGTCCGGGCGTCAAACTCTTCGAATCAGCGTCCATTTCCACGTGCGCTTCGTAGGATTCGCTGGCCAAAACGGTGGTCGTCACCACCTTGGTGAAACTGCCACCATTGGACTCAACGGTCAGTGTCACGAGTTCTGAATCGGTTCGAAGTGCGTCCGAAGGAACAGCGACTTGGACAAAGACGGATGTGGTGACGTTGGGGGAAATGGTCGCCGTTTGGCTTGAAGGAGACATACTTGAAACCCATCCGTTCACGTTGGATTGGCTCACGGTGTAGTCGTCAGAAGCGACGCCCGTGTTCTTCACGATGAAGGTGAGCGTGGAGGTTTGTCCTGGCTCAACGCTGCGGTCGTGCGCAGCGGTCAATGTGAAGTCGTAGTTCGAAAACACCACACGTTGGTTGAGGAATTCAACCGAAGTGGTCCAGCCAGTACCCTCGGCGTACATCGTTCCGACGACGTCCCATTCACCGGTCCGAGCCGTGGCGTCAAACGTCATCGCCACCTCTTCGGCAACGGCTCCACCGTTGTACAATGAACCTGGTCGTACCACTGGAACGATGTTGGACATCTCAGAAAACGTGTTGCCCGTCCCGACCTGCGTGGCGTTTATCCAGAAGCGAGCCGATTGATTCTTCACGCCGTCGTTGCGCACGGCGATGTCGAAGTCGTGAACGGTTTGTGACCACACCACACTGTTGCCTCCGGTCATGGGTTGGGGAATGTTGACCACAGGAACGCTGGAGGCTTGATAGCGGCTCACATTGACGATCATTTCATCCTGATTGTTGTTGTTGTTCACGTCGGCTGGACCTGACACGCGGGCCTTGAGAATCTGGTTGTTGCCGATGGTGGCCGACCACGAAAACACGGTCACGGAACTTGAGGCACCGGCTTGAATCACGCCAAGGTCCGTGCTTTCGAGCACCACATCGCCAGAAGATGCCGTTCCTTGAAGCAACAGGGAAAGCGAGGCTTGGCCGGCAGCAAGGCCGATGTTGCGAACTTGAATGCGGACGATGTGGGTGGCATCTTCGACTTCGATGCCTCCGCCAAGCACCATTGAACCAGCGTCATCGAGCGTGAACGAAGTGACGACGAAATCCGGTGTGGAGCGCCCTTCGGCACCGGAAGCGAGCGGAGACAAACTGGTGACCAGCAGCAGCGTGACCAAGGCGAGGGGGAGGGTCCGATTAGACAGGGTCGGCACCTCCAGACGGTTTTTCGAAGCGGTCAATGGTGACCGCTCTGCCTTGCCGCTTCCACTGGGCGAGCAACTGACCGAGCAAGGCTTCGTGTTCGGCATCGGTGATGCCGAGGCGGCGACGCTCCTCCCAAAGCAACAACTGTTCGGTACGGGTGAGGAGCGCGTCTCGAAGGTACAACTCAAGGGTGCGCCGATACGCATCCCGGTCCGAAATGGCATAGACGATGGAATCACCTGGGACTTGATCGGCGCGGTTCTGAATCAGGTTCCCCAACATCAAGGCCTCGTCGTAGCTCAAATGACGCTTGTCGAGGTCGGTTTGAATAGCACTGGCGATTTCCTGCAGCGTGTATTTGCTATCAGCACGCTGAATTTTCTTGAAGTGTCGACGCGCCTTCCGGGACATGCGTGCGCCGACCATGGGTTCCTGTGAGTCCTGCCAGTTATTCAAAGAATCGGTTGTAAAGCATGATTTCACTCATTTTGGCTTACTTTTTATTCAATTTGCATAATCGCCATGCTGCGATGCTTTTCGCTCACTCAACAACGCAAATTGTTTGAAAAAAACAAGCAATTCCTTTATTGGACGAGGGTTGGAGGTAATTTTCATGAGCCAACCCGTCGAACTCAGCGTGGGCGACCAAGCCCCCGACTTCACCGCCACCGATCAAAACGGAACGTCCCACTCGCTTTCTGAATACCTCGCCAACGGCACGTCCGTCATTCTCTACTTCTATCCGAAGGATTCCACACCGGGCTGCACCACACAGGCCTGTGATTTCCGGGACAACCTTGCCCTGTTGAATCAAGGCGACTACGTGGTGTTTGGTGTTTCGAAGGATTCGGAAAAATCTCACCAAAACTTTGTCAACAAGCAGGAATTGAATTTCCCCCTCTTGATGGACGAAGACCTCGCTCTCCATGACGCCTTTGGGACGTGGAGAATGAAGAAAAATTACGGTAAGGAATACATGGGCTGCGCCCGCTCAACGTTCGTGATTCGGCCCGATGGTACCTTGGGATGGTGCCGATACAACGTCAAAGCCAAAGGTCATGTTTCCATGCTCATGCGTGAACTCGGTCTCGGTCAGTGAGGTGACGACGTGAACGACGTGCCCCTCGCTGGACAACGTCTGGATTTGGGCGACGGTGCCGTGGCTTGGTGGCCATGCCATGTTGGTAAGGACGCCAGCATCGGCACAGGGTGCTCCATCGGCGCGCTCGCCCACATCGGCCAGCGGGTTGTGATGGGTGCAAGGTGCAAAATACAGGGGGCTGCCTACATCGCTGACGATTGCCAACTTGGCGACGATGTCTTTGTCGGCCCCTCCGCAGTGTTACTCAACGACAAATTCCCTCCCTCCAACGACCGTGGCAAATGGAAACCCGTGATCGTTGGCAACGGGGCCGTCATCGGTGGAAACGCCACCGTCGTGCCCGGATGCAACCTCGGTGCCCGAAGCGTTCTTGCGGCAGGCTCCGTGCTCACGCACGATTTGCCCGAGGAAGAAGTGTGGGCAGGCAACCCCGCCCGCTTCCTGATGAGCAGAGCGGCGTACGAACAGCGAAGGGAGGACGAAGCATGAGCGACGAACGCAACGCCGTTGCTGCCTTTCTCAAAAAGTGCAACACCTACGCCAGAGCCTCCATCCAGCGAAAGCAGGAGCGTGGTGAATTGGAGGACATCCCCAAGTGGGAATCCTACATTGAATTCAACGAACACGCCCTGCAGGAATTGGCCGACGGCACCCTTGACCGGTGGTTCACCGATGACGGTTCCCCGGTGCTGCAACCTTTGCATCGCCTCCCTGTCAAGGAAATGGAACACGTCGAGCGCAGCATTTGGCTCAACAACGTCCTCTCCCCGCGCCCGGTCGTTGTCGCCGGCACCCTGGACCAGGACGGGCATCGAAATCTCGCTCCGCTTTCCTCGGTGATGCAGGTCTCGACGGCCCCTCCCTACCTCACCGCCTCGTTTTCCATTCACAAAGACGGGCGACCCCGTGACACCTTAGCCAACCTTCGTGCAACGGGACGAATCGTTCTCAACATGATGCCAGCAACGCCACGTGGGGCCGCCATCGTCGACGAAACCGCTACCCCTCTACCAAAGGGAAGCGACGAAGGCGAACTTCTGGAGATTGAAACCGTTGAAGGCGAACCCTTGCTGCTAAGCGAAGCCGTGGCGGCCATTGAAGCGACCTACGTCGAGGAACATCCCTTGCCCGATGCGGTGGCGGTGGTGGCTGTCCTCAAAGTGGAAGCGGTATGGTTCACCGGGGCAACAGCGCCCGCTGGTGGATTGGAGGTGCTCTGTCAGCACGGCAGGGACGACATGACACCTGCACCGCAGGGCTGGACTCGACGAGTTGAGAAGCACTACGGTCAAGGGTGAAGGCGTCCCCACATGCGCGACAAACCGGCCGCAAGCGACGTGGTGCAGTTCCATCCAAGACGCTGTTTCGTGAGGCTGCAATCCGGGACACGCCGTGCTGAATCGCCGGGGTAACCTCCACCCATCACGATGTCCACGGCTAAGGAGCCAACTGCAGCGTTCACGGCGTGGGCCAGGTCGATGATGCTCGTTTCTTCCTCGCTTCCAACGTTGAAACACCCACCGGTAAGGGAAGAGCCGTCCACGCCTTCTGCCAGTTCACCGGCGAGATAGAACCCCGTAACGATGTCGTCGAGATGGGTGAAACAACGGGTTTGTTGACCGTCGCCGTGCACCTGAATCGCTTCATTGTTCAACACGGCTCGCATCATCATCGCCACCACCTGCCCGTAGGCATCACCGGAGAGTTGGAAACCATAGGCGTTGAACGGGCGCACAATGCGAGCATCGAGTCCGCTTCGAACAGCGTGCTGAACTGCGATTTCGCCAAGGTGTTTGCTCGCGCCGTATGAAAAACGTTGGTGTTGACTGGCGGGTGGAAAGACCGCTTGGCTCTCCTCGTTCAGGGGCATGGAGGCCTCGTCTCCAAACGCTTCGGGCGAGGAAGCGAACACCATGCGAGCGCCCCATTCCTGCGCTTTGTTGATCACGCACAACGTACCGTTGATGTTGACATCAATGACCGTCATCGCTGCTTCATGAAACCACTTGGTCCCGTTGATAGCAGCAAGATGGTGAATCAAGTCCACCCCTCCCAACGCATCGAAACATCGGTCAAGGTCCTCTGAACGCGTCACGTCCCCTTCAATGAACACGGCCCCTTGGTCCAAGAGGGGGGTCAAGTGTTCGATTTTTCCGCGGAACAGGTTGTCCAAAACGACCACACGATGACCCTCGTTCAGAAGGCGTGCAACAAGACCGGCCCCGATGAAGCCTGCCCCACCGGTCACCACAATCCGTTTCATGCCGAGGCACGCTCCACGACGCGAAGCGTGACGCCATCTTCCGTTCGAGTCAGCGCCACCGTATCGCCGGTGTTGACCGCCAAACACGGGTCTTCCTCAAATCCGTGTGCATAAGGCAACTCCAGAAGAGAACACGCCGGTAAGGTCAACGGGCACACGTCCCGGTTGACGATGGCCAATGGGCCTTTTCCGGTGTACATCAGCCCCATCAGGACGTAAGGGGCAACCGTGGAACCCGAACCCTTCGGGTAGATGAGCACGGTGTTCTCGATGGCTTCTCCATCCAAGGGGTGACCGGTCTCTTCGATCACACCCGTGTCGCGGTTCACGTAGCCGAGGTAGGTGATGGGCACGTCCGTAACCAAGGCACGCCCCACCACCTCGTAGGCGCTTTGCGAGCGGAGTCCCGCCCCTTGGACGGAAAGTGGCCCGCTCTGATGGGTCTTGGTGCTGGCGTGCTGAGGTTGAGCCTTGGGTGACAAGACCGGTGTCTCTCCTTCGCTGAGCGACGGGTCGAAGGCGTGCGCAACACAGCCCTGAATCGGCATCACGCTGGTAGGCAAACGGTTCAGCCCGCTTGTCAAGTAGTGTTCAGCCTTGAGCGAGTTGGTCAACAAATGTTGGTATTTTTCTCGGTTGTACGGGGTCACTTCCGGACAGGTGTCTTTGAGCACCAACGCCCCCGCTTCTTCGAGCAGTGCAAGGGTTCCGTCGCCTTCTGCGAGGTCGTAATTTTCACCGCTCGTGAACACCCAGAGTCGCTGGTTGGGAATGGCCTTGCCCATTTCCATGTGCGAGCGAACCGCTGCTGCCGTGATGCGAAGTTCTTCCAAACTGGCTTGCGGGCAGCCGATGACCACCAAATCAACCGGCCCATCGGGCGCCAAATCCTCGTAGCGTTGCGCCAAATCCTCAGCGGTAAACACCAACTCGCCTTGCCACCCACCCTCCGGGGCTTGCACGGAGCCGTCGTCGTTCAGCGAAAGCGGAGGAGCTGCGGTGTGCCCTTCAGCCCAGAGCATGGCGCATCCGTAATTGGCGGCAGCGGCCGTGAGGGCTTTTTTGGAGGCAAACGACATCCACGACGGCAAACCCGTGATGTACGGCATCGGACCATACGGTGTTTCCCAATCTGGACGCACCTGCTTCCCAATCCAGTCGCCCAACACCGACCAGTCGGCCAGGTGCACCAATTCGCAGTCAACATGAACGCGAATGTTGGGGACGCGGTTCGCTTCCAAATGCAACCCCCAGCGGGGAGCAAAGCCGGTGAGCGCCGTTGCGAGGGCTGAAAGACCGGATTCGCGGTTCGTGATGAGGGACGTCCACGTGTTGGAGAAGCAAACGGCGTTGGATTCCGCCCAAGAGGCCAAACCGTTCTCCTCCTCGATGCCCCGGTCGTACGGCGTGCAGGACAGGGTCGCATCGATGCCCAACCGTTCGTAGGCATGGATGATCTCAAATTGTTGTTCGAGGAAATCAGGCCACTGGATGTCCATTTCCTCCATTTTTTCCCGGTCACAACCGGCCGAATTGAGGGTGGTGGGGATGGCCACGTGCCCGTCTGCATCGGCGGAAAGGTCGCTGAGGAAACGACGCAGCCCGTGGCCTCCGGTGATCACCGAAACACCGGAAACGTGGGCGTTGGTCACGTCCACATAGCCCTCAGCGTTCGTGGTTTCCGCGAGGTCCAAGACCAAGCGTGCGGCCTTTTGCCGTGTCTTTCCTTCCTCGCCGTTCAGTTGACGCATCAACCGTTCGGGCGTGTCCATGACCTTTCCACCCGTTGAAACTTCATCAAGTCACCCCTCGCCGTTGACGCACGACCGTGATAATAACCGGCGGTAGTTTAAGGAGCATTGAGGGGCTTGTCTCCGTTCATGCCCACAGACACGGCAAACAGCGAGGAAAACCTCCACCTCAACGAGGCGGAGAGAGAAGATACGCAACGGTCTGCACCGCCTCGTCAACAGCGTCGCTGGCTCACCGTCGTTCAGGTGATGGCCCTCATCGTCGCCTTGACACTGGCCCTCTACAACAACGCCCTGATCGAGCAGGTTGACACCACCTCCACCGAGGCACCGGCCCTGTTGGTCAGCAGCGAGGGGTTCGAGGGCGTGCCGCCCTGCAACGAAGGCGGCGTTCGCCTTCACACCGGCCTGGACCTCAACGCCAACAACATCTTGGATGCCACGGAGACCCAAGCCACGACGGTGTTGTGCAACGGTTTGCGAGGGCTCTCTGGGCCGCAAGGTCAACCCGGGACCAGCGGACAAGATGCCTTTCTGCAACTGCTCGAACACGAGGTGCTTCCTCTCGGCCATGAAACCTGCCCGACGGGCGGTACCGCGATGCACAGCGGTTTGGACCTGAACGGCAACGGCACCCTTGAGGAGGACGAAGCCACCTCAAGCGTGGTGGTGTGCAACGGTTCGGTAGGGACCAACGGATTCAACGGTCTTGACGGAATGGACGGCGTGAACGGGACGACAGGCCATTCTGCTTTGGTCGACAAAGTGCCTGCCCCAACCTACCTCTGTCTGGACGGGTTCCTCGTTCGCTTTGGCGTGGACGACGGGCAGGGAACCGCCGTGGCCGGAAACGGCCTGCTCGAGGACGAAGAGGTTCACGAAACCCTCAACTTCTGTTTCGAGCCCTTGCGCTCCGAACGGATCACGGATTTTGTGGTTGGACAGGGCGACTCAGTAACGGAAGGGTGCGATGCGGCGGTATGGAGCGAAAACCACCTCGGCCTGTTGCTGGCCGCCAACGACGGCACCAACGGATGCGAACTCTACCGCTACAGCCCGTTGACAAACGCCACGACCATGGTCACTGACCTCCACCCCAACGGCGACGGTATGCCTGGGAAGGACCTCGGATTCCTTCTCGTTGAGCAAACCAACCTCGTGCTGTTTGATGCCACGGACGGAGTGAACGGACGCCAACTCTGGGTCACGGATGGCAGCGAAGCAGGTACACGGGTTCTCGGGCAGATCGAGCTTGCTCCACCGGTGCCATGGTTCGAGGGCTACCTGTTTTTCTCACCCAGCGCTGACTGGTTGTGGACCAACGGCAGCGATTTGCGCGCTTGGCACGAACACCCTGCGTGGAACGCGTCCACCCAAACAGCCGCACAGGCCCTCCTTGCACCACTCTCCCAACCCGGGCAAGCATGGATGGTCGGCACCGAACACGGGCTGTGGTTCACGGCCTCGGATGCGACCGGTGACGTGGAACCCTACCGCTTGGCCAACGACGGCTCCCTGCAGACATGGGATGTCAACCCTGTGGGGTCCATCCAACTCACCGATGCCTTGGCAGACGGTGAGGACCTCATTGCCGTGGCCATGCGTGGAACGGCCAAACAACTGCTTCATCTGTCGACCAACGGGAGCGTGAACTGGTTAACGGCCATCGCACCTTCCACGGGCGACACCCACCTCGGTGAGGGAATGGGGTTGCACAGAATTGGTGACAACCTGGTGTACGACGCAGTCGTTTCGGCCAACGAAGCACGCCTCTGGACGACCAACCTCGCCAACGGTATCACGGTTCAACTCAGCGCAGAACTGCTGGCTCCCGGCGCCCAAGTAGGGGTGGCCAACACGGGAGATCGATTGCTGTTCGACTGCATCACGGTCTCACGTGGTACGGAGGTGTGCGTGACCGATGCAACACCGTTGGGCACCAAGGTGCTTCACGACCTCACGCCGGGCGTGGTGTCTTCTGACATTCGTGGCTTGGTGGCCATCGAAGACGGGTTCGCTTTCATGAGCGACGGGGTCGTTGAAGGCACACCTGTCGGCGTCTCGCTTTGGGTGATTGAGGGTGAAGCCATGCGGTTGGCGCTGAACCCTTGGCCGGGCAGCAGCAACTCCTCAGGGGCCGTGACCTACGGCAACTTGGTCGTTGGACCCTCCCAACTCTACTTCATCGCGAACGACGGCTCGAGCGGACACGAATGGTTCAGGTGGAGTCACGGTGAACTGTCGGACGACTGGATCGTCATTGCCCGGTGATGGGAACAACATCGTCGCGACCGAAACAATACGGGCACGACTCGCCGATGACATAGGTCGAAGCGTTTTGTTCATCTGCCGACAGGGGTTGACGACAGGCAAAACACACCACTGCCTCGGTCTCGTTGAGGGATGGGTCAACCGCCACACGTTGGTCAAAGACAAAACAATCGCCGTTCCAGTGGTCACCTCCAACCTCCTCAAAGTAGCCCAACACGCCACCTTTGAGTTGTTTGACGTTGGTGAACCCCGCTTCCATCATGATGGCGCTCGCTTTTTCACAGCGAATGCCACCGGTGCAGAACATCACCACCGGTTCTTCCTTCATCGACGAAGGGAGCTTCTTGATGGCCTCGGGAAACGCTCGAAAGGTGCGGATGTCAAGGTCGATGGCGTTCTCGAAGGTTCCAACCCTCAACTCGTAATCGTTGCGCGTGTCCAACACGTGCACAACTTCACCGCTGTCGAGCATGGCCTTGAAGGCCGAGGGTTCAATCTCTTCACCGGTGAATTCAGCCGGGCGAATGTGGTCCAACCCGACGGAAATGATCTCGTTTTTTTTGCGGACGTTCATGCGGTTGAACGGTTGGTAGTCGGTGTAGGACACCTTCAGCGGGATGCCCTGGAAGCGTCCATCCTTTTCCAAATGAGCAACGAAGGCATCAATGGCTGGTTGGGGGCCGGCCAGAAAGAAATTGATGCCTTCGGGAGCCAACAACACCGTGCCTTTGAGCCCTAAATCGGTGCACACACTTCGCAACACGGCCTGCAAGGCATCACGGTCGTCGAGGTCAACGAACCGGTACCCGGCGATGTTGATGATGGAGCCCGTCACGTTTTTTCCTGCGGCCACTCGCATTTGAGCGCATCGCCCTCAAGCAGCGCCACGCCAATCGTGACGTGAGGCCAGCGGCCGTCGCCAGCCCTGCCCGAAAGCGCGGGGAGAAACCCGAGGAGCAGGTGCCATTTGCCAACGCTTGTGCTCGTTACGCTCAAGGCGCATCAGCACGTCCATCACCAAGACTTCATCGAGGCCTGATGCCACCATTTCATCGGCGTTCAGCCCTCCTTCAATATGGGCTTGCAACACCGCATCCAAGACCTCGTAGGGCGGCAGTGTGTCCTCGTCCTTCTGGTCAGGTGCCAGTTCCGCCGAGGGAGGCTTGGTCATCGTTGATGCCGAGACAGGGGGGGTCTTTCCTTGCGCTTCTGCACGCTGATTAAACCGTTGAGCCATGGCGTACACGTCCATCTTGTAGACGTCACCGAGGGGCGCATAGCCTCCTGCCATGTCACCGTACAGGGTGCAATACCCCTGGGCGATTTCGGACTTGTTCCCCGTCGAGATGGCCATGCTGGTGTTGGCATTGGCATATCCCATCACGACGATGGCTCGCAAGCGAGCCTGCAGGTTCTCACCGGCAACGGCGTGGCCTTCACGCAGCACGTTGCCGAGCGTCGCTTCCACGCTGGTGTGCATGTCGTCGATGCGATGTTCTTCGTAGCGCAACCCGAGGGCGTGCGCCGTATGGGCTGCATCGTCAATGGAATGCTGAGAGGAAAAGCGGCTCGGCATGGCCAAGCCGGTGACGTGTTCGGGTCCAAGTGCTGCCGCTGCGACACAGGCGGCAACGGCCGAGTCAATGCCGCCCGACAACCCCAACACGATGGAATGGATGTTCGATTTACGGCAATAATCGGCCAGTCCGGTCACCACAGCGTCGGTGAGTTCATCCAGACGATCGACCGAATCATGGCCTGATTCATGGGGTGCGAGCACCATCATCTCACCGGCGCCGATGGAGAGGCCGTTAGCCTCGTTGCTGGCAACCCAACGGCAAGCATCCGGCTGGTCAAGGTCAACCAGCAACACCCCCTCCTGCCACGAGGGGGCAATCACCGCTCTTCCGTCCGGCCACGCGACCAAACTTCGCCCGTCAAACAGCAAATCGTCGTTGCCACCAACCTGATTGGCCAGCAAAAATGGATGACCCAAAACACGGGCTGCATGGCGTGCGACCGCCAAGCGGGTGGTGAATTTCTCGCTGTGGAAAGGCGAGGCTGAGAGGTTGACGGTGGCGTCGATGTGAACGCCTTGACGGCACCACTCGGCGATGTGTTCGATCGGGTCTTGGCCGTAGGAGGACGGGGTCATGCCCGCCGATTGCCAAGCATCTTCGCACACCGTCACGCCCAACGTTAGCGGCCCCACGGAACGAGCGAGCCCTGAACGGTTCTTTGGCGCAAAGTAACGCGCCTCGTCAAACACATCGTAGGTTGGGAGCAATTGCTTTTCTGCCACGATTCGAGCGTGGTGGTTCCCGGTCACGGTGGTGAATTCCGGCCCACAACGAACCACACCGTTGGTGGGCAACGAGCGAGGCTCCTCTGCAGGCAAGGGTGTGCCAACCAGGAGAGGGATAGCGGATTGAACGCCCAAGGCCGTCACCATGGAACGTTGAACAAAATCGTGCTCGAGCAGCAAGTCTCGCGGAGGATACCCGCACACGGCCAATTCGGTGGACACGCCAACGTCTGCACCGTGTTCAACGGCTTGCCCAGCCAGCCGGCTCAACCGTTCAGCATTGTTCTGCAAATCACCGACCGTGGGGTCGAGTTGGAGAAGGGCAACGGTGCTCATCGCAGTTCACTCTCGACAACCTCAAGGATGCTTTACGATCTCACCGTTGGCGTCCTTGTACCACCACTCGTTGGTAGCCTTGTCGTGGTACCACCAGTAACCGTCAGCACCCATGACCCAATCCGTTTCTTCGGTCGTTGATGCCGTGGCGGCGGCAGCCGAAGCACCGGCGCTTTCTGCAGCCGTTTCTGCCGCAACACCCGCAGCCAAATCGAGGTCGTCGTCGTCATCGAGTTCAGAAGAATACTCGTCCCAATCGTAACCAATCTTGGAGCCTTGGTTGACCGTCATGCGCTTCATCCATGCGAGCAGCATGAACACCACGGCCAGCAACAGCACGGCGGTGATGCTGCCGATGAGCGGGTTGACATCACCGAACACCTTCTGTGAAAACGAGGGTTCCTCGGCGATTCGGACATCGACGGTTGGCCCACTGGAGGTCTGACCGTTGTCGAGGGTCGCCTCAACCCACTGCAAGCCGGCATCGGTTGGAGTCCAATCAATGGAAACCAAGCCCACGCTTCCGGCCTCTGCATCGACCGATGTTCGGTAAACGACCACGCGTTCACCGTCCATGTTCACCGACTCAAAGACCACGCCGATGGAACCCGCCAGCGTCCCCGTGTTCTCCACTTCAAGTTGAATCGAGGTGGTGTCGCCCACGTCCATTAGCAAACGGGAGTAGGTCATGGAGGAGGGCGTCAGTTCGAATTTGGGTTGAAGCCATTCCATGTTCCACGTGGCGATGTAGAGATTGGTGGTTTCCCCGTTCAAACCGGTTACGTCATTGCCTGCGAGATCACGGCCTTCAATGGCAATCTTCACCACCATGCGGTCAATGAGCATCTCATCGGTGATTTCACTCAAGTTCATGTCGGCATAGACTTCGAGCTGCAACCCGTCAAGTTCCTCGCCTTTGAGCGTGAGGGGTTCACGTCCGGACCGAATCATGTCCCCGGTTTCATAATCCTCAACCAACCAGACCAGTTCGAGCGACTGAACATCCAATCCACCCAATTCCTTGAGGGTGACCCGGACTTCGTGGTTTTCACCACCGAGGACGGCCTGCGGGCGAGGAGAGAGAACTTCCATCGGAGCAGGACCGGTGCCGTCGACCACAATCCATCGCACGGAGGTTTCCTTGTCCGTCAAATCAACCCCTTGTCCCTCCAGGCAAGCAACTTCCCACGTCAACGGCAACGAGCCTGAACTGACCGGTGCTTGAACGGGGGTGGACCAAATGCCGTCAATGGCCGTTACCGAGTAGGTTTGGCCGGCAAACAAAACATCCACCTCACACGGGAAGGCAGGGACGGTGGAGGTTTCGCTGAACACCAACCCGCCAGAAATTTCCATCGGCGTTAACGGCGTCACCCTCGCCCCATCGCCGAGGAACGAGCCTCGGGTCAAGTGAAGATTGACGGTTTCCTCCGGAATCGCCAACCCTGCAGAGAAACGCCATCGGTGTTCGGGGAAGTTTCGCATCTCCTCTTGGCCCGCCCGGTCAACGACCAAAATCGCTGGCTCACGACGGTTGTCACCAAGGTCCGGCGTGTTCCATCCAAACTGCAGTTGTATGTTCAGCACCATGTCCTTCTCGAACGGACCGGCCAGCCCGTTGGCACCGAGCATCGTGCAGGATTCGATGATGAGATGGGTTGAGGTCGTGGTGCAGTTGCCCGTTTCAAACGCCCAAAGAATGCTCATGCTGTCGCTGCCTTGGTTGCTCGCAAGCATGACTTCGACCGTGGACAAATCCGAACCACCGTTCGGTTCGGTGATCTTGGCGTTCAACTCGTAAGGTTGGCCGGGGTGGAGCCACGATTGTCGACCACCAACCCAAGCGAACGCGTCAGGGTCGAGGGTTGGTTCGCCGTCAACAGCCAGCTGGTAGATGAACAACTGTTCGTCTTCTTCAGCACTTCCTGCGTCCTGGAGTGCGTAGCCGGAAGGGTCGGTGCCCTCGAGGTAGACGGCGACTTTCTGGCCGAGACTTCCCGCGGTGTCGTCGATCATCAAGGTGTAGACGCCGGTCAGGGCCGTCAAGTCGCTTGGTAGCAGCATCGTCACCGGTGAGTATTCGCCCTCATCGGGCCAGCCGTTGAGGTTGTCATCGTCCACCCATTCTTTCCAAACCATGGCTTGGACATTGCTTGGGAGAACCGGTTGGTCCATGATGGTGACCTGCATCACCTGGGTTGGACTTGGTGTGCGGTGGTCGTACTTGTACATCGAGGATTCAATCACCTTGGGCTTCACCGAGTCGACGGTAAAGGTACGGGCGTAGTCGGCAGGGTCGACCACGCTCGACCCGTTGAGTGATTGCAACTGTACGGTCCACGTCACGTCGCCGTAGGTGAACGGAATGGATTCGGTGATGTTCCAGAAATTCCCGTCCAACTGGGTCGTGTTTCGAATTTGGACGCCGTTGCGGAACAGGGTGAGCATCGCATCCCCGTCAACGAAGGCGTCGTTGGTGGTGATGTCTTCGAACCCAACTTGAACGGAGAGGTTCATGGATTCACCACCACGGAGGTACTGTCGCGTGGGCGACATGGCCACGCCGTCTTCAGAAAACACCGTGGCCTTGAGTTCCAAGTCGTTCTCGTACCCTTGGCTCAACGTCGTGCCCCACGTGTGGGAAAACGGGATGGAGATGACACCGTTTTGCATCACGATGCGTGATGTGGCCGTGAGTTGCATTTCGTCGTCCCAGTCCGGTCGAAGACGGAAGGTGATGTTGGTCATCACGTTCATGCCGTCCTCGGTGACGGTGATGGCATCGGTGGGGTGCAGCTCAACAAGGTCGGCATCGCCCAGGCCCGCTGGTGCACCACCCGCGGCAGGGAACAACCAGGTGGCTTGGTGAGTCTTGCTGAACACATCCAGCCGATAGTGGGCCGCAGAGCCTCCGGTGAGTTGGTATTCGGTGGAGACGGTTTGCCAGTGTTGGCTTGGCGTCAGCACATCAGGTGCATCGACCATCGTTCCCTGCTGAAGGATCACGTTGCTCGAAGTTTGCAGACCGATAACCTCCACCGTGAGACCGCCTCGCTCCTCCGCCATGAACGGCAAAGGAATGGCTTGCATACCACCGACGTTGGGCACGCTGGTTCGGGCCTCGTTCACGCCCATGACAAACGCAGAGGAAGCATCAGCCACGAGATGGTGAGAGGCGTTGTAGGTGGCTCGAAGACCACCCAGCACGGCCGTGCCGGTCCCGGTGACTTCGATGCGGGCTTCGGTAAAGGGCGTGCTCAGAATATCAACCGAGGCCGCCACGTTGGCCAAGGCATCGGTAAACGCATCGGTTTCCTCGACCGTGAGGTGGAACAGACCGCTTGAACTGTTGCTGCTGCGGGTGGCAATGAGTTGACTTTGGACGAAGAGTGCGACGTTTTGCACGGTACCGCTCTGCGCAGCGTAGGAAAATCCAAAGGAACTCAGATCGTCTTTTGGAACCCAGACTTTCGCCACGCTGGGGGAACCTCCCGTCAGCACCATTTCCATGCGCTCTTCGGCGTTCACAAAGCGATTTTGCCAGCCCCACGTTCCAACGCGCTCGTCGGCACCGCCCCATTCGTAGCGCTCATCGAGATTGAAATCCAACGCTGGTCGGGCAGGATGCTGACCTCCGAACAGGTCAAGATTGAGTTCAGAAACCGACCACGTCGTGAAGTTGCTCATGTTTCCGTCGGCGGGCGGGAGGGCCACGATGCGAGCCTGCATGCCCACAATCTCCTGGCTCACGATGGGGGTGTAGGGCAAGGTGACGTTCACCCATGGATGGTCGCCGTGGTAACGCACCTGTACCTGCGCGTTGGTCACTGTTCCGGTAAGTTTGACATCATACACCGGAGCGTTCGCCAGCATCCATGGCGATGTGAGCGTGGCGGTGGCGTTCCCGGTGATTCCGGTGGTGGGGCTGTAAGCGGAGCCGCTGAGATTCCATCCTTGCACGGCAGAATCGGTTCGGAAGCTTTGTCGAACCGAGCCGTCACCGGCGATGGAGTAGACCAGAGGCATGCCGTTAGCGCCGCCAGAGAGTTCGAGATGGAGGCGGAATTGATCCACCACATCGTGGTCCAGCAAGCCCAACGGGACAATCAACTCATTCGAGCCGTGCATCCCTGGAATCATTTCTCCAGCGGCGTTGAGTACAGACCAGTTGAGGTAGGACCCTTCGGGAATGTTGGCTTCGATGTACAACGGGGCATAGGTATCGTCAGCCAACGGTTGACTGCTCCCACTTTTGTGGCCCAACGTCGGACTGGTCCAGTTGGATTCAGGAGGCGTGGCGATGTGAACATCGTCAACAAACCAATAGTCGCAGCAGGTGCTGCTCCCGCTTGTTTGGTGGATTCGGAATTGCGAGTTGGCGTGCACAGCAGCTGCCGGCAAAGTGGTCATGAACTGGAAGTTCGTGGTCTGAGAGCCCCCTCCGCTGAAGGTTCGAAACACCGTCCATCCACCAGCAGCGGTCTTGTACTGGAATTGGAGATTCTCGCCGCTATCGGGTGTTTCCCCACAGCCAGAGCGCCCTTCGTGGACCCATGCGTGGAACGGGATGTTCACCCCGCCGGCGAGGTTGACAACCGGAGAGGTCCCGTAGGTTGACCCTGCATAGGTTCGAAGCGACCCACCCGACGAACCGTTGTACCCGCAAGCGGGCGATGTGACCCGAGCCGTGTAAGAATTCGAAAAGGTCCACCCTTGGTTGTTGGTGTTGAAGTCCCAGAGCACACCTGCTGAAGAACCGGTGAGCGCACCATTGGACACGCTTGAGCCGTTCTTGATGGCGTCTGGGTGGTTCCAATCGGCAGCTTCGTCCCAAACAAAACCGGACTGAAGCGGGAGAATCTTGGGAGTGAACATCAATTCAGCATTGACCAACGGCTCTGCGTTCGGTAAATCGAGTTTGAAATTGGTGTTGGGGGTGCTGGTCAAGGTCAAATCCATTTGGTCGCCTTCGCCAACCAACTGAGGCCCAGTTTCCTCGTTGAGTGTCACCGAGGTTGATGCTTCGAAAACCAGCGTACTGAGGCCTCCACTGAAGACCATCAGGGCAACGAGGACCAGAGCCTGTGCGTGGACACGCCTACCCGCCATGCTCCATGGTGGGCATTGAAGGACTTGAAGCATGCGCCTGCGTATCTTTGCTGAACGGAAGAACACAACCATTCAGCACATCGTTTTGGTCACCGAAAAACCGCACGGTTTGACAAAAATGAACATCTTTTGGAGTGAGGTTGAAAACCGGGCCGCCGGTGGAAGGAACATGGCTCAACCGAAACCAGCGGGTGAACTGAACGCCGTTCAGTTGGAAACCGACCTGCTGAAACGGTGGTCGGAAGACCAAACCTTCCAGGAATCCATCGACGTTCGTCGCAACGGCGCCCCCTTCATTTTCCTCGAAGGACCACCCACCGCCAACGGAAAACCGGGAATCCACCATGTGGTCGCTCGGACCTACAAAGATCTCGTGTGCCGTTGGAAGGCCATGGAAGGATTTCTGGTCGAGCGAAAAGGTGGCTGGGACACCCACGGCCTCCCTGTCGAAATCGAGGTGCAGAAGCGGCTCGATTTGATGAGCAACGAAGCCATTGAACAGTTCGGGATGGCCGAGTTCAACCAAGCCTGCCGAGAATCGGTGTGGACGTACGAAGCCGCTTGGCGGGAAATGACCGAACGCATGGCGTACTGGGTGGATTTGGACAACCCCTACGTGACGCTGGACAACAACTACGTCGAGTCCGCCTGGTGGGCCCTCAAGCAAATGTTCGACAAGGGCCTGCTGTATCGGGGCCACAAAGTGTTGCCGTACTGCCCCCAAACAGGGACGTCGTATTCCAGCCACGAAGTGGCGCTCGGGTACAAGGAAGTGGAAGAACCGTCGGTCTATGTCAAGTTCAAACTCACCGACGACGATGCCTCGATTTTGGCGTGGACGACCACGCCGTGGACCTTGCCCGGCAACGTTGGTCTCGCCGTTGGACCGGACGTCACCTATGTCCGATGTCGCATCAAAGAAGCGGCGGGCGAAGGATGGGCCGGTGCCGGTGGTGCCGATGTTGGCGAAGAGGTCATCCTCGCCAAGGCGCTGATGAAAGAGGTGCTTCGCCACCATGTTGACATCGTCGAGGAATTCCCCGGCAGCGACCTCGTTGGCCGAGCCTACGAACCGCTGTTCCCCGAGGCCGTACCTCGAGGCGATTCTACCACGGCGTGGACCGTGCTCGCAGCCGATTGGGTCACGACCACCGACGGAACCGGCGTGGTCCACACCGCTGTGATGTACGGTGAAGACGACTACAACTTGGGCATGGAAGCAGGCTTACCTGCCCATCACACGGTGGGCATGGACGGGTCGTTTGTGACCGGAACACACCCTGAATTGGACGGACGCTACGTCAAGGAATGCGACGAGGCCATCATCGGATTGCTCAGCACCCCCGGAGGTTCCAACGGGAAAGGACCCGAAAGCGGTTTGCTGTACCGAGAAAAGGCCTATGCGCACGATTACCCGCACTGCTGGCGAACCGACCATCCGCTTCTGTACTACGCCATGGACTCCTGGTTCGTTCGCATGACGGCGGTCAAAGACAACCTGCTGAAGTTCAACGACCAAGTGGAATGGGCACCCGATTGGGTGGGTGAAGGTCGCTTTGGCGAATGGTTGCGCAACGTCAAGGACTGGGCGATTTCACGAGAGCGCTACTGGGGTACGCCTCTGCCTGTTTGGCGCAGCGAAAGCGGTGAAATGAAGTGCGTTGGCTCGATCAAGGAACTTCAGGAAGAAGTCGCAAAAGCCGTCGCAGCCGGCCTTGAAAACCCCGAATGTCCCGATGACGTTGACCTTCACCGACCGGTGGTGGACGAATTCACCCTCCTTTCCGATGCTGGTGAACCGATGAAGCGTGAACCCTTCGTGATGGACTGTTGGTTCGATTCGGGCTGCGCTTCGTTTGCCCAGTGGCACTATCCGTTTGAGAACGAGGATGTGTTCAACGGTTCGTTCCCCGTGGACTACATCTGCGAAGGTGTTGACCAGACGCGAGGGTGGTTCTACACGCTGCTTGCCGTTTCCACCACCGTGTTTGACGAAATGTGCTACAAGCGCTGTCTTTCGTTGGGGCTGATCCTCGATGCTGAAGGCAAGAAGATGTCCAAATCCAGAGGCAACATCGTTGACCCGTGGGACCACTTCAATCGAGAAGGAGCCGACGCCACCCGCTGGTACATGGTCACGGCTGGCGCTCCTTGGAACCCGCTAAAGTTTGACCCCAACGGCGTGCGAGAAACCTACGCCAAGATGTTCCTCACGATGTGGAACGTGTACAAGTTCCATGTGGACTACGCAGCTTTGGACGACTTTGACCCCGAATCCGCCGACGTTCCAGTGAACCAGCGCCCTGAACTGGACCGTTGGATTCTGTCACGCCTTGCGAGCGTCGGCCACGCCTACCACGAGCACTTTGTCAACTGGGATTTCCACAAGGCCTGCAGAGACCTCGAGGACTTCATGGTCAACGACGTTTCGAACTGGTATGTTCGCCGAAGCCGACGCCGTCTTTGGGATGAAGCCGAGACCAACGACAAATTGGCGTGCCAGCACACACTGCACGAGGTGCTTACGACCGTGTGCCGTTTGATGGCGCCGGTGGCGCCGTTCATGGTGGACGAAATCCATCGCAACCTCACCGGCCAATCCGTCCACACCGCCCCGTGGCCTTCTGGTGTTCCCGGGTCGCTTGAGGGAGCCACCTCCGATGCATGGGACGAGGCAGCTGCCAAGGCAACCGCTACGCTCCCTCCCCAAGACCTGCCGCTGGAAGCCACCATGGACCTCGTCCGCGAACTCGCCGAAGCAGGTCGCCGAATCCGCATCGAAGCCAACCGACGCCAACGCCTCCCCTGCGCCCAAGGATGGATCGTCGCAGGCCCTGACCTCGAGGCGTTCCACGAACTGCTCGCTGAAGAGTTGAATGTTGAAGCGATTCACATCGAGAGTGACCTTGACCGTTTCCAGCGTATTGAATTGGCTCCCAACTTCCGTGCGCTCGCCCCAAAGGCGAGGGCTCAGGTCAACGAGGTCGCCCAAGCCATTCGCACCGCTGAAGACCCGCAGGCCCTCTTGGCAGCGATCAGCGACGGCGGCGCCGAGGTCTTGGGTGTCAAGGTCGAGGAAGGTGATGTCGAGGTCAAGCGGGTTGAACGGGAAGGGTTCGCTGCACAAACCGTGGACCTCACCCTCGGCGAAGACCAGCGGCAGGTGAGTCTCGTGCTCGACATGAACGATACACCCGCCTTGCTCTCCAAGGGCCTGGCCCGAGACATCACCCGCCGAGTCCAAGCCCAGCGCAAAACACTGAATCTGGACATCGACGCTACCATCGACCTTGAGGTATGGACGGAGAACGCTCCAGCACTCCACGCCAACGACGAAGCGTGGGTGGCCTCCGAAACCCGAACGGCTGGTTGCGTGTTCCACGCCGATGGTGAACAGCCGCCATCCGACGCCGAGCGTTTCGAAGTCGACGGTGCCGTGGTCCACTTCACGGTCAAGTGAGGCGATGGCGTGCGCATCGTCTCGTTGGTGCCAAGTCTTACCTTGACCCTGTTTGACCTCGGACTTGGTCCAGATGAAATCGTTGGACGTACACCCTGGTGCATCCACCCTGCGCAACACGTGCATGAGGTTCCTGTTGTCGGAGGGACAAAGACGCCGACGCTGTCCAAAATCGCAGCCGCACAACCCGACCTCGTGGTGATGGACAGGGACGAGAATCCCAAAGCCGTGTACGATTGGTGCATCGAGCAAGGATACGCCACCTTTGTGTGCCACGTCAACCACCCAAGCGACGTCCCCACCATGCTGCGAGACCTCGGCAAGGCGGTGAATCGGATGGATGAAGCGGACGGGTTGGCCAGCGAACTTGAGGACGTCCTTGCCTCCATTCCGGAAAACAACGGACGCGTCGCACTCCCCCTCATTTGGCACGAACCGCTGATGGCCGCCAACGGTGAAACCTACGCTGGCGGCATGCTCGCCTGCATGGGCTACACGGTTCCAATCATCGACCCCAACGGTACCGGCTATCCTGAAGTCACCGTGGAGAGCATCATCGAACACGGCGTTACCGACCTGTTTCTTTCAAGCGAGCCTCACGAATTTTCAATGGAAGAAGGGCAACGACTCGCTGCTGCCATTGAAGCGGCCGGTGCCACCCCACCCGAACTGCACATGATCGACGGTGAGGCGTTGACCTGGATGGGGTCCTTTACCGCAACCGGTCTGCGAACCCTGTTGTCCTGATGGGGTGACGGTTGGACGGAGAGAAGGTTCGAGTGAGAACAGCGACGGCTTCAAATCAAGCCCATGCAACGCCAAATCATGCGACGGGCGCTCCTCGGTGTGGTCATGGCGATGTCCATGGTGCTCGCTGGCTGTTTTGGAGACGGCAGCAGCATCGCTGAAAACGAGCAAGTGGAACCAATTTGGTCCACCTACGAACGCATCGATGAGGCTGGCCACGTCGACGAACGCATGTTCGTCACCGTTGACCTTCGCACCAACCAGAGCACCAACACGACGTGGGCGGTGTTTGACGCCTCCTACGGCGGAAACTGCTGCGAACACTACCTTGCCACCGACATCGACGGACAAATTCTCAACATCGGTGGAGAATACCCCGTGTTTTCAGAAGACCGCGGTCACGTTTGGGACACCTACATCCCCACCATCCTTCCAGACACCCAGTGCCGTACACCGGTGCCCACCAACCCCGGTAACGAAGGGTTGGGGGAGGGAAGCATCGTGCAAGCAACCAACGGCGACATCATCTCCATGTCGTGGTTCCCTTACCCGGGTGCCGACCTGAAGTTGGACAAATTCTATGCCATTCTCTACGATGAATCCGAAGGCGAGTGGACCTGGTGTTACAACCGAATCACCGAACCCTTCTACGACCGTTCGTGGCAGGTCGAGGTGATTGGGCCCATTGAATCGAGTCTCGGCACCGGCGATTGGGCCAGCATCGTGGTGTCCAACTTCTGGCATCAAACCCAAAACGCCGGGGGCCAAATCAGCGTTGACGGCCTCAACTACTACCCGTTCCAATTCCCCGGCCGTGGCGGTGGGGACCCTGCCATTGAATTGGATTTGAACTTCACCGGCGCCGACCTCCCGGCGTACTGGGACGTGAACAAGCCCCACAAGGAAATGCGGGCCTTTCCGCTGCCTTCCGGTGGTCTCATCTTCCCCTCCTACTACAACAACGGCAACGCTGCCTACATGGATACGACCCTTTCGTGGAACGAACTCAGCGTTCAGTTCCCCTCTGAATACTGCCATATCGACCGAGCAGGAACCATCCACTGCGTGACCAACAGCGGCACGAGTTTCACGCACTTCATGTCGAAGGACGGCGCTCAGACATGGATGAACCACACCTACGATTTGGGAGCCACCGCATCTTCCATTGAGGAATGGGAGTTCCAAGGAAACGGTGAACTGGATTTGTTCGTTCTCAACGTGCGGTACCAATCCACCGAAGGACCCGATGTTGACACGGTCTACCATGTCCGAGGGTACTCCGAAGACATGTCACCCGACACGCTGACCTACATCGGCCAAGGCGACCTCGATTCCACCTCGGGTGCTGGAAACGATATTCGATTCGACTTTGCGTCGCTTGGTATTCTCAACGACGGTGGCGTGGTGGTCGCCTACCACGATTCAACCGACCCCGACCCGCTGTTCGCCGTTGAACTTGAACTACCGGCGTGAGGGTTACTCGGGCGTTGCGAACATCTGCAGAATATCAGCGAACAAGGCCTTGGCGTGCCCGTTGCTCTTCTCCACCAACCGCTTGACGATCAGCTCAGGCGTTGACCGTGCGAGATGGTTTCGCTTGGGCGTTCGGTCCACGAGCAATTCCAAGTCTTCGCCCAAGCCGCTGGCCTCAATGCCGTCCACACGAAGGTCATCTCGGCCCGTGGCTTCGAGAATGGCGGGTGCAAGATGCGTGACCAGCATCATCGTGGTGTCAGGCTGAGCCTCTGCTGCAAGCAGCATGCCAGCAATGATTCGAGCACCTGCCCCAGGTTCGGTGATGGCTTCCAATTCATCAGCGAGAATGAGTTTGGGCGTCGGGTCGCTCACCACCGTGGCCAATTCCACCAGTGTTTGCTCCAGCGCCCCTGCGCTTTGGGTACCGCCTGCCTTCGCCAAAATGTGCAGGGCATCCACCTTTCCAATCCGGGCGGCCTTGGCAGGAACCGGGAGTCCCATGTGAGCGAGTATGCTGGCGTAGGCCAAACATTCCAACAGCGTGGTTTTCCCACCAGAATTGGCCCCGGTCAACAAAGCGAGCGATTGCTGGTCGCCGCTCGAAGCAGCCTGGCCAAGTCCGTAGGTGACCGCGTCAGGTTTGACACCGAGAAGCACATGTCGACCGCCGTCCAACCAAACACCGTGGGCCACAAGTTCGGGCATCACGCACCGGTCGGCATGAGCCCAACGAGCCACGGAAAGCCACTGGTCGGTTTCGATAAGGCGTTGGACGGCCAGTTCGCACGAGGCTTTCAGGGGACCGAGGGTCCTCGCCATCGACACGAGGTGCCCCGTGGTTTCCGCCTTCAATTTGGATTCCAAGGCAGCATCGATGCCGTCAATGGTTTGCCGGTCGATTTTGGCCGGCCACGAGGAGGTGAAGATGTCGAAAGGACACCGCAACGAGGCCGGTTCAAGGAAGGCCGCCAGCGTTTCTCTGGCCTGCTGCATCGCTTCTTGAATCACGTGTCCGGTCGCATCCCTGAGCTTGCGTTGAAACGCCGTCCCGTCGGCCAAGGCTTCGAGCAGTTCAGCGCCGGAGAGGGCCAATTTCGCATCGTTCATGGCGTGTTCAACTTGGTCGTTGACCTCCTGCTCAAGGGTCTTGACCGTCCCCCAAAGCTCGTCTTTGATGCGAGCCACCGCCTCGATTTGGGACGCATCGCCAAGCAAACTCAAGGCTTCAGGCAGCGCAGCAAGAGGGCGCAAGGCTTCACCGAGGGATGCCAAGGCTTCGTTCTCGGGGAAGGTACCGGATTGTACCGCTTCAACCAAATCGCACAGGATGTTCAGCGTCTTCCGGTTGTGCGTGAACCAGTCGATGGTTCGCTCAGGCAACAGGAGCGATGCATCGGGCGAGGAGCCGAGAACCAACCACCCGTCAGGGGCTTCCATCGGTGCGCCGCTTCCAACCCACGTCACGGTTTTGAACACCGTGTAATCCTTCCAAGTTTCGTTTTCAGTGGGTTGAAGCACACGGCAAAATTTCTTCAGATGCTCGAGCGGTTCATGGCAGACGACCACGCGTTCATATCGTTCTTGGCGCTCTTTGAGGCGGGTCAATCCCTGCCAGGCGGTTCGTTGTTCAGCCAACCAGACTGGATCAAGTTCCATGGCAGCGGCGACCAACGTTCGACGGGGGTGCGGATTGGCCACCGGCGTGAGCAAACCCATTCGTTCCTTGGTGGCTGCGCAAGCGGCAAAGGATTGGAGATGGTTGAGCAGGTTTTGGTGAAGTTTTCTGGCTTCCTTCGTAGCGAGGAACTGCCCTTCATCCCCTGCATATTGACGGGCGAGACTGAGGGCTCGTTTCACGGAAAGACCCTCCACTTCCGCCAAGCGACCGACATCGCCTGCAGCCAGCGTGGTCATCACCGCATCCTCGGAGCCAAAATGCTCGGTCATTTTGCTTGCCATACGCTCGCTGACACCCGGAATTGAAGTCAACACCATGCTGACCATCGTTTGTCAAGGGCTTAAGAGGATGACGATGGGGGCTGCGCCAACCTCCCACTTCTTTCACCGATGGCCTGACACACACACCGTCACCCGAGACTATTGAGTCTATGTGGCCAATGCAAAGAGCGTAGGGTGCATTGGGCCAACCAATGCAGATGAGATCACGACCGGGCCGCTCGCAGCAGCCAAGTTACGACCGCACGTGGGCTGAAATCGATGCCCTCCTCGAGGAAGCGGTCGCTGAAATGAAAACCCAGCACGCCAAGTACATGCTGAGAAAGATGACCGGCCCGAAAGAGGCAAAATACAGAGCGTTGATGAAGTTCCAACGGGCAAAAGGTATCGTTGATACCCTCAAATGGACCGTCGGTGTTCGAGGCCAACTTTCTCCGCTTGAGGAAGGCCTGGGCGAGTGACGCATCAACACGCCCGTTGTGCTTCGTCACCGTAGGCGTGCATCGGTGCTTGGAACAACGCATCGCACGAGCGCTCAATCAGCGGCAGCGTGAGCGTCGCTTGTGACCAATCGATGGAATAACTTCCAGCGCTTGCTGGGGACGGCACGTAGTCGTACCCGGTTTGCGTCATGGTGATGACGATGGATTCACCCGCTTCGAGGAAAATGTCCATGGGAAGGAACTCCATTTTCCCCGTCACGGTCACAAAAGGAGCCAGCACTTCTTGTCCATCACGCCCTCCGGCATGGAATCGGAAATCCATCACGGCATGGCCGAGATGCATCCCGTTCTCGTCCTCCATCGTCAGGAACCCGTGTGCACCGTTGGTGGTGTGGGGGGTGACGGGAATGTGGAAACTGGGCATACCGACGATGAAGGTGTCGTTGGCAAACGGCCCGTAGGTCATCGTGATGGAGCCGCTTGACCCTCCGATGGAGGCCCCTGACGGGCTCAAGTCGTCGCCGTTGATGTCAACGTAGGTGGTGTCTACTGGAGGATAGGTTGTCTCGAAACGCCAGCCGCCGCGGTTGTCCTGCATTTCAACACCGAGCGTCGGTGCGCGCCCTTCGCCCTTGAGGTACCAGTTGAACCAGTAGAGCATCTCGTCCGCCCAATCCCATCGGAGGGTGTAAGGGTAGGCCTCCGCACCCTCGCCCGAAGGAAGGCTGCTGTGACCCGACTTTCGGTCTGGATAGTCGTGCGCCCACTGTCCGGCGAGCGTCTTGATTTCAATGCCTGCGTCCTCAACAAGTTGGTGGGTTGGGAACGACATGTGCGGGTCAACGTTCCAATCTTGCATGCCCTGAATGATGTAGACGGAACCGTTGTAATTGGCCAGCACGCGGTCAAGGAAGGAGCGTTCGGTCCAGTAGTCGTTGCCACCGTAGGTGACCATGCCGCCTGAGAGGTAGGCTGCAGGCCCGTTGACGTACCCTTCTATGTAGCCTTCACAAAGGGTGTGGGCGTCTTCGGAATCACCGTCGATGCCGAAGGAGCCGTAAACGCCGTTGTGCATGATCATGCCTCGTGCCTCCATGCTGCCGTTGCGCCACATCAATTCGTGCACGCCAATGAGGCCGGACATGGGCACGATGGTCGCCAGGTGGGGGTTGCCAAAGGTCGCTGCTTGCCACGGCGTTGAGCCGTCGTAGGACTTTCCGATGATGCCGACGTTGCCGTTGGACCAAGGCTGTGTTCCAAGCCACGTCACGGCCGCATCGATGCCTCGTTGCTCATCGGTGCCCATGAGGTCCATGCAGTGGTTCGATTCACCGGTTCCGAAGACCGAGACTTGCGCTACGCCAAAACCGTGAGGCACGTAGTTTTCAATCAACATCTTGCCGAGGCGGTCGGCGGGCGTCAGCGCATCAACGTCCCCGTCATTGTAGTAAGGTCCGATTTCGGCGATGACCGGGACCTGACAGTCTGCGCTCAACGATTCGCTCTCCCAATCGCACCCGTCGATCACCGGCAACCACAGGCCGAGATGCACCTCGGCGTCACCGGTCAACCCTGCACCGCCATCAGCAGCCGTGATGGTCTCGACCGGAACGTACACCGAGCGGACGGCGTCAATGGCGTGGGAACCGTTGACCGTCACTCGAGCGTAAATGTCCTGGTCGTTGTACACCAGGTCGGTTCGTTCCCACGGTTCGGGATAAACATCGGTGGAGGAGGGAGTGTTCGTGACGGCCTCGTCTTCACCAAAACAACCTGCGAGCATGCTGGTGGCGAAGAGCAGCACCACCAACAACGGCTTGAGGTCCATGAAACCACGTGAACAAGGCGGTGCTTTCAATCAATCGGCAGACTGTGTTTCAATCGTCGTTGCCTTCGTTGGCTTCCATCTCGGCACGGACTTCATCCATGTCCAACTCCTTCAGTTTTTCAACCAAATCTCGCAACGCTGCCTCGGGCAAGGCACCAGGCTGCATGAACACGCCGATACCCTCCTTGAACGCAATGGTGGTGGGGATGGAACGAATACCGAACATGCCGGCAAGCGCTTGCTGTTCTTCGGTGTCAATTTTCCCAAACACCACGTCGGGGAACTCCTCTGAGACGCGCTCGTACACCGGGCCGTAGGCCTTGCAGGGGCCGCACCATTCCGCCCAAAAGTCCAGAATGACCAGCGTGTTGTTTTCGATGGTCTCAGCGAAGATGGGTTCAGTTAATTCAACGGTTGCCATGTGGAAACCTAACGTTTACCCTTTTTCAAGCCATGTGAGAATACAACAAACATCGGAGTCTTCCTTATGTGCTGGCAGAGTGTCGACGACTCCATGCAAAAGTGGATGCTTTCGCTGCTGCTCGGTGGCCTCTTCTTGACGGCGAGCATGACGCCCGTGCTCCAACCCGCAACCCAACCAAGTGTTTCGGAAGTCGCCGCCCGAGGTGCGAGCGATATTCGCATCAGCGAAATTTTGGTTTCTGCGTCGAGTCCGGACTACAACGGAACGGATTGGAATGGAGATGGAGACATCGGCTCGGTATCGGACCAATTCATCGAACTGTGGAACACCGGCGCTGAACCCGTGGATGTTTCCGATTGGATCTTGGACGACATCACCGACGGTGGCTCCGCACCTTGCCGGCTGGCATGGAACACCACCGTCGCCCCCAACGACTACATCGTCATTTTTCGCGCCAGTTCCCGAATAGAACTGGATTATTGGAACGATGAAACGGTCACCATCTCCGATGCATCAGGCAACGTCATCGACACGCTGTCCTATCCTGCCGAAGACTCGTGGTGGGACACTTCCTATGTCAAAGGCCTCAACGGCACCGTCACGAAAGTTGACCCGCCCACACCGGGTTGGGGAGACGACAGTTCGTACGGCGTGGCGCAAAACATGGTTCGCTGTTATGGAATGACCGACAACGTGCACACGGGAGCCTACGTGCTCAAGGGCCGAATCGTTCCGATGACCGGTGAGGCCGACGTCATCAACGAAGGTCACCTCTTGATCAAAGACGGCATGATCGAAGCCGTTTGGGAAAACGACGTTCCTTCCAACATTCAACTCACCAACGTCCCCGTTTTGGAGACCAACGGGACCATCTACCCCGGCCTCATCGACCTTCACAATCACCTTCACTACAACCAAGCACCCCTCTGGGAAATGACGCCACACCTTTCGGAACAGAACCGCAACCCTTGGGGCGGGTACAACAATCGCTACGAATGGAAAAACCACCCCGATTACAGCGAACAGGTCACCAAACCGAAAATGCTCGTTCACTCCGGCCCCTATTGGAACATGGAATCGCAAGCGATGAAGTACATCGAAATGAAGTCCATCGTCGGTGGAACCACCGCCGCCCAAGGCAGCCCCAGCAACCCCGATGACAGTTACGCTACGGTCCTGGCCCGCAACATCGAGGACTACAACTTCGGAAGGGACGAAATCCACACCAAGGTCACCGAACTGACCTCGGACTACGTTGGCAACCACATCAAAACCGGCAACGCCAGCGGCGAACTCGACGCGTGGTTCATCCACATCGCCGAAGGCGTTGACGAATCAAGTCGTGCTGAATTCGATATCCTCGTTCAGAACAACCTTCTCGTGGGCGAATTGGTCCTCATTCACGGCGTAGCGCTTGGCGAACCGGAATTCACCAAGATGGCCGAGGTGGGCGCGAGTCTTGTGTGGTCGCCTCTGTCCAACCTGTTGCTCTACGGTCAAACCGCCGATATCGCTGCAGCCAAAGCAGCGGGTGTCCACATCACCTTGGCTCCCGATTGGGCTCCCTCCGGGTCAAAGTCACCGCTGCATGAACTGAAGGTGGCCGACCTGTGGGACGATGAGATGCTTGGCGACATCTTCACCGATTACGAACTGGTGGAAATGGTGACCTCCGGCGCAGCCTACGCCACCAACTGGCAAAACGATGTTGGCACCCTCACGCCCGGTACGGCGGCCGACCTCGTCGTGATCGACAACATCCACACCAATCCCTATCGAAACCTCATCAACGCCGTTGACCCTGATGTTCGTCTCTCGGTGGTGGGTGGTTTGGCAATCTACGGTGATGAGGACTTGATGACGGCGCTCAAGGGCGACGACCACGAACCTGCTGGCAAGTTTGACAAGGTGCTCGACGTCACCTTCCTCGCAGCCCCGGAAGGCGCTCAGACATGGGCCAGCATCACCGAGAACCTGACGATGGCGATGCGCTTTGACGTGGAAGAAATGACCGCCGCCTTCGGTGACGCCAACGACTTCGATGGGGTTATCGCAGGAATGTCGGAAGTCGGTCTCGACCCCTGGTACACCTACGGCGACGAGCGCTACTTCCGAGTCCTCAACGGTTCTGCGCAAGCCAACGCTCAAATCGACCTTTCCAACCTCTACGACCGGTATTACGACCGGGCGGAAACGCTTCCTTCGGTCACCGAGTTTGAAACCGTCACGGAAACACAACCTGAACCGTGCGACGACGGTTCGTTGCCACCGTGTCAAGACGACACCGAGCAACCACAGAACAACGAAACCACCACCAACCAAACCACCGACAACACGCCTGACGATGGCGCCTCCAACCCCGGATTGACCAAGGCCCCGGTCGACACCTCGCAAGGTGAGGAAGACATCGAACAGGTTGCGTTGATGTTGTTCTTTGGCATCATCGTCGTCATGCTGGTGGCGCTCTTCCTCGTATCAAGAGGAAGTGAAGATGCGCTGGCACAAGAAGTCCACATCGAGAAAATGTGGGACGAACAAGAGCAAGCCCTGGGGGCAGCGGAGGTTGGATTTGTTCCTGCACCGCCGCCGTTGTCAGCGCCGCCCAACGAAGAAGAGTGATCAGGCCAGATCCCATTCGGGACCGGTGGCCGTGTCCGTCACGACCACGCCCAACTCGTTGAGTTGGTCACGAATAGAATCGGCAACCGCCCAGTCTTTTGCTTCACGTGCTTCTGCTCGTTGAACCAACAAGGCCTCGACTTGGTCGGCAATTTCGGCCTTCCGCGGGTCTTCTTCCGGCTCTGCCAACGCCACCTCTTGGGAGGGCAACACGCCCAAGACCCGTCCAGCGGTTTCTTCCAACAACTCCACAGCGTAATGGGCGAAGGCGTTGTGGTCAGCCGATTCCATGTCAGAACCGAGAACTTTCGTGATTTCACGTACCATGCCGAGCACCTTGGCGACAGCTTCTCGGGAATTGAAGTCGTCATCCATCGCTTGGGCGAACCCTTCACCCATTTTTTCGAGCAACCCAAGCGATTTGCCGAGGGGCAGGGGAGAAGCAAGGTCGGGTTGGGGCAAGGCCACAGGGTTGGGGTCCTTTGCGGCCTTGAGGGCATCAACATAGCAGCCCAACAAGCGGTTGTAATTTCGCTCGGCATCGTTGAGCAAGGCCTCGTTCATGTCGATGGGTGAACGATAGTGTGCGTTGATGAGGGCAAAGCGGAGCACCATGGCATCGACTTGAGCGAGGATGTCTCGAATGGTCCAGAAGTTGTCAAGCGACTTGCTCATCTTTTCTCCATCGATGTTGACAAAGCCGTTGTGCAACCAGTGATGCACGACGGGCGAATGACCGGTGTGGCATTCGCCTTGGAAAATTTCAGCCTCGTGATGCGGGAAGCGCAGGTCATGGCCGCCGCCGTGAATGTCGAATTCCTTTTCGAAATGGTCCAACGACATGGCCGTGCATTCAATGTGCCACCCGGGCCGGCCTGGCCCCCACGGTGAGTCCCAAGTCGGTTCACCCGGTTTGGCCGCCTTCCACAAAGCGAAGTCCTTGTGGTCTCGCTTTCCTGAACCGGTATCGTCCACGCGCCCACCAGCGCCCGAACGAACAGCATCGATGGACTGGCCGGTGAGTTGCCCGTACTTCTCCGGTGCGGACTCAACGTGGAAGTAGACGCCGTCGTTGGCTTGGTAGGCGTGCCCCTTGTCGATGAGGTCTTGCGTGATGCGAATCATGTCGTCGACGTACTCTGTGCATCGAGGGTAAACATCGGCTCTCAGAATGTTCAACGCATCCATGTCCTCGTAGTACGCCTCGATGTTGGCATCCACCAAGGCTTTCCAGTCGCCGTCCAGTTCGTTTGCACGGTGAATGATCTTGTCATCGATATCGGTGAAGTTCTGAACGTAGTGCACGTCGTAACCACTCGATTCGAGCCAGCGATGAATCAGGTCAAACGCCAAGTAGCAACGAGCATGCCCCAAATGACAGCGGTCGTACACCGTCACACCACAGACATACATCGAGACCTGTCCCGGCTTCAGGGTGGTGAAATCCACCTTTTCTCGCCGTCGGGTGTCGTGAACGCGGATGGGCATGGGCTTCGTTTGGGGCTGCATGGTGATGCACTTGAAGGTTGATACGGGACCCAAGCCTCGCCGAGGCATATGGCCGACGTTGCTCCTCGCCGTATCTTCGTTACCGGCGTCAACGGCCACATTGGCAATCACATCGTTCGCGACCTGCTCGAGCACGGCTACGCCGTCAAAGGCTCCGTGCGGGACCTCAACGATCCCGCCAAGGTGGACCATGTGCGGGCGCATGCCAAGGCGTTGAACGCAGAAAATCGCCTTGAATTGGTTCAGGGCGATGTGTTGGATGCGGACGGGTGGGCAGACCTCCTCGAAGGCTGCGATGGGTTGTTTCATACCGCCACCATCTACTCCACCCAAGGCCATGCCACGGCCATTCTCGACACCGCCAACAAAGGAACGCTGCACCTCTTCCACGCCGCTGCCAAAGCAGGCATCGAGCGGGTGGTCTACACCTCCAGCACCGCAGCGGTCGGCACGTCACCCAAAGGGATGAAGAAGGACGAAGCTGTTTGGAACACCGACACGTCCCTGCCCTACAGCACGGCCAAAACCCAATCCGAGCACCTGGCGTGGAAATTGGCCGAGGAATTGAATCTCGACCTGCGCGTGATCAACCCCACCGCCGTGCTGGGCGGCGGCTTCGTTCGTCCAACCCCCAGCGTGGATTTCTTCGCCGATGCCATCGCAGGAAAGTACCCCGTCGTCCCGAAATTCCCGATGTCGGTGGTCCACGTTCGCGACGTTGCCCGCGCTCATCGACGGGCGTTTGAGGTGGACGAAGCCGAAGGAAGGTTCATTCTTGCACCTCACGCCAATTTGACCTTGGCGACCATTTGCAAGCGCATTCGAACCCTGAACCCGACGACCAAGGCACCGAAATACAGTCTTCCCAACACGCTCATCCCGCTGGCGGTGTTCCAAGATTGGATAGGTGGAAAACTCGGACGGCAGCGCTACCTCACGCGCGCCGTGGCCAAGAACATGATGGGTGGAGACACCGACTACTCAAGTGCCAAAGCCGAAGAGGTGTTGGGCATGGAATGGGAGGACTTTGACACATGCATCCAAGACACGGTCGACGTCTTCCTCTGACCCGTGAACAGGGCTTGCTGCTCTCCAAAGCGAGTTGGATGGTTCCGCTGGTCACCGTCGTGACGGCGATGGCGATCCACGGATTGGACAATCCTCGTGCCGTTCCGTTTTTCATTTCAGAGACCGACTACCCCGGCCTGCAGGACCACGTGTTTAGCCTCGGCCTCACCCTCACTGGCTTGGTGCAGTTGCTCTACGCATGGCACCTGTATCACACACTTGAGGCACAACACCCTGGGCTTTGGTTCATCGCTACCTTGTTCGGTTTGGTGGCTGCCCTCAACACCGTGTTGGTGAGTCACCTCGACATGTATGATTTCATCAATCCACACATCGCCACGGCGATGTTGGCCTTTGGGGGCGGCATTGTTTGGGCCTACCTCGCACAACGCTCCCTCGGCGACCGGTCAAGCATCGACGGGAAACGCATGCGCCGGTTGGGTTTCATCCTCGCCTTGACCGGTTTCGTGGTCATGGTCACCAGTTTTCAGATGGCCGTGAGCACCTTTGACCCAACCGGGATGAGCACCGAGGCCTTCCTCAATCAGGCTCAGCACGGCATACGCTTTGCTGCTCCAGCCGAATACGTGTTGGTGGCCGGGTTGCTGGTCTGCTTGGCCTCGTTCCGCCACGACCTGCTCTTGCAACAGGCGTCAACAGATGATGAACAAGACTAAGTGAACCGGCATTGAGCCACGAACGGTGAGGTCATGCAACGAAGTACCGTCGTGATGCTTGCCATCACCGTGTTGCTGGCAGGGTGTGTCAATGAACCACCCGAACGGCAGGTCGAGGACATCGTGGTTGTACCAACCGTCCAGGAACCGGTGGCGATGCCAGCATGGATGGGAACCGACCACACCAACGCGACCCACACCTACGAAGAGTTTGCGAACGCATCGTACATGGCCTACTTTTCTGCACCATGGTGTGCTCATTGTGAACCAACGATCGACGCCTACGATTCGCTGTTGCCAGCAGGGAAAATCGTCGTTTTTTCGATGGAAGCCAGAGAGGAATACAGCAACATGTCCCAGTGGCACAACGACACCGAAACCAACCTCAACCGAACGGTGGACCGACCGTTTATTCGAGAGCCCTCATTGGCAAAAGCCCTCGGTGTTCGCTCCATGCCCCATGCCATTTTCATCAACGCACAAGGGTACGTGTTTCACGTCCAGGTTGGCAAAATAACCAACGCAACCGCCATTCAAACCATCTGGGAGTCCACCGAAGGTGCAGTCTTTGACCCAACCACAGGGTGGAACCGCAGCATCGAGTTGTGACACCACATCGACCCGTTGCTGGACTCGTCATCCTTCGTGGACAAGCCAGCAAATCACCCGTTACACCCACGATACCAAATTCCTAAGTGGGGCCCAGCATGAACACCATCCATGAAGTTCAATGCATGGCTCCTCGCTGCACTTTTCCTCCTCGTCCCGCTTTCAGGGTGCCTTGGAAAGGGCGGAGGCGACGGTGAGGGCATCATGGGTCGGTCGCCGGAGGATGTGAAGGAGGACGACTACAACGTGCTTTACATCGGTCATAGTTTTGGCCGTAAATTTGCTGAATCCCTCGAAGACTACGCCCACACGGCAGGGGTGGCCAACCACGCCACGTACATTGTGTTCAGCGGCGGGGCCTCGGGTGCTCCCGACCAACTTTGGGTGGACACCACCGACCGAGAGATGATCAAAGACTTCCTTGACACCGGTGAAATTGACGTTCTCATCATGATCTGTTGCTCCATTGAATTTGTTGAAACGGGCGGGGAATCGGACGAAGCCGTGTGGAATTTCACGGACTATGCGGTGGAGAAAAATCCCGATATTCGCATCGGCCTCGCCATGCCGTGGAAGGATTTCCCTGCGGACTACGACAACGTTGACGAACATCGAAACGGCTCTGATGAAGCCTATGATGGATGGGTCAACGTCTCCTCAGACCTCGCTGCTGATTACCCGAACACCGAGGTGTTCACCTTCAACCACGGTGCGGTGGTGTACGAACTTCGAGCGATGTATGAAAACGGTGAGCTCGATGACGATGTCAAGCAACTTTCTGGCGCCAAGGCCACCTCCATCTTCACCGATGAGAAGGGGCACGCCGGCGAAATCACCCTCGACACGGGCACCTACATGTGGCTTCATGCTGTTCACGGCGTTGGCCCCATGGACATGCCGAAGGCGGACGGCTACACGGCAGACCTGCGAGCGATTGCGGCGAAGGTGATCGATGACCATCGCCAAGACTGACGACCGGTCAGTGCTGAGGCCCGTTGTTGTGGGTTTCGGCCAAAGCAAGCACCTTCTCGTCGAGTGTAGAGAGGGCAACTTTCCCGCTATCAACACCCGATTGCACCGTTTGGCCGGTGGTCAGCACCACATGCACCGTCATGTTGCGATGGCTGAGCGCGTGCTTCACCACACCGCAGTGCACGTGGTCGTTGTCAGGGACATTCAACCCTTCGTGGTACGTCGGTCCCCACAACCCCGCAAACAACCCGTCCATCGGCCGTTGGGTCAGCACGGGCCTTCCGTCCTGAGCCCATTCCACCCATGCGGTCAAGACGACCTCCTTGACCCGTTGGCGCTTCGCCAGCGGGTAGGCTTCTGCATCATCCCTGCCGAGACATGAGTCTCGCACGGGACAGGCCTCGCACTTGACTCGTTTGGGCGTGCACACGGTCGCCCCCAATTCCATCAGCGCTTGATTCCAGTCGCCTGGGCGCTCATCGACCATCGCTGCATCCGCCCACGCCTGAACGGCTTGAGGCGTTGGCTCAGCCTGTGCGGTGGTTCGTGCCATGACCCTCCGGATGTTGCCGTCGACGCAGGCCACCGGTTGCCCGAAAGCGATGCTCGCGACGGCCGCTGCGGTGTAAGGGCCAATCCCGGGAAGGCTGAGGAGCGCTTCGTAGGTCGAGGGCAGTTGGCCGTCAAACCCTCCCTCGCTGACCGGAAGCATCACCCGTTGACTCAACGCGTGAAGACGGCGTGCACGGCTGTAGTAGCCCGCACCTTCCCATGCCTTGAGCACCGCATCGACCGGTGCCTCGGCCATGCTTTGAATGGTGGGAAACGCCTCAATCATGCGCTGCCAGTACACCAGTCCTCGGCTCACTTGGGTCTGCTGGAGCAGCACCTCGCTCAGCAAAATGGACCACGGGTCGTTGGTCTGACGCCAGGGTAAATCCCGCTGATGTGCATCGTACCAATCGAGCAAGGCCTGTTGGTCGTGTGCTTCAAGCACGCCCCATCATCCTCAGGCTTCGGCGGCTTCGGCAGGCTCAGCGGTGGCCTTCTTGGCCTCGATCTTGGCATCGTTGGCCTTGATTTGCTCCCAAACCAATTCGGCGATGTCTTTGACTTCCATTTCCGAGCCAA
Organism: Candidatus Poseidonia sp.; assembly: GCA_049617635.1. Taxonomy (GTDB): domain Archaea; phylum Thermoplasmatota; class Poseidoniia; order Poseidoniales; family Poseidoniaceae; genus Poseidonia. The sequence continues at coordinate 75,838 of JBMZJQ010000001.1, forward strand.
TGGCACTCAATCCATCGGTCACCATCGTGGAACAGAACGGACAGCCCACGGCGACGGTGTCGGCACCGGTCGCAGCGAGTTCTTTCGAGCGAATGATGTTGACACGGTCGTGACCTTCATCCACATGCTCCTCCATCCACATCTGTGCACCGCCAGCACCGCAGCAGAAGGAATCCCTTCCGTGGCGCTCCGCTTCAACGTCCACGCCGCCGATGGCGTCGCGTGGTGCATCCAGTTCGCCACCGATGCGACCGAGGTAACACGGGTCGTGGTAGGTCACTGAACCATCGTGCTTGGGTTCGGGCAACTTCCCTTCCTTCTGAAGATGGTTGATGAGTTGCGAGTGGTGCATGACTTCGATGTCTTCGCCGCCGTAGTCCTTGTACTCCTTTCCGAGCGTGTGGAAACAGTGAGGGCAGGAGGCGACGACCTTCTTGACGCCGATCTCCTCGAAGGTGGACAGGTTCGTCTCGGCGAGCATTTGGAACAGGTATTCGTTACCCGCACGGCGAGCAGCATCCCCGCTGCAGCCTTCTTGCATGCCGAGGATACCGACATCAAGTCCGGCTTCTTTCATGATGCTGATGGTGTCTCGAGCGACCTTCTTGTTGCGCTCGTCAAAGGACGCCGCACAGCCTGCGAAGTAGATGTATTCGGCAGGCTCGGCCACCTTGACATCCAGCCCTTCAGCCCAGTCGCCTCGCTCGTGGGAAGGCAAGCCGTAGGGATTGGAATCGGATTCCAAGTTCTCGATGGTCGCCATCAGCGGCATGACGGTGTCTTCGACGCTTTCTGCAAATTCCATGCGCTCCATCATCAGATGGCGGCGTGCATCGGTCAATTTGGGCACGTGGTCGATGTAGATGGGACAGGCCTCTACACAAGCATGACAGGTGGTGCAGGCCCAGATGGCGTCCTCACCGAAGCGAGCGATGATGTCCTCCTCGGGCGTTTCACCGGCGAGGAGCGTTCCTGCGTGGTCGTTGGCGTAGTGGCGTACATCGTGAATGATCTGCATCGGGTTCAGGGCCTTGCCGCTGGCGTAGGCAGGGCAGACATCTTGGCAGCGTGCACACGACGTGCAGGCCCAACCGTCGATGAGGTCTCGCCACGTGAAGTCGGTGTAGTTCACGGCACCAAAGGATTCGAGGTCGAGGTCGTCGAGCATGACCGCCTTTCCGTCCTCGCCCCGGGCAAGAGGCTCCATCGTGGCCATCGGTCGCAGGTCATGGAAGAACACGTTCGGGAAGGCCATCACCAAGTGCATGTGCTTGGAGAGTGGAATCAGGAAGAGGAAGACACAGATGGCCAACATGTGCGCCCAGTAGGCAGCGACCACCATGGCGGTGGAAGGCACAAGGGTGCTGGCCACCCAGTACCCGATGGGCTCGTAGGTTGACGAGACCGTGGATTCACCGGCTTCCACCACGAAGGAGGTGGTTGTGATGGTCATGATGAGCAGCAAAATGACGTTGCCCTCAAGTTGGGATTTGCCCTTGAGTTTCTCGGGCGTGAACACGACGCGCCGAACCAGCGCAAGCACGCACCCGACAAAGGCAAGGGCGTATCCAGTCTCCACGATCAAATTCCATGGCCCTCGCAAGGCATCGGGCAGCACCTCTTGGGAGAACTTGTTGCCCGTGGCCAAATCGAACATATCGGTCGACAGCATCAGGAATCCCCAGAACATGAGGACGTGGATGCCACCGGCAACGCGGTCCTTCAGCACCTTCTTTTGGCCGAGCCAACCGGTGATGACTTCAGAAATTCGAGCCCCCCAGTTGTCAAACCTGTTCTCGGGTTTGCCCTTGAGTACGAGACGAGAGGCCTTGACAACCTGATAGAGAAAGAAACCTCCGGACACGCCGGCCATCACCAAAAGAATGACCCATCCAGGAAGCGGTCCGTACTCCATAAACAACGGGTGTTCCATGTTCATCACCAAAGACGCCGTTCTGCGTTCAACTTCCCCAGTTCAAGACGCACTTTCAATGCACCGTCAAAATCCGACGATTTCAGGGCACCCTGCACGAAGGAATATGAAGTCATGGCCCGTGTTCAATCCATGGGGGACCAAGGACCGATTTTGGTGACCAGCGCCCCCGGCAAATGCATCTTGTTTGGCGAACATGCGGTCGTGTACGGTCAACCCGCTGTGGCCGTGGCCATTGAACAGCGACTCACCGTCTCGATGACACCGGCCGCATCGTGGAGCGTGGATGGCGGGGCGTTGAGCGAACACAAGCACCCTCACATCCTGTCGCTGCGGGAACAATTGTTGGACCCCAACCACGACACCCCGTTGGCGATTCACATCCAAGGCGACATCCCGAGTGCCTCTGGATTGGGGTCCAGCGCTGCGTTGAGTGCAGCGGTTGCCGCAGCCATGAACGAACTGCGTGAGGCAGGTGACGACGATACCGAACACCTCAGCCGAGCAGCCCATCTTGCTGAAGCCGAGGCCCAAAAGGGCCGAGCCTCGCCGATGGACACATCCACCAGCGTTGAAGGCGGTGTTGTCGTGCTCTCAGACGTCAAGGAAGCCAGTGCACAATGGGCCTACACCCGAACGCTGGCCACGCCGGAAGGTGAGCGTCGGTGGGAAGTTCATCGCTTGCACCCACCTGAAGGCGATGTGTTTCTTGTCCTCGGCAACACCGGCGTTCACGCCTCGACATCGCACCAGGTGGCCATGGTCGCTCAAGCCTTGCAGGAAGCACCCGAGCGCATGAAGGAGATCACGGCCATTGGCACGGTCGCACGCCGAGGTCTGCAAGCCTTGGTCGATGGTGACTACGATGCGGTGGGTCACGCCATGAGTGAAAACCACCTCCTGCTCAGAGGTCTGGGCGTTTCGTCACCCGAACTGGAGAACCTCATCCAGGCAGCGGCTCCAACCTCGTTGGGCGTCAAACTGACCGGGGCAGGAGGTGGCGGTTGCATGGTGGCCCTCACACGCCAGCCAAAAGCGACCAGTGAAGCCATTGAATTGGCCGGTGGGCGCACCTTGATCTCCAAACTTGGCAACCCCGGCGTTCGGATTGAGCACGCGGGCAGTGGCTTTGAATGACGGTTTGGTGCCGAAATTCCTTTTATATACTAAATCAAATTGGGAGTTTATATGACCACCGATGAAGAACGCCTAACTGTAGTGAACGTCGTTGCCAGCACCCGTGTTGCTGAGGAACTTGACCTCCCTGATATCGCCATCCAGCTCAACTGCGAGTATGAGCCCGAGCAATTCCCCGGTGTCGTCTACCGTGTCACCGAACCAAAGCTCGCCATCCTCATGTTCCGCTCCGGGCGTGCAGTGTGCACCGGTGGAAAGGACGAAGACAACATTCACACCGGTATTGACCGCATGATCAAGGACTTGCGTGCTGCTGGAATCGAGACCTGGGACCTCAAGGACGTTACCATTGAAGTTCAGAACATGGTTGCCACCTACGCCCTCCACTACCCCGAGGACTACGACGGCGTGGACAAGTTCACCGGTGAGCCTCAAGCAGGCGTTCCTCGCAAACTCAACCTCAACCACCTCACCTTCCACTTGCCCTTTGACAAGGTGGAGTACGAGCCCGAGCAATTCCCCGGCCTCATTTACCGACTCGACATGCCCAAGGTCGTCTGCCTCATCTTCGGATCAGGTAAGATGGTGATCACCGGTGCTCGCCACAAGGACGAGATTCTCGAAGCCGTTGAAATCATCAAGGACGAACTGGCTGACCTCCTCTGAGTTGGGAACGGTGCCGAAGGCACCAAGAGAAGTCTTGATGGCCTCCATCCAATCTGCCTCCACCATGGGCGCAAGCATGGGCCACCGCACCGCCGCCGTGGGGTTGGTGGGCTTGCTCTTGCTCATGCTCGCTCCGCTCCAGCACCCTGTGCTCGAGGACGAGCCGATGGTGCTCGGAACGTCCGGATTTGACCCCGGTGTTTCCGATGTGCCGGTGTGGCGTGTAGGGGACCGCTGGATTTACTCAGGTACCTTCGACCCCAGCATCTTGATCACCGATACCGGTGTTGACGCCACCGTTGGCGAAATCCAAGGGGACACGACCTCGCAGGTCATGGGCATCACAACCCGGAACGTCGACAACATGACGGTCTTGGCGTATGAGCTTCGCACCTCAGCAAATTTTGACAAATCCGGTGTGAGGCTGGAAGGTTACACGGGCAACGTCTACATCCAATTCACGCAGACTGAATACCTCCGTGTGAGCGACCTCAGTTCCATCCGCAGCGACCTTGACCTGTACATTCGCTTTGTTCCCAGCGGCATCTCGTTCCTCGAACAGATTTTGGGCGATATCACCATCACCACCACCTATTCCCCGGTGAACGAAAATTACGATTTCCCACTTCGAGCGGATGAACGATGGTCGACGACGACCACCTCCTATTCCCAATGGTCGGGGCAAAGCGATTACATCACGCCGTTCCCACCGCCAAAAACCGACACCAACACCACCACTTGGGTGGTCACGGACGTGGGTAAACCCGTCAACTCCATCGGCCAGTCCACCGATTACGGCGGATGCAACGGGTCCTACGAGATGACCTCCTACAACAAAGACGGCGTTTCAGAGGGGTACCGTTGGTATTGCCCCGAAGTTCGCAACTACGCATGGCTCCACACCGACGACGACATCGGCTTGACCATCGACTTCCGACTCAAGCGCTACGACCCTGTCGGAGCCACCGGCGTGTCACCCTACACCAACCCGGGGACGCGGTCGGATTGTTTGGAGGTCGTCCCTGAACGTACGGTCACTGCACTGAACTCGCCGATGCAGGTGTGGGTCAATGCCTCTTCATCGTGTTTCACCAACCCCGCAGGTCTGTCCTTGGAACTGCACCATGAAACAGAAGGCTTCGTGCAAACACTGACGACCGCCGCCAACGGAAGCGCATGGACCACCATCGACGTGGGCGACGCTTTGGACTCATCCGCCACCCTCCTCGACTATGCCAGCCACGGGTTGGTCGCCAAAGCCGGAGACAAGGTCGGTGCGGCAACCGTCACCTTGGACCAATATCTGGTCGGTTTGGACGTCTTCGCCGATGAAGAAGCGGCCGTCATTTTGCGAGAACGGTGCGTTGGAGAGGATTGCACAACCACCCAACTCAACGCTCTTTCCGGGTACAATGTTTTGCCCGGAGATGTTCTTGACATCGAGGTCTCCTTCAACAACCGAGGCATCACGACCTCCGCTGCCAGCGATGCTCGACTGGTCGCTCCGGACGGCGTGACAACCACGACCGAGTTGCCTGCCCTCCAAACCTATCAAACCTACAAAATGCAGTACGTGTGGACGGTTCCCGAAAGCGCCAGTATCGGCACCCTGCAAATCGTTTGGGAAGCCGATAGAGCGCGCTTGAACACCGCTGATGTCAATTTCCAAAACAACGTTGGGAGCATCGAATTATTTGTCGGCAGGTTGCCCACACCCCGCGCATCGGAAGCCACCGGCATGACCCTTGAGCCAATTCACGTCGACGCCAGCGAGAGCTACGACGAAGACGGAGGTGATGTTTCATGCGAGTTCTATGTTCCTTTTGACGACGGCACGCGAACATGGAGCTACGAACGTATCATCTCACCGACCTGCATGTTGAATTACACCTGGATTGACGATGGCGTGTACCCGGTCGAAATCACGGTGGAGGATGAAGAACGGGATGAAACGGTGATGATCCTCAACGTCACGGTTCAAAACCGGAATCCAAACATCGAAATTCGAAGTCAACGCAGTGAAGCCAAAGTCGAATACCCCATCACGCTGTACGCTTACGCCAACGATTCCGACTCCGAAAAGCCCTGGCCGGGTGTGGTGGACATTCACTGGCCGGGGGCAAACTGCAGGGAAGGCTACTACACCCGAGTGTGCACCACAACCGCCGCAACAGAGGGTTGGAAGACTTTTACCGCCGTGGGCACGGACGACGACAACAGCGTCTCAACGGCCACCTTTGATGTCAAATTCACCAACATCCGACCCCACACCATCAACGTCCAAATGACCGATGCCAATGGACCGGTGCTGATGGACGCCCAAAACACCTGGCACGTCAACGAAGACCAGTACGTCAACGTTCGCGGGCAGGCTCAAGATTCCGTTGATGACATTGAATCGTTGACCCACACCTGGTGGCCGGACGATGCACAACCCTCGCTCATCAGGGTGTTCGACGGTCGGGTCTCTGAGTTTGAGATGGTGTGGTTTGAAGCCGGCTTGCACAAGATGCGTTTGGAGGTCACGGACACCGAGGGAGCGTCAAGCGGCGTTGAAGAACGCTGGGTGACGGTCAAGAACGTCCCGCCCGTCATTGAACCCCTGCCTTCCGTCTTGCCGATTGCAGAAGGGCAGAGCATCAGCGTCACCGGTTCATCCACGGACACACCGTCCGACGAAGGAACGCTCCTGAAGTGTTGGGATGTTGACCCGAGCATGGACTCCGACGACATCGGTAGCGCCGACGACGACTGCGACGTGGTGGGTGATAACCTCACCATCGCATGGGACCGAAGCGGAACGCACAAGCTGGTGTATCACGTCACGGACAACGACGGAGCGCACACCAGCGAAGTTCTGGAGGTGATGGTGCTCAACACCCCGCCCATCGTGAGAACCGCCAGCATGTCCTGCAGAGCCTACGAAGCGTGTATCCTCGATGCCAGCAACACGCTCGACGCCGTCAACGATGTGGACGGGCTTACCGTGGTGTGGGACCTTGATGTCACCTTCGACAGCAACGAAGACGGCGTTCCCGACAACGATGCGGACATTGTCGGAAAAACGGTCACGCACGTGTTCAAACGTGACGGGGTGCAGACGGTCAAAGTCATCGCCTTGGACGAGGACCCCGAGCGTCCCGGCACCAAATTGGTGACGTTCACGGTTCTTCCGGCCGACCGAAACGCCATGGAAAACCTCGGCGCAGCCCTCGTTGGTGAGGAAGCCAATCCGTTGGCTCAACTCGGTTTGTTGGCGGGCGTGTTGTTGATGTTGATGCTCTTGACCCGCCGAAAATCACGCCCCGTTGAACGGGACGTGTGGGACGAGGTCACCGGTGCTCTTGGTGTCGATGCCTTTGCCGATCGGGAAACACAAGTGCAACGGCGACGTCCTGAAGGTCCACCACCCGATTACCTCTTCCAGCAATCCATGCAACAACTCCCCGCCAACACCACGCTGCCCTCGCCTTCAGGTCCACCGCTCCCTGCCTCCGGGCTGCCGGAGGGATGGACAATGGAGCAATGGGAACACTACGGTCAACAATGGCTTGACAGTCAAGGATAAGCCGTGATGAAGGACATTCTCTTTTGTAGCAGGACAATGAGGGCTTGGCATGCACCGACGAGGCCTTCATGCTCTGTTCCTCGTTGCACTTTTTCTCTGCTCGTCGTGGTTGGCTGCCCTTGACACACGGGTCCACCTCGAGAGCGAACACAGCCCTCACGCCACCCAACAAGGTGCCATCGGCGTGGTTGACGTGCCAACCTACCGTATCAATGACAAGTGGGTTTACGAAACGCAATTCGATGTTGCTCAATTGCTGGCGCAGGCCAACGTGTCGGCTTCACTGAACACCCTCACCGGCGACACCACCAACATCGTCACCGATATTGCCTATGAAACCGATGAGAACGGCGACACCGTGTTGGTCTACGAAATGGAAATCAGCGGGAGTTTTTCCTCTGGCAACAGCGGTGCCACGCTTGAAGGCGTCACCGGACGCCTCGACATCGATTACGACGGTGTTGATTTGATCCGAACACGGGATTTGGCACTGATGAACAGCGAATTTACGCTGGAAGTCGTGTTTGTCCCGTTCAACCTTGGATTCCTGTCCCAAACGTTGGGCGTGGTGACCTTCGATAACACCTACACGCCTGCCAAAGAACGCCATGATTTCCCACTTCGCAACGGCGACCAGTGGTACATGGAATTTGAAGCGTCCACCGAAGTCACCGGAACCTCGGACTACTTTGACCCGTCTGATTTTGACCAAGAGACGGATGAAAACAACTCCTGGCAGGTCATCAAGACCGGCGCTCCCGTGGAAGACCAGCAATCGCCCCAATACAGCGGCTGTTCCAATTCCTACAAAATCGCTGAATGGAACGCAACTGGGGTAAACGCCGGATTCAACTGGTACTGCCCCGCGGTACGAGGAAGCGTCTGGAACCGCATCACCAACCCGGCCGGGTTCACCATCGACTGGTTGCTCAAGACCTACAACCCAGCCGACTCCAACAACGTCATCGCAGGCTCGTCCCCCGGTGGGCGCAACACGCAAATCGAAGTCTACACCGCTTACTCGGCTACCTTGCCCGACTCCATCGAGCAAATCAGCATCAACTATGCCGTGGCCGGCTCTCCTTCATTGCCGATCAAAAACACCAATCTGCAACTGCGCTACGAAATCGCCGACACCATCCACAACCCCACCACCGACAACAACGGAGCCGCCCAGGTGGCGCTGAATGTCTCGGACGAGGTTGACGATACGCCCAGCAGCGACGATCACACGAGCAACGGGGTTGTGGTCTACGATCCCATCAACAAAATCGTGGGCGCCACCACGGTTGTTCAGGACTTGAGCGTCGTCGGTGTTGACTTGGTTGCCCAAGCAAGTTCGGTGATCGCTGAGCGAACCCGTGCAGGTGCGACCACAACACTCGGGGCTTCCATTGGCTACAACGCCCTGCCCGGCGACGTTCTGAGTTTCTCACTGCCCGCACAAAACCGCGGCGTCCTCACGGCCCCTGCGACGACGATGGAAATCGTCACACCCGATGGCGTGACCATCCGAGAAAGCCTTGCAGCCATCCAGCCCTATGCAGAGGACCGGGTGCTTATGTCATGGTCGGTTCCTGAAAACATGAGCATTGGTACGGCTTCATTGACGTTCACGGTCGACCCGGACGAAAACGTCACGGCCGATGCCAACCGAAGCAACAACCAAGCTTCGCTGTCCATCTTCATCGGTCGGTCACCGACGGCCAATTTGACCGCCGACGCTGGAAAATACACCTACGAAAACGTCACCATCGACGCTTCATCGAGTGTTGACCCGGACGGCGGCTCCGTGGATTGTCGGTTTGAAATTGAATCCAGAGCCGGCCTGATCGATGTGATAGAGGCCCCAAATTGCATCACGCAATGGAATTGGACCAACAGCGGTTCATGGGACGTGAAAGTCCTCGTGATCGATGAAGAACTGGACACTGCCGAGCAGTTGATTCAGGTTGAAGTGCTCAATCGAGCACCCGTCTTTGACCTCACCCATGATTCGTCGGTGGATGTCGAACAGCCCATCACGCTGAGCGCGGTCAACATCAGTGACATCGATACCTCATCGCCTCCGGGCCAGCAAGTCTCCATCTCTTGGCCCGGGCTCCAATGCGCTGAAGGACTCACCCAACCAACTTGCACCATCACACCGATGTTTGAAGGTCCACTCACCATCACCGCCGTGGCCACCGATGACGACGGCGCCACCACGACCTTGACCAGCGAAATCACGGTCCTCAACATCGCTCCGACCCTGCAACCACCGGAACTGTGGAAGGGTGGAGAAGAAGTGCTTCCGGACGAAACCGGGGCGTGGACCGTGTTCGAAGACGAAGTGGTGCTGCTGGGAACCACGGCCTTTGATTCGGCCAACGACCAGGGAACACTGCTCATCGAATGGCATCCCTCCGTGGACGATGTCAACTGGACCATCACCAGCGAGGGCATCTCGTCCTCTGAGCCGGTGTCGTGGGCAAGTTCTGGCCTTCATGTCATCAATGTGCGTGCCATCGACGCCGACGGTGCATCGTCTGACACCCTTGAGGGCAGGGTGATGGTCATGAACGTGGAGCCCACCATCGCATGGACCGACCAATTCGCTCTGGAACCCACCATTTCCGTGACCGAAGACTGGGAGTTCCTCAACCTCACGGTGGACGTCACCGATACGGCCTCCGACATGGCGGCACTCGTCGTGTGTTGGGACTACGACGCCACCGTTGATGTGGACCGAGACGGTTCTACGACCAACGATTGCGAAACCACGGGACTCAGCGCCCAACCCACATGGTCAACCAAAGGTGTGCGACAAATCACCGTCACCGTCACCGACGACGACGGGGCCTCTGCCACCGAATACAAGAACGTCTCCGTTCGTAACATGCCTCCTCTGGCGGTGATTTCAGAATTGACCGTGCTGGAAGGTTTGGTCGAAGGAGACAACCTGACCCTTACCGGAACCAATTCCATTGAAACAGAAGCCGACAAGTCCTCGCTCCTTTACGAGTGGGACAGCAACCACCTCGACACGGATTTGGACGGAAGCAAGTCCGGTGATGTCGATTTCACAGGCCCGTCATGGACGATTGAAGACCTCCCTGCCGGCACCTGGACGTTCCGACTCACCGTGACCGACGACGACGGCGAATTCCATCAAAGCGAGGTGATCGTCACGGTCGCTCCCGCCCCTGCCCAAGGCATCCTTGAAAGTGTCTCTGAGGCCCTCGGCACGACCATGGTGGCCGTCATCGGTCTGCTCGGCATCATCATCGTCGGCCTCGTCATGTTCTTGTTGTTCACACGTCAAGGCCCCAAGGACATGGAGAATCTCGCCATGTACGAGCAATCCTCCTTTGCTTCCATCCCGGCTGCTGCTCCAACAGCAGCGCCGGCGGTGGCGCAACCCACGGCCGCTGTTGCCATGCCGCCCATGGACGCCCAACCGGTCAACGCTGGTCCACCCGTCCCCGCCACGGGTCTGCCACAAGGATGGACCATGGAACAATGGAACTACTACGGCGAACAGTGGTTGGCTGCGAATCAGCCCGCACCTGCCCCCGTTCAACCCATAGTTTCACAAAGCCCACCAACCCCTGCCTCTGCTGAGTTGCAATCGTTGCTCGACGATTTGGACTTCTGAGGGAGAAGCATGGCAAATCTATGGCAGTTTTTCGGACTCCCCGACCCCGAAGGCAACGGACCGGCGAACCGGCGTGCACCCGCCGCACCTACACCCGAAGGGGCACCCGTCACGCTTGAATCGAATACGCCACCCACTGCCGATGCAGTCGAAGCAGAAGCACCTACTGAAACCGCACCACCTCCTGTTCGTCGCGCACCACTGAGCGATGTGCGAAGCCCGCCGTTGGGATGGACGGGTCCGTTGACGCCCGACGGCGAACCCTTTCACGACATGGGCGTGGTTCGGCCGCGACCCGCACAGCGACCCAACAAAGCCCTTCGCTACATCGCTCCTGACGAGATGAAACGCATTCCCACCGGTGCGACGCTCCAACGCGTCCTCCAAGGCGACACCGCCATCGTTGACCTTCGTCCGCTCGTCCACATGGAGAGTCACCAAATGGCGTGCCGGCGAGAACTCAAGCACATGGCCGACGAGGCAAGAGTCAGCGTGTTTGCCTTGGATGCTGAAGACAAATTGCTGATGATTCCCGGTCAAAACGTGGTCGTTGACATGCACAAACACGAACTCGGACTCACGCCGCTGCTCTGAGTTCACTGCAGGTTTGCCAGCGTTTCCAAATGGGCCATGGCATCGCCTGCAAGGCCGAGAACCGTCGATTCCGCCCCTTCGATAAGCGTTGCATGCTCACCCATGGGTCCGTGGAGATCGTATCCTCCGGCTTTTCCGCGCCACGACTCAGAGGTGAGCAACGCTTCCATGACTTCTGCGCTGAGGTCCGGAATGGAGACGACGGCAGCCTCGCAAAAAAACATCCACGCACCGTTCCATTGGATGCCTGTCGCCGTCCATACTTGGTGGAGCCTGCCGCTGAGCCGATGCAGCATGGTGGCTGCGTGAGCGATGTCCCTCGGCTTACCCAAACTAAGGGAATGGTCGTCTGGGTCGCTGAGCATGGTGTCGGCAACGATGACGATGTCGTGGTTGTGGGATTGAACGGCGGCTGCTTTTCGCTGACAAATGGCCAACACCTGTTCTTCAACCGGGCCTTTGGGTGGTGTTTCATCGACGCCCGGCACCCCTTCTTGGTGAATGGCAGGGAACATCGGCTGGAGGATGGCCAAGCGTCGGGGCGAGGATGAGGCCAACCAAACGTCCATGATCCAACGCTGGAGGGGCGGGTCATGGAACTTGCCCCCATTGGTTACGAGGGTGATATTGAAGAATCGGGAGGTTCACCGAGAAATGAGTGAGCCACATGTCCGAGTTGGAGAGAATCCCTACCCACATTGAAGGATTGGACGAGAAAATGCAAGGTGGCATCCCTCAGGGACACATCTGCATCGTTGCTGGCGCCTCGGGTGCCATGAAATCCAGCCTCACTTTTTCCATGCTCTACAACGCTGTTCTGTACGGTGAAACCAGCGGCATTTACGTTACCTTGGAACAAGGCAAAGATTCGCTTCGCTCCCACATGGCCAACATGGGGATGAACGTGGACGACCCCCGTGTCCGAAACCGTATCGCCATCATCGACCTGGCCGACCTGCGCGTCCAACTGGACGAGCAAGGCATGAGCAACCGAGTGGATTGGATGGGCCAGCTCATCAAGCAACTGACTTCCTACCGCCAATCAATTGGTTTTGAACTGCTCGTGTTCGACTCGCTTGGTGCCTTCTTCACCCTGACGAAAATGGAAAACCCTCGGGATGAGATCTTCCGCTTGTTTGAAGCCGTTCGCCGGTTGGAATTGACGTCGTTCTTCATCTGTGAAATGACCGGAGAGGACAACAAACAATTCGGCGAATACGGCGTGGAAGATTACCTCTCGGATGGCGTGGTCCACCTCGTGATGGAACGCCATGGTGACGACGTCGCCCGTAAACTCGGCATCGTCAAAATGCGTCACACCAACCACGTGCTCGGGTACAAGCCGTTCAACTGGAAGGAAAGCGAACAGCGCTTTACCATCCTTTGAGTTCACTCGACCGTAACGGATTTGGCGAGGTTTCTCGGACGGTCCACGTCTCTTCCAAGTTTGAGGGCGGTGTGATACGCCATCAGTTGCAGCGGAAGAACCGTCAGCAACGGGGTGAGCCAAGGATGAATCGAGGGGACGGGAATGGAAATGTCGCCCTCTGCTCCGATGGGATCGCCCTTCTCGTGAATCAGGATGATCTTCGCACCACGTGCCTTGCACTCGTGAAGGGCGGAGAGCGTTTTTTCCTTCAAGTGGTCGTTGGGAGCGACCACCACCACGGGACTTCCTTCCTCGAGCAGCGCAATCGGCCCGTGCTTCATTTCACCTGCCGGGTATGCCAAGCATGGAATGTACGCCAACTCCATGAGTTTGAGCGCCCCCTCTTTGGCGACGGACGCTGAAAGTCCTCGTCCCAAGAACAAGACCGAACCTGCGTCGGCAAGCAACTCCACCGCTTCGTCGATGGGGCCGATGTTTTCGAGGTACGTCTCCATCAGGTGGGGGGCCTGTTGCAAATGTTGGATGACCTCACGACCTTGTTCTTTGGACAGGTGGCGTGTTCGGCCGAGTTGGGTGGCGAAGATGGCGAGCGCCGCCACCATGTTCGTGAAGGCCTTGGTGGAGGCGACGGATTGTTCAGGTCCGGAGTGAATGTACACGCCTTGGCCGCACAAACGGGCGATGGTGGAGCCCACGACGTTGACAACGCCAAAGATTTGCCCGCCTTTCAACTTGATTTCCTTGACCGCTGCAATCGTATCGGCGGTTTCGCCCGATTGGGATACGGCGAGATAAATGGCCTTGGGATTGATGACCGGGTCGTTGTTTCGGAACTCGCTTGAGATGTGGGTCACAGCCGGAATTCGTGCCATTTTTTCAATGAGCATCTGCCCTATCTCGGCCGCATAGTGAGCCGTACCGCACCCCAAGAGTCGAACGTGAGGGGCTTGGACCAATGCCTGATGATCAAGACGCATGCCGCCGAGTCGCCCGTTCCCCATTTCTCGGTCAACGCGGCCGGCGATGCACTGGCGAAGTGCATCGGGTTGTTCGTAGATTTCCTTGAACATGAAATGAGGCGCATCCCCCAATTCCGATTCGCCCCAGGATTCTTCCAACACGTGAATGTTGGGCTGGATGTGCTGTCCTTTGCTCGAGGTGAGGGTGAACGAGGACGAGGTCACCACGGCGATATCCCCGTCCTCAAGGTACTGCACGCGCTGGGTGTGGGAGGTCAGTGGATGTGGGTCGCTGGAGACAAACATCTCACCGTCTCCCTGACCGATGATGAGCGGTGAACCGTTACGAGCGCAAATGAGCAGGTCTTCATCTTGAAACATGATGCACAGCCCCCACGTTCCACGAACCCTTCGAAGGGTTTGCTGAACCGCTTCCAGAGGCGTGGCGCCGTCTTGACGGGCCAGTGCAATCATGTGAGCCAAGACCTCGGAATCGGTTTCGCTCACACAGTTGACGCCCTTGGATTCAAGATGCTGACGAAGCATTCGGAAATTTTCGATGATGCCGTTGTGAACCAAATGCACGCTTCCATCGGAAGAGGCGTGTGGATGGGTGTTCACGTGGGTCACACCGCCGTGGGTAGCCCATCGGGTGTGGGCAATGCCCATGGTGCCTGCAGTGACCTCGGGCAACACGTTTTGGAGGTCGGCCACCTTGCCCACCGTCTTGTGGACGTTGACGGTCGTTCCGTCGTCAATGGCCACCCCGGTTGAGTCATAACCGCGGTATTCCAACCGACGCAAACCCTCAACCAACAGCGGGAGGGCTTGCTGTGTGCCAATATAACCAAAGATGCCGCACATAAAAACGCCTCAGAGGTCAAACCCTGTGTTGCACACGGGACACGTGGTTCGCTTGAGCATCAAATCCTTGACGCTGAAATGAGCTTGACACGACGGACATTGCGCCTCACGCTTGAGATCAGGAAGCGGGAGGGGCGCAGCAGGAAGCGGTGCTGGGGCCGCATCGGGAAGGGGCATCGGCAAGGGGATGGGCGGCAAACCAGCCTGAAGCGCTGCGGCCATCTCACTCATTTCTCGCTGTTGCTTTCGCTTCATGCGTCGCTCAAGACGGGCGTTACCTTCGCCTTCCTCGAGTTTCTTTTCCAACTCGTTCGCAAGCGTTTCAGGTTCGTCTTCAAGAACGGCCACGGCGGATTCTCGAACCGTAAGGACCTCTTCGTCATCAACCACCGACAACAGCGGGCCTTCATCCTGCTCAGGCGTGATCATCAATTCAACCGTATCGGCCTCTTCTTCCAGCGCCGCCTCAAGTTCCTCCATTTCGGTGTGGGAACGGCGCAAGATGACCACGACCGCCGCCAAGAAACCGACCAGACCAAGGAGGCTCAGGCCAAGGATTCGGTACTTTGCTTCGTCTGAGCCGCCGGGGAGGTAATCAAACAGGGTATCGAGCAGACCGGGAGACCCAACGTTGCTGGTCGAACCCGACAAGGACACCACCTTGCTGAAACTGTAGGAGCCCGACGGAGTCACGGTGCAGACAATGGTGTCGTCTTCCATCAAACCGATGCCAAAGGTGTAGCCCTCGAAGAGCATGTTGGACAGACCCGCCACCGAGTCTCCTTCGCTGCTGGCGATCAATCCCATGCGGGAAACCGGCCCGTAGACGTTGATCTCGTCGTAGAAGAGGTACACGCCCTCATCTCGACTGGCAAGACCGAGGTTGCTTACACCGGGAGCGTTGGTACGATGGACCACTTCGTTTGACCAAACGGCGTTGGTGGTAACGGTGACCACATTGGCGGTCTTCCCTTGGCCTTCCACCCATGCGAGGACCAAACGGTCTTCCTCATCTTCGACGATGACATCGATGTGGGGGTGCATCGCCTCGTCTCCGATGGAGTATTGGAAACTCCATGACGAGGAGGAAAACGGTCCGTGAGTGTACATCAACCCCACCCGCTCGATGCCTGTGACGTCTTCTCGATATTCCTGATAGACGATGTGAAGGTATTCCTCGCCCATGGCAACGCCGAGTTGTTGCACATCACCGGGTCGGATATCGATGTTGGACAGGACGGTCACGGGATTGCCCCATGAATTGCCCTTGTCCGGGGTTGATGAGGAGATGACAAAGAGCGACGTGATGTCCTGCCAGGAGCCACTGGTCGAGAGGTCACGATGGTAGCCCGCCAGCACCATCGTGCCGTCGTATTGGTCAAACGAGAAGCCGTAATAGGCACCCTCAGAGAGTTTCAACGGTTGCATGTGATAGTGTTTGGGCGTAGTTTTCCCTGCAGCGGAGATGGAGGTCATGGCAATGTCGGTCAACACATAGCCTTCGGCGCTGAGCGAACGTCGGGTCCAAGCGACCTGCACCAAACCGTCGTCCCGTTGGTATACGGCCAATTCGCCGCCCCAGGCTTCCTCGAGCATCACCCCACCGGGCATGCTCAGCGTTGAGGTGACGGTACGTACGTGCAACTCACCGTCCTTGGTGGTGAACAGCAGACCGCCATCCTCGAGACCAACGAAGTCTACGGGCACCTCGCGGACCGCTAGGGAAACGCCGACCTTAGAACCGAGATACAGGTCGCCAATCGTCACGTTGAATCGCATTTCACTGTGAGCAAGTTCCACGCCAGAACCGCTGAGCACCGCACGGTACGACACGGCACCTTCTTCATCGGCGATGTCGGCAAATCGGGCAAACGTGTAACCGGAGGTGGTGCTGGAACCGGGGACCAAGTTGAGGCCCTGGTCATCAAGCCGTTGCCAACCGATGCCTTCCATCCAGCGTTCAAGTCCGAGGTTCAGGTTGGTCGCATCGCCTTGGCCGAGGTTGTCCACTCGAAGTTGGATGTCGTAAGGCGTGCCCGGTGCGGGTATTTCGGGCTGTGTGCGTGCCGAGCCCGGAAGGAACCGCAGCATGGGTTGCAGCGGGCGTTCATCGACTTGGAAGGAGAAGGTGTAGACGTTGTTGCTTCGGTCGGGATCGCTGTATTGTTGCGTTGGGTCGAGGGACAACGTGACGTCGTGAGTTCCCGCTTCCGTGGCCCACCAATACAGCGTGACCTGAACGCTCTCGCCTTGCTCGAGAGAGGTGACTTTGCCCTCAGAGGGGTAGGTCGAGGAGGCGCTGCCTTCCCCATCAAGCGTGAGGTACACTTCATCGGCATCCATGTCGCCGATGTTCCGCAATCCAAAGCGAACCTCGAGCACCGTTCCTGCCACGGCTGAATTCACCGGTAGACCGCCATCGTAGACCCCAACGGAGCCAGCGAAGGCAAAGTCCGGCGCTGCAGGCAGGTTGTCAATTTCGTAGGTGCGTTTCAACACATCGCTGGCCAGATCACTGGCGTTGACCATCCGAACACTGATTCGATGGGAGCCATCACCAACGGTGGTGGAGTCCCAGGTAAACGACCAGTCCTGTGTCCCCTCTTCTTGGAACGTCAACGTATCACCGACCACCCAATCACCGTTGTCGATTTTGTATTCGATGCGGTCGTGTTCCGTTCCCTCGGTTGAGCCTTCGAATTCGACCAAACCGACCAAAGGAGTGCCAAGCGAAGGTTCGTTGATGGTCACCGACATTCGGGCAAAGCGAATCACACGAAGGTCGACCATGGAAGCTTCGCCTTCCGCGTTGAGGGCTCGGGCATAGACGAGCGTGTAGGTCTCATCAGCGTCAACCCAGTCGTCGTCCACCGTGATATCGAAGTACCAATCTTCCACCGTACCGTCGGCCCCCAACCAGTTGGTCAGTTCGGTGCTCTCGCCGTCTTCGTAGAACTGTTCAAACTTGACTTGAACCTCAAGATAATCATGCTCGCTGACATCCGTCGTGCCCTCAACCGAGAGGGTGTTCCCTGACAAATAGAGCGACTGGTTCACCGGCGCAGACATGTCCACGTCGTGTCCCAAGCCATCGCCGCCAGGAGGTGGATCAACAATGACGCCCCCGTTGTCTTCAAGCGGCGTGCAGGTGCGTCCGAGCACCCGGTCAAGCGCACAAGAAGCGTCAACCAAGCCGAAGCCCCACTTGTCGTTCCATCGGTTTGAGACGTCCGGTTCAGAGGCCGAACCGCGAGCTTCGGAGGAGTTGCGAAGGATGTTGCGCACCGTCTCCGGGTCGAGCGTGTCGTCCGCCTGAAGCATGATGGCGACAATGCCTGAGACGACAGGGGTCGCCATGCTCGTGCCGTCCTTTGAATCGTAATCGTTGTCGGCGAGGGGACGTTCAGGTTGGCCGGGGAAGGAGGGGCCGGTGGCGGCCGTGGCCGACATGATGGCGGTGCCGAAGGCGGTCAAATCCGGTTTCAATTCGTCCCATTCATCGTCGTCGCCGTCGTCCAAACGGGGGCCGAAGTTGGAGTAGGAAGCGATCACATCGTCGGTGCGGTTGACGGAGTTTCGGTCGTTGACCGATCCGATGGAAATCGCACCGTCAGCGCTGGCTGGAGAGGGGACGCGTTTGCTACCGTCGTTACCCATGGCAACCACGCACACGATGCCTGCGTCCCTGGCATCGTTGACCAAGCGGGCCTCTGCACCCGAGCCGTTGTCTCCTTCATCGTCGGGGTTGAGGGGTGTGCCAACCGAACCAAAGGACATCGATGCAACATCGATACCACGGCTGGACTCGTTGTTGCCCCAATCGGTGTTTTTGTTGTTGATCATCCATTGAATACCGTTCAGCGAGGATTGCGAATTGGTGCCACCTGCATCGGTCAGGACCTTGATATCGACCAAGTAGGCACCCATGCCCGTGCCGGTATGCACGCGTTGCGAACCGCCGGTACCGAGAGCCGTGGCAGCCACGTGGGTGCCATGTCCTTGTCCGTCATCAGGATCGTCCGTGCCGTCCGGGTTGGAGGCAGTTGAAGTGGCGTCGTAACCAGCCACCCATTTCTGGTCGTTGTAACTGGTCGCATCGCTGTCCGGCTCATCGTCGATGTCGTCAAAGTCGTTCAAGGCACGGTGCTCGTTGTCAACCCCGGTATCCAGCACGGCGATGACCACGCCTTCGCCGGTGTAGCCGCGGGCATAGGCACTGGCCGTGTACACGTCCGATGGCATGGCCCTTGCAGCCTCTGAAGCCACGCCGTTGAAGGGAATCATCACGTTTTGCATCTCGATGACGACGACGCCGGGAAGCATGTAGATGTCCATGAGCGCACTCACGGGAACCTTGTCCACCACCACGGAATCAATTGATGTCATCACTTGGAACCACGCACCGTTGGAGGTTCCAATCCACCCGTGCTCCTCGAGCACCGACTCAAGTTGGGCCACCTCCTCAGCGTTGGGCGCCCACGCATAATCCACGACGATGGCCACCGTCTTTCGCCCGTCAGGACCGACGATGGCCGTGGGCGAAACCGAGGATTGACCGTCCAAGACTCGTTGCAAGCGATCGTCCATGCCGTTCCAATCCAAATCGGGCCCGTAGGAGAGCCACCACCTGTCGGGCTCTTCGGAGGGCCGGTCGCCTCGGTCGATGAGACGTGTCGGACGTTCACACAGGTCCTCGCCGCACATCAAAGGAGGCAATCCTTCGATCAAGATGGGCGGGGCATGCGTGGGAACGGGTTCGCTTTCAACGTCGTTGGAGAGGGCAAACGCACTCACGTCTGCCAGCAAGATGACGGCCGAGAACAGCAAGGCGGCCGCGATACGGCTGGAGCCGTTTTTCCTACCCATCATACCACCTCGCAGTTCCTGTGACGCCTTGCCCACCTTTGATTCTATCCACCGATGTATCACGCCGTCATCCGTTTCAGCGTTAATTTCGGACGGTTGGCCATTCAAAATGCGCTGCGAGTGCAGAGCACTGGACATGCGGCCCGGTACTGCGCTCAACCAAGCCCAGCGGCGCATCGCATTCAGGACACGTGCCAGCATCAGCAAGATGTTCCATCCATGCTGTACGCGTTTCGGGCTCATCGCTGGCCTGGAGCAAATTTTTCATCGTTGAGCGGAGATGTTTGGGCACCTCCAACCCTCGCGCTGTCCACGGGTCGTCGACCGTCCGCAGGTCCACCATCGACGCTTTGATGCGTTTGCGCTTGGCGGATTGGGCGTCTCGATGGCTTGGCCCGCCGTCAACAACACCCAACTCCACCGGCCCGCCTTTGGCAACCCATGGCAACACGGCATAGGCCGCCACAAAACCGCCGATGTGGGCCATGTGGGCAATGCCGCTTGAAACCCCAGATTCCATGGTGGCCAAGGCCCTTGCCAGTTCCAAACCGAAATACAGCAAGGCGATGAGCACCACCGGCCAAGGGCGAATAAGCAACAAGGGGAAAGGAATCTCGTCCTTTGGCCATCCTGCCAAATACGCACCCAGCAAGCCAAACGCCGCCCCGGAAGCGCCCAAGGCCGGCGACATGGACGAGGCGTTGAACATCACCCAGCCCAAGGAGCCTCCCAACAGACCGATGATGTACACCGTTGCGAAGCGGCGGCTACCGAGCCGCTGCTCAAGCGGGACACCGACCAAGGCCAAGATGATGACGTTGCCAAGCACGTGCATGAGATCGCCCTGACTGTGCAAGAAGCCCGCTGAAAGCAAGGTGTGCCAGAACATCGGGTCGGTTGTGCGCGCCGGAACCAGAACGAAATCACTCCACACCCAGTAGTACACCCACCCCCACGAAGCGAACAGTGACCACAACACCTGAACCACGGAGCCCAACAGAACACTGACCGTCACGCCCATCGCCAACGAGGTTTGCGACCGGACAGCGTACACCAACGGTGCGATGACGGCGAGGAACCACAGCACGAGGAGGAACCATTCCGCCGTGTTGAACAGCGTCATGGCGAAGGGCATGGTGTGGGCTCTGGGTCGTCCTCTTTGGAGTTATGCAAGCGGCGTGTGCCACAGGAGGGTTCTTGCAAGAGACCGTGACCCAAGCACCATGGCGACCCCGGTGCTGACCCTTGACCAGGTCGAGGTCCGGCGCGGCATGAGCGTGGTGCTCAAGCAACACACCTTGGAGGTTCATGGCGGAGACCTTGTGGCGCTGGTTGGCGCCAACGGCGCCGGAAAATCCACCCTGCTCGAAACTGCCGCCACCCTGTTGCCGCTCGAGCACGGTCACGTCAAGCACGGAAGCGTGGTCGTCATGGACGCAGAAGGGCGTCGGACAACCGGCCCGCATACCGTTGGCGTGGTGCTCCAAAAAAACGGGATGCTGGGCAGTGAAGTGGTCGAAGAACACCTGCTTCTGGCGTGCTCCAAAAGCGGTTCAAGCATTGATGTGCATCCCTTTCTCGAAGCGTTGAATCTGCGCCATCGTGCACAGGATTTGGTGGCCCATCTCTCGCAGGGGCAAGCGAGGAAAGTGGCTGTTCTGGCGGGGCTGTTGCCGGCATTTGCGAGCCAAGAACCCTGTCTCGTCCTGCTGGATGAGCCGGCCGCAGGCTTGGACGATGAGGCGGTCAACACCGTCTGCCAGTGGATGGCTCAGCTCCGAAAAGAGGGGCATGCCCTGTTGGTTTGCACGCACGACGAGCGCATCCGACGGCAAGCCACGTCCATCCACGACGTGAGCGAACAGACCTCCACCGCACAAACACCTGAAGACGCATCGACCATGGTGACGTCAACCTCTGTCTCAACACGCCCCATCTCGCGTGGCGCCTTTGGCGTGCAAACCCACCTGCGTACCATGCTGTGGCTCAACACCAATGGAATGGCAGCCCTCTTGACGCTGGGGGTTCTGCTTTCCCTGGGCTCCTTTATGGACGGGTTCTCGGCCATGCAACGCTTGGGAGCAGTGCTTGCGCCAGCACTGGCTGCTGGCCTTTGCGGTGAACCACTCGTGGCCGCCATGCGTGAAGAACGAGCCTCAACCTGGTGGCGTGCCATCGACGGCGGTGTGCCGCACGCCAGTTGGTTGCCGTTTGTCTTGGGTGTCGCCATCACCGCCGTTTCGACCGTTGGCCTGCAACAACCGCTGACCCTCGAGCACCTTGCCGTGGGTGGGGGACTGTGTTGGACGGTGTGGCACATGGTCCGTTGGTCTCAACGCTCGACTGAACGACTTGCACGGCCGCAAGCGGCACTCATCGGCTTGCTGACACCCGTCCTCATCTTGCCCTATGCGCTGCTGTTGGATTTCTTGACACGATGAAAGCACCAAGTTCAAGGAGGAGGCGCATGAGCCGGCATCATGCGGTTTGGGAACGCTTTGTTGTTCCTTGGTTTCGGCGGGTTGGGGACGACCTTGTTGCTCGCTCTGATATGGGCGCCCAGCGTCTCCATCGACGCTTTTGAATCACCTGCTGCACAACGAATATTCTACTGGCACGTCCCTGCCGCTTGGGCTGCGTTCATTGCCTTTGGCGCCTTGTTCATCGGTTCTGCCGGATGGTTGTTCAAGCGGTCCGAGAGGATGTGGCGCCTCCATGTGGCAGGGGCCGAAGCGGGGTTGGCCACCGGTTTGATGACCGTGTGGTCAGGGTGCGTTTGGGGGGCCGCCGAATGGGGCACGCCTTGGGATTGGACCGATGTCCGCCTCAACACCTTTGGCCTCCTCACCTTGCTGGCGATTTACGTCGTTCTTGGGCGTAACAGTCAGCCCGACGGTGTGGAAACGCGAGACACCTTCGCTGCCTTTGGCCTCTATGGCTTCGTGTTGGTCCCGGTCACGTATGTCGCCACACGGATCTGGACGATTCGCCATCCCGGCCCCGTGGTGGCGACCGGAGAAGGAAGTTCGATCAACAGCGACATGGGGTTGGTGCTGTTGTTCGCAGCCGTTTCGTTCACGGTGTTCATCATCGGCCACATCGCGGCATCCATGCGGCTCACCGCAATGGAGCAACGCCTTGAAGAACTGCAGCATGCTATGGACGGGTGAGCACCATGGAGGGCATGACATACCTGGCTATCGGATACTTCGGGATGCTGGTCGCCATCGCCTTGTGGACCTACACGGTGGTGCAACGTAGCCAGCGTCTTGAACAACGCTTGGCCTCCATGGAAGCAGCGCTGCCCGCTGGCGGCGAGCAAACGCCCGCAAATGACGACGAGTGAACACCAAGCCAGCGCACACCTTCATAGTGCCCAGCCCGACACCGAGACGGGAAGGCGCATGTCAACGGACCTCGGTGGAGAATTCTGTTTGGCCTGCGGGGCCGACCCACCGCTGTTTGGGGACCGCATGTGCGAACCCTGTTTGAGAGCACGAACCGTACTTGCAAAGGTCCCGGAAAACGTCCCCTGGGTCCGGTGCGCGCGTTGCGGTATCGTCGAGATTGAAGGCAAATGGGAAAGCACGACAGAAGCCGAAATTTGGGATGAATTGCTGCACCGCAACCTCGTGGTCCACGAACGTGCGGAGGACCTTCAACTGGCCATGGAGCCCGTCAAAGTGTCGGACCGTCACACCTTGCTCCACATTCAACTCGAAGGCGTCATTGACGACTTGCTGTTCCAAGAAGAGCACACCATGCGCGCTCGGATGGCCAACGGGGTGTGCCTGACCTGCACGCGAAGAGCAGGCAATTACTTCGAGGCGACGGTGCAATTGCGTTCCAGTGCGCGCCGTCTCACAGAATCGGAATTCCAGCGCTTGAGGGCCACCCTCGATGATGTCTTGGACAAACTTTCCGACGACCCGATGTTCTTCATCACCAACGAAGGACCCGTGACCGGTGGATACGACGTGGTGTTGGGAAGCAAGGGGCTGGCCCGTGCCTGGGGCCGGCATTTGGTCTCAGAATACGGAGGCATGGTCGTTGAAACCAATTCCACGGTTGGGCGCAAGGACGGTGTCGACGTCACGCGCCTGACCTTGTTGTACCGCAAACCGGGCTACGAAATCGGCGACGTGGTCGCATGGCGAGGGCAACTGTGGAGGCCATCTGCGTGGACAAAAGAAGGTGCGATCATGGAACGGGTCGAACGACAGGAGCGAACGGGTGCCAGTTGGAGAGACCTCGAGTCGGCCAACGTGGTGGCGCAACTCCACGAAGCCTTGGAAGTTGAGTTCATCAACGAAGATGCGTCGGTGGGCGAATTCCTCGACCCCAACACGTGGAACATGGATTCGGTTCGACTCCCCTACGATCACACTCCTGGCCGAAAGGGCCTACTCGTTCGCCACGAGGATGCGTGGCTTGCTCTGCCCTATTTGACCGTTGATTCAACACCACAACAGGAGGAAGCATGATGGAACCTGATGAACACGAAGAAGGCCCCACCTTGGTGGATTTGGCACAACGTTTGGACAGCGAAGACATGATTGGCTTTTTGCGCCAAACCGTGAACGACCTTCGGCGAGGCTTCGCCGCCGTCAACGCCGAGGCTTTTCCTTGGTTGGATGGACTCAGACAAGCCCCTTGGACCGGTGTGCTCTGCTTGGGGATGGGAGGAAGTGCCGCCGGCGGGGATTTCCTCGCTGCCTTGACCTCGCAGCACGGGCACTGTCCTGTCGTGGTTCACCGAGATTACACCCTGCCAGCATGGTTTGACCCAACATGGTTGGTGCTGGCGACCAGCCACAGCGGCAACACCGAAGAAACGGTGCGTGCCGCCCATCTGGCCTTGCAAAACGACGCCACCGTCATCGTGATCGCCACGGGAGGTGAACTTGCAGGCCTTCCAGAACTCTATCCCAACTGCCATTTGATTCCCAGCATCGGCGGACAGCCTCCACGAACGGCCTTTGGCCACCTCTTTTCTCGGCAGGTCGCCTGTTTGGAACACCTCGGCTTGATGCCCACCATGGCGCACGAACAGCGTGAAGCCATGTTTGAGCGCCTTCAAGCCAGCAACGAACATTTCGACGCACTCGCCCAACCCGAGGGTGACATCGCTTTGCTGGCGGCCTCGTTGATGGACCGACCCATGGCGGTGCTCGGGCCAACTGAACTCGGTCCAGCACTGAATCGATTCAAGAACCAGATGAATGAAAACGCTGCTCGCTTTGTACGCACGGGCACCATCCCTGAGATGAACCACAACGAGAGCGTGGCCTGGGGTGGTGTCGGAGACGACGGGGACCCCTCGGCCGACGAGCAGGCGTTGTTGTTGCTCACCTGGAACGGCATGCACCCTCGTGTTCAGCAACGCTTGGATTGGATGGTGGCTCACGCCACCACGGAAACGGCCTGGAACCTGGTTGGCGAAGGTGAATCCCTCCTGGAGTGCTTGCTGTACCACTGCTTGGTGATGGATTGGTTGTCCACAACGTTGGCCTTGCTCCATGGAAAAGACCCGTCGGCGATTGCACCTATTCGCGCCTTGAAAGCCCACCTTGATTCGGTTCAGTAAAGTGGTCCGCAAATCAAGCGAGGGTCGGGGTACGCCTCAAGGGCTGCGCTGCGGTGTTCGCCCGCCACGACGCCCGGCAAATCTCCGTTCTCGGGTGGTTTCCAGGCCAGTTGAACGTGCACGTGGGGCGGCCATCCACCGTTTTCTGATTCATCACCCATCCAAGCAAGCACCTCGCCTTGTTCAAACCGGTCGCCGACCTTCCACCGCTCAAGGGTGGCCATGCTCAGATGGCCGTACAGAACCCAAAACGTGACCGGCGTCTCACTGAGGGGCCCGCCAACACGGTCGGGCAACGCAAGATGATGTTGGGTGATGAGGGTGGGTCCATAGGAACCGTCCTCGTCGTTGAGGGCCACCGCGTAAACGGTCCCCGCGCCGAAGGCGTGGATGGGCGTACCCACCGGCGCTCCGAGGTCCAAGCCAACGTGATGATCGCGAACGCCGTCAAACAACTCGGTGGTGTACATGGCGGGACGGTGTTCATCGTAGCGGCCGACGGTGAAGGTGTAGGGGGCGTCCCAGCCGTTGGGTTGGGGGCGTGAGAAATCAAACACCCAGTACGGTTGGTCAAAGATCACCGTTGGGTGAAATGGAAACCGGTCGCTGGAGGCCACAGGGTGAGGAGATGGGCGAATCTACTTGAGGTTTCGGAGAAGCATGAAAACATGACCTCACCGTGGATGACCATGCTCGGTAGCATCGTCGTCTTGCTCGGCGTGAGCATGTTGCCGGGATGGGCGCTTGCTTCCATCCTCGACGGGAGCGGAGACCGGGTTCGAAAAACGCTGCTTGCACCGGGACTTGGCCTGTTGGTGGCGTACGGGTTGAACGGGACGCTTCTTCTTCTCGATGTGTGGTCCGTTTGGCTGGCTTGGCTGGCGATTTTCGTGACCAACGTGCTGGCCTACAAGATCGTCAACACACGGCATGAAATCGTGGCCCAACGAAGCCACTGGCAACGCCTTGAGGCTGCCATGCACGGTGAGGTTGCTGAAGATTCAGAAGCGCCGAGCCTGAGCCGTGAGGCCGAGATTCAACTGCGGTTTCAAGCTGAGCGCAACATCCCGTTGTTGGTCGTGGGGGCGGCCATCTCCCTCACCGCGTTGGTCAGCCCTGTGTTGCAACCGTTGCCCTTTGGCGTGGACTGGATTGGGTTTTCCATGCTCACACAACAGATGATGCTCGAAGGCTCGCTCGTCCTCGCAGGCACCAACGAAGGTTTCTGGACCTACCCCCCTGCTTACCCGTCGACGGCTGCATGGCTTGCCGCCACGACCGGTATGAATTCAGGCGTGGCCGTGTTCCAGCTGGGACACTGGACCTTGTTTGTTCTGCTCCTCGGGCTGATGGGCAGTCTTGACCGCCACGGCGCTGGCGCCCAGGCCATGCTCGCCATGGGTCTTGGCATTGGGTTGTTTGCAAAAACCTTCGATTCGGGCTACCCCAGCGTCGCCAGCCAATTGGGAATGATCGTCGGTATTCTGGCGTTGTTGCGCCCTGCAGAGCAGCGCCAAAAGCACCACACGCTCGGGGTGTGCCTCGCGTTGTGGTGCGTGGCGTTGATTCACCCCACCGGCGCCATTTACCTCGCCTTGTTGTTGCTCGCACACGTGCTTCACGGACTCTCGTTGCAAAACGAAGAACATCGAGAATGGGTTCGAAAGGTGGCGTATGTCGCCTCGGGGTTCATCACCGTGGGCTTTGCCGTAGCCCTGTTGGTCATCGCCCCTCGACTCTTTGACGAGGCCGTCTTTTCGGAATATGGCTGGCAGGGCGGACGGCCGATGCTGGTCTACAACGGTCCGTTGCTTGCGGTGGCGGCCGTGGCCGCCTTCTGTTTACGAACCACGGTTGAAGGACGCATCACCACCACGTGGTTTGCGTTGTTGTGGTTGCTCAGTTTGGTGCATTTGGTGGAAGGGTTGCAAAACATCCCCGTTCTATCGCTGCTCTCGTACACCCTGTATTCGATGGCGCTCCATGCATTCCACGTGCCGCTGGCCGTTCTGGTGGCCTTGTGGTGGTCACGCACAACTGAATTGACGCCCCACGACGAATACACGTCTCCCTCGCTCGTGAGCATGCCTCGTTCGGTGGCGTGGGGGCTCACTGCCCTGGTGGTCGTCGCGACCGTGGTGGCCAACGCCGTCGCCTTTCAACTCGCAGAACACGACGAGTTGCTGGCCGTGTCGCCCGGTGACCTTGAGTTGCGAAGCGTGTTGGCCGACATGGAAGGCAGCATCTACACCGAAAACATGCATTGGGGCTATGTTTGGGACGCTCCCCAAGGCGTCAGCACCACCTCGATTCCAACGCTCGGCTTGGTGCACTTGACGCAAAGCGAACAGGCTGCCGCAACACGAGCGTTGTATGCCGACAACGTCTCCTATTTCATCGCCAACGACATGCTTCACGCCTTGAGCTCGCCTTTGGGCACGGTGCAGTGGACGTTGGCTGCCTCTCCGTATTGGTCTCCTCTCGTCAAGGCAGACGGGGCGACCTTGTGGCAACTCGACCCCGAAGGAAACGCCGAGGTTCCGGTGCTCCAAGGTATCGATGAGGCGGATTGCGATGCTTGCACCACACGGGTGGATCCTTGGCAGCATCACAAGTTCCGCGACCCGTTGGGTTTGGGCAACGATCGTCCTTTCCTGCCCGAGGGAACGGTGGGTGTGGTGTCCGTTGGACCACCGGCGGGAGCCGTTGAGGCATGCTTGACCTACGAGGTCATCGGCCAACCGAAAGCCATCTACCTACAGGCCTCGGGCGGGCTCGAACGCCCGTTTCACAGCCTGCAAACCAGCGCCGGCTACCATCAAGCGTGTGTCGGCGTCGACAACGCTTCTGCCCTTGAGACCTTCACGCTGACCTGGAAGAGTGACGAAGCCAGTCGCTGGGTCAATCCACTCGGCCTTTCGGGGAGGGATACGGTGCTGTTGGACCAAACCGGGTTGAAACTTCAGTGGCTTGAATGGCAGACCTCCTCCGGTGGGCAAACCCCTTGAGGGGAAACCCATACCCGCCACCATGCAGCGGTTGGTGGTGCTCCTTCCGGTGCTGAACGAAGCGCTGGGCCTGCAATGGGTGCTCGAGCGTATCCCCCACGAGGCCTTGAAGGCGAAGGGGTACGAAACCACGGTGCTCGTGATGGACGGTCACAGCACCGATCGCACCGAAGAGGTGGCGTCGTCCTTCGGCGTGTTGTTCATCGACCAGGACGATGACGGCAAGGGGAGCGCTATTCGACACGGTTTCCGCATGGCCGTTGAACTCGAGGCGGACGCCGTGGTCATGTTGGACGCTGATGGCACCTACAACCCAAGCGAAATGCTGGCGTTGCTGGTCGGCTTGAATGACGAAAACGTCGTCATCGGCGACCGGCTCAACGGTGATTTGGCTCCCGATGCGATGACGAGAACAAACTACGTCGGCAACCGCCTGCTGACATGGATGGCCTCGGCGATTTACGGCTCCATCAGTCTGGATGTTTGTTCGGGGTATTGGGCTT
Source organism: Candidatus Poseidonia sp. (assembly GCA_049617635.1). Classification (GTDB taxonomy): domain Archaea; phylum Thermoplasmatota; class Poseidoniia; order Poseidoniales; family Poseidoniaceae; genus Poseidonia. Next base: position 104,550 of record JBMZJQ010000001.1, read on the forward strand.
TCAGTCGAGGGGCCATCGAGCGGCTTCGGCTGAACAGCGTCTCGTTTGAAATCGAAGCCGAAATGTTCGCCAGCATGGTTCACCAACGCGTCCCGTTTCGCTACCGCCCCATCTCCTACCGCGCCCGTCTTGGGGAAGCCAAATTGGGGTCAACCGCAGACGGTTGGAAAATCTTCAGGAAACTCATCACTCGCCGCGTCTTCCCCTCTCCTCTGATGTGAGGACCTGCCAAGACCTCAAAGGGAGATGATGGGTGGCATGGTCGTGCAACAGCGGAAAGCGGTGGTGCTTGGGGCAGGCGGGCTGGTGTCACAGCGTCTGCAACAACGGCTGGCCAACCACCCTTGGTTCGAGCTTGCCGCCGTGGCGGGTTCACCACGATTTTACGGACAGAACCTTTCGAGCGTCCCTTGGATTTTGGATGAAGAACGCCCTCCCATGGTCGACCATACCGTTGTGGATGTCACCGACACCACCGTGATGAAGGGCCTGGCTGACGAAGGCGTTTGTGTTGCCTTTTCTGCTCTTCCGACTGAAGAAGCCGAACGCCTTGAACCGCTGTGGGCGGCCCACGGCATGACGGTGTTTTCCAACGCCAGCGCTCACCGACGAAAAGACGGTGTCCCCTTGGTGATTCCTGAACTCAATCCAGAAGACCTGAACGATGCTGCTGTTGACGACAAGTTGGGGCTTGTTTGTGCGACCAACTGCACCTTGTTGCCTCTCATTTTTCCGCTGGCTGCCATGAACGCTGCCTTTGGCCTCGAACAGTTTGCGATGCGAAGTGAGCAAGGCCTCTCCGGTGGAGGTCATCCGTTCATGATGCAGGCGCTCAAAGAAGGGAGCGTCGCGCCCGACATCCCAGGTGAAGCCGAAAAAACCGACGCAGAGTTTCGCCACATCCTTCGATGGACGGGAACCTCCGACGTGGTCTGCTCGCGCGTCATGCGAAAGGACGGTCATCATGTCTTCGTGGAAGCCACGTTGGCTCAAGAGGTCTCCCCGCAGTCTGTTGAAGCAGCCATCAAGGAATGGGCTTCGATGTACCATTATCCATTGCTACCGAGTTCACCGTACCGGCCGATCATGGTGGTTGATGCGATCGACCCACAGGCGCATTTGTTTGGCAACGGCGATGCCTTCGAGGCATCACCAAACCCAGCCGAGGACCTCAAGGCGGGGATGGCCGTGGTGGTGGGGAACATTCGATGCAGTGGGCCAAACACCGTTCACTTCGAAGCCTATTCGCACAACACGTTGCGCGGGGCTGCAGGGGGCGTGGTGTTCCTTGCTGAGATGGCCTGTGCCATGAACCTCGTTTGACCAACAACGAGCACCCGCAGGGTAAAAGGTCGGGACCACCTCCTCCTCATCGGTGCCGCCATGGGTCTAACCGCCATGATACCCGACATGACCATCGGTCAGTTGACCACCGAAGCATCGGCTCGGTGGGGCGAGATATGGGACCCGCACGCCACGCGCATGACCGTGCTCTTGCTTTGCCCGAGAAAAGAGCGGAAAATGATGGAACTGCACGGCGATATGGTCGAGCACGGCCAACCGGTGATGACCGTGTTTCATCGACCAAGAGCAGAAGCACCGCTGCTTGAAGAGCAGGGGTTTGACACCCGTGCAGCCTCGTTTCAATTCGTCGACATCGCCACCGCTGATCTCGGCGTCTGGATGCAACAACTCGTCAACACCGAAGGTTGGCTGCGTGGGACCGTGGAGTTGGCCTCCACTCCGTTTTCGGTTGGTTTGCCCACGCAGCGGCCGTTTGAAGCCGTCCAAACCCTGTGTTTCCGCCACCCATCGCTTCCCGCTTTGGAACGCTATTTCCTTCCGTTCCCGCCGCATTCACTTCCCGGTAAATGCTTCGTGAGCCTGCCTCGTCGAGCCGCAGCCGAAATGGCTCGCCAGCAAGCCGAGGTCTTGGGCATTGGCCGTCTTGAAAAGCCCAAACCAGAACCTGCGCCGGAACCTGCACCTGCGCCAGCGCCAACGCCGGTTGTAGAGGAAGCACCGCCAGAACCTGTTCAAGAGGAGGCAGCACCCGCCGCAGAGGAAGCAGAAACCTCTGAAGCGACGGTGGAGGGCCCAGTGGACGAACAACCTCCTGCCGAAGAGGCAGCTTCGGTACCCCTGCCACCATCGGCAACACCTGTTGAAGTGGTTGACGTGCCTGTTGAGGACGTGGCGGTCCCTCTTCCCCCTTCACCGGATGAACCCCCGTCTGAAGCCGCCCCTGCAGCCGAAGAAGCGACCGGAAACATCGCGCTGCCCGAGGTCGAAGAGGAACCCCCTGCAGAGGTGTCCGAACTCGAAAGTGAGGTGCGAGCGTTTTTCCAAGAACTCATCGATGGTGGGGTTCAACCGTCCGAATTCATGGACGACCCCCGATGGGAAGACCTCAACGAGCGTTGCATCGCTGAAGGGCTGGAATCATGGCCCATCCTTCTGGAAATGACGGCCATGGGCTGAGAAGATTCAAAACGAGGCGCCACCACCGAAACCACGAGGGAGCAACATGGGATTCTGCGTCAACTGCGGCCAACAACATCCTGATGGCACCCGCTTTTGCCGCTTTTGTGGAAACCAGCAGCCAGGTGAACAACTGCTCCAACGCCTCCGTGTTGAGGCCCAACAAATCCACAGCATGCGCTTGCAAATGCAGAGCCAACCACCCCAAGGAAACCCGTATCAACAGCGTCGCTGGTGATGCGAATGCGCCCCAAGCACCTTGCGATGGCGCTTTCAAAACTCAAACCGCACCCCTGTGCAGATGTTTCGCTTGAGCAATACGCCACAGAAGGCGACCTTGCCGCCTATTGGATGTTGGCCGTGGACGAACTGGACGGCATGGATGGTCGGGTTGTGGCCGATTTGGGAGCTGGGAACGGTATCCTCGGCGTGGCATGCCTGATGTTAGGAGCAAGCCACGTGCACTTCGTGGAATGCGACAAGGCGGCCTTGGAAGTCCTGGGCCAGAATCTTGCCTCGCTCGATGCATCACTGCAGGATTGTTGGACCGTTCATTCAAGCACCATCGGCACGGACCCGCTTGACCTGACGGGCGTTGATATCGTCGTGATGAACCCTCCTTGGGGGGTTCAAACAGCCAAGGCGGATCGCCCGTTTCTCCATGCTGCCTTCACCAGTCCAGCGAGCGCCATTCACCTTCTCCACAGCGACCGTGCGACCCATGTTGCCGCGCTTGGCAACGACCACGGATGGGACAACGAAGCCGTGCTGAGAACGACGTTTCGTCTCCCTCCCCTCTACGCTCATCACGCCAAGCGAACCGCTTCCACCGACGTGCAATGCTGGCGCTTTCATCGTCCAGGCGATGCCCGACTGCCGAGCGAAGACGAGGCGTGACGGATAAGGGGGGTTCAAAAGGAGGGAACCCTCGCCCTCGATTAGCGAACGGTGTGCGACCCACCTCGGGCCATGCCTGCACATGGAATGAGAAACATGACGGCGAGCCTCGTCACCCCAGGAAGCATCATCGCCCAAGAGGGTGAACACGAACACGGCGAAGGGACAGCCTTGGCCGATGGAAACATTGTCTCGACCGTCGTTGGTTATGTCCATGTCGAAGGCGACACCATCAGTGTCACGTCAAGCAAAGCGATCGTTGCCCCCGAGGTGGGCGATACCGTGCTGTGTGAGGTCGTCAAACTGAATGAGAAAAACGGTGAAGCGATGGTCCTCTGCGTGGAGGGTAAACCCGGTTCGCTGCAGCCCCAACACCTCTACGGCCAGTTCTTCGTGACCGGTCTGGTTGACCGCTTTATGCACCAAACCTCCGATGCGTTGCGCCGACGCGACGTCTGCCGCGCCGCTGTCAAAGAGGTGGAGCCTGTGCTTCGCCTTGACTTCAGGGAACGCAACGATTGCGGTGTTCTTCACGCCATTTGTCCGCCGTGTGGCGACACCCTTCAACCCGAACTCGACGGCGACTGGAACGTCAAGTGCCCCACGTGCGGCTACCAAGCCTACCGCGCCCTCGCCGACAACTACGGGGCGGGTTGGGCCGAATTGGACCAAGGTGCCAGCGCACTCAACAACGCCGGCAAGCGCTGGGGTGCAGCGGCAGAAGCCATGTTCAGCAAGGGCCCTGCCGGCCGAGCAACCTTCATCGCAGCCGATGTCCGAGAAGACGGCCGTGAGCGTTCCTACTTCCGGTTCGAAGGCGAGGGAGGTGGCCGAGGGCGCCAACAAAAGGCAGCCCCAGGGACCCGCTTGTTCGTTGGTGGCCTACCACGTGAAGTCGGTACCGACGAACTTCGTGAACTGTTCAAGGCCCACGGCGACATGACCGACTGCATTGTGCTGACCGACGACGCCGGCGTGAACCGCGGCTTTGGCTTCGTGACCTACGCCGAGAAAGCCATGGCGGACGCCGCCATCGCTGCCCTTGACGGCCATCGCATCAACGGACGCAAGATCGGTGTTCGTGACGCTGACGACGACAAGAAGAAGGACAAGAAAAGGAAAGAGCCGCAAGGTCTCAAACTTTACATCGGCAACCTGCCTTTTTCAGCCACAGCCGAGCAACTCCAAGCCCTTGTCGCTGCCCATGCCACCGTGAACGAAGTGGTGCTTGCGACCGGACCGGGAGGCAAGGCCAAAGGCTTCGGGTTTGTGTTCATCGCTGAGGAAGACAAAGGCAGCGACGTGGTCGCCGCCCTGAACAAAACCGAAATTGACGGACGAACCATCAAGGTCGACATCGCCAATGCCAAAGGCGGTGACAAGGGTGGACGCTCCGGCGGTGGAGGCGATACCGGTGGCAAATCAGCTCGTGAACTCCAAGCCATGCGGGAAGAAGCCGATGGTGGCAAGAAGCGCCGACGACGACCCCGCCCGAAGAAGGATTGAAGGTGGCGCCCCCGCCCCTTGAGCCATGGTTGAATCGTCCGAGCCACGCTGGTTGGTGTTGGACGGCTACGAGGACGAACCGGCTGCGTTTGGCGTACCGCCCTATGTCGGATTCCACATCCGCTATGTGTGCGGTGTCCTCCAATCGGCCGGCATCGACTACGAGTACCTGACCGTCGACCGCTATCGACAAGCCCTCAAGACCGAGCCCGAATCGATTGAACGGCGCCTGAAGAATTGCCTCGGCGTGGTGTGCATCGCTGGAGCGGTTGTTCCGGGAAAATATCTTCGAGGCACGCCCATTTCACTCAACGAAACCCAAAACCTGATCCGAAGCCTGCCTCATGGCACGCCAGCGTTGTTTGGCGGTTGGGCCATTCGTGGCTGGAAACAACAGGGTTGGACGCCGCTGCGACCCAACCTGTTTCTGGCCGTTCAAGACACGGATGCCACCCTCCACCACTTCCTCGAAAAAGGCGAGTGGAAGCACCAGCGCAGGACGGCCGAGCAGTGGACAGCATGGGCGCAAGCGGGTGCTGCCAGCAAAGCCGTGACCGACCATCCCGACCTCGGAAGCAAAACCCAGCCGGGGCCGTTAACCTACGAAGTCGAGGTCTACCAGGGATGTGTTCGCTACAAGCGAGGGTGCAAATTCTGCATTGAGCCCAAGAAAGGCGTGCCGATTTGGCGGACACCGGAAGACATCATCGAAGAGGTTCGCATCGCCCATGACGCCGGCGTGCACCACGTTCGCCTTGGCGGTATGACCGACACCTACACCTACATGGCCGAGGGTGTTCGTGAACTGGAATACCCCGTTCCAAACCCCGAACCGATTGCCAAGCTCCTTCACGGTCTACGAGAAGACGAGCGACTCGGCATCCTTCACACCGACAACGGCAACCCGTCCATCATTGCGGAAAACCTCGAACCCTCGGAGGAGATCACCAAGACGCTCGTGGAAACCCTGTCGGACGGGGCCGTGCTCTCCTTTGGTCTGGAATCGGCCGACCCCAGCGTCCACGAGGCCAATTGGCTCAATTGCGACCCTGCTCAACTCAAGACGGCGATTCGCCTCATCAACAAACACGGCAGCGTGCGGGGCGAGCGAGGCCTGCCCAAACTGCTGCCCGGACTCAATTTCATCGCCGGCCTCAACGGCGAAACCGAAGCGACCTACGGGATGAACATGGACCTGCTTCGAGACATTCGCAGTGAGGGTTTGCTGCTGCGGCGCATCAACATTCGACAGGTGGAAGGCGAGGGCTTCCAAGAGGTCCCATCCGAGGCCTTCGCCTCGTTCAAAACAGCGTGCAGAGACGAAATCGACAAGCCGCTTTTGGAGGCATTGTTCCCGCTCGGCCACATCATCCACGACGTCCACTGGGAATCCCACGACGGGCGAACCCGCCTGCCGGTTCACGAAACCGACCTTCACCGTGCCCCGGAGGTTCACGGGAAAGCAGGCATCACCTTCGGACGGCAAATCGGCGCCTACCCCATTCTGGTGGGCGTGGAATACAAGATTCCGCTCGAGACCCAGTCCAGCGTGATGATCAC
>JBMZJQ010000002.1:0-86336 GCA_049617635.1 Candidatus Poseidonia sp.
ATCTTTGCCATGTCAAGGCAACGTCATAAACCCCTAGACCACGAGCCCTAGGTAATTGTGCCACCAAACTTCGGTATTAAACGAATTCGGTAAGACGAAGATGGCGTCAAGCAATGATCTTCGAAATCTTACCGGTGCAGCCTGTCTGTGAACAAGAGCCGGCCATGCGCGTACGCCCGTTGGCCATCTTAATCTCGGTTCCATCTCGAATAGGACCGTAGGTTTTGCACTTCATGCAGTATCCTTCAACAGCTGTCATCGTTCTCAACCCTGCGAAATGGAAAGGGATATTGAACGCTTCCGATGACATTCTTCGAAATGTGTCACTTTTGCCCTTCAAGGGGGGGTTCGGGGGCGAGATTTTCAGTAATTTGCCAAAAAGGCTTCTTGCGTAAATAGCAAAACGAGGTACTGCGAAGGAATTTCAAAAATTGATGGTCAATTGAAAATTCCCTCTTCATGGAGGTTGTCGCATAACTCACATTATGCGACGGTAAGGGGTGTACAAAACGGCTTTATTTGACCAGGGAGTTGAGATCGTTCGGATCAACCTGGAACATCCCGACCAGTGGCGGGCCAAGAAGCAACGATTCGATGCCACCATCTTCCGCATCAAGTGTCATTTGAACACGTTCTGAAATGGATTTCCAGCTTGAGGCTGAATCAAACACGGTTTGAACAAGAACCAAGTTGGAGTTATCAGGTGCTGCACCGAGCCAGGCAGCCACACATCCAATTTGCCGGCGTTTGAATTCTTGGCGTGTCTTGAGCATTCGCATCATTCGCGCTTCAACGCCCTCTTTGGCAGAACACACGATTGTTTCCATCAGTAGCATGAAAATCATTTACTCCTTTTATGATAGAGATTTATCAAATGCATGTTTCACATCAATATTGCTATCTTTTCAATGCGCTATGAATTGGCCGTTCAGGATGGTTGCGGAAAACGGCGTTCCAGTTGGCCTGAGAGCAAATGCCTCCCAATGCGGCCCATCAACCACATTGAGGTTCGCGACGCCCCCTTCGACGATTCGCCCATGCACAAGGCCACTCGGGTGAGGCGTGGTACGTGCGGCGTTCACTGTCACGGCCCGAAGAGCATTCAGTGGGTGAACGCCACAACGCTGAACCATGAGCGAGCACATGAATGGAAGGCTCAATGTTCTGCAGTTTGGGTTGAAATCTGTGGCGAGGGAATACGTGATGGATTCCTCCTCAATCCGATCCATGCTTGGCCACGCATCGCCCATGGAATAGGGTGTGCCTGGCAGAAAACCCGTCACCACACCCGCCTCCTCCATTCGCTTTCGTACGTCCAACGGCGTGTGGTATGCGTGGTCTGCTGTATCAACCGCCAGTTCAGCAGCGAGTGCACCGCCCCCACCGTCGTTGAATTCATCCACGTGCATGCGAAGCGCTAATCCTGCGTGTCGAGATGCGCGGAGGAGTTCTTCGCTTTGCTCAACTGAAAACCAACCGGGTTCACAAAAGACATCAGCGGAGCGAGCAAGGCCTTGGTCCACGACCGCAGGTAGTTGTTGAGTGAGTAGTTCGTCAACATAGGCCTCAATGGAGCCTCCAGGGGGGGCAGCGTGAGCTCCCATCCACGTGAGGTCGACACTCGGTACATGCTTGATGGAGCCCAATTTGCTGCCAATTTCCAAAAGCCTCAACTCATCTTCCGTGCGGAGGCCATACCCACTTTTTGCCTCGAGATGCGTGGTCCCCGTTGCCAGGGCTTCTCTGAGTCGCTGGTAACCCAATTCAGTCAAATGATCGTCGCTTGCCGTACGTGTTGCCTGCACAGTGTGGCGAATACCACCACCCATGGAGGCTATTTCAGCGTAGGATTTACCCTCGCGCTTCCAGGCCACTTCCTTTGACCGATCACCAGCCCAGAGCAAATGCGTGTGAGCATCAACAAGGCCGGGAATGACTGCAGAACCCTTGAGGTCGTGTACTCGAAGATGGGTATCGCTTTGTTTGATGCTTTGGAGACTGTACTCATCTTCTACATCTTGTGAATCTTGAATTGATTCAATGACATTATCTTCTATAATAATTGCTTTACAACCATCATAAATACTATCTTCAAGGGATTGATTCAAACCTGCAAAATGAACAACGGGGCCGGAGTTGAACAAGACCCGCTTCATGGTTCATCCAAGGAAGAGAGGGTTGAAGAACAATCGGTTGGTCGTCGGGCCATGGGCAAATGGACGCTCGGCATCGAAACCACGGCGCACACGCTTTCTTTTGGACTCGTTGACGCTGACGGCATACCCTATCCGGCGGCCTCAGACACCCTCCGTCCCGACCAAGGAGGAATCCATCCTCGGGAAGCTGCAGACCATCACAAGGATGTGGCTGCTGGTTTGTTTTCCGACGTTCTTGAAAAGCACGATTTGACCTCCGCAGATATTGGTGCCGTGGCCTATTCGCAAGGCCCAGGTCTCGGGCCGTGTCTCCGAGTGGGGGCAGCCATTGCACGCGGCCTTGCAACCAAAATGGAAGTCCCCTTGATCGGTGTCAACCATTGCGTTGCTCACATCGAAATTGGACGGCAACAATGCGGATGCGACGATCCAATTCTCCTGTATGTTTCTGGAGGAAACACCCAAGTGATTGCACGTCTCAATGGCCGATACCGTGTACTCGGAGAAACATTGGACATCGGTATTGGGAACATGTTGGATAAGTTCGCCAGAAATCAGGGCATTCCCTTCCCGGGAGGGCCGAAAATTGAACAACTCGCCAATGAATACCTCACTCGGAACCCAAACCCGTCCATGGAGGGATTGCAATTGCCCTATGCTGTTCGTGGCATGGACTTGGCCTTCTCTGGATTGTTGACAGCAGCCCAACGCCTCATAGACAATGGACAGCCATTGGATGCTGTCTGCTGGTCCCTTCAGGAACATGCCTTTGCATCCTGTGTTGAAGTTGCTGAACGTGCCATGGCTCACACCGGAAAGACAGAACTTCTCCTCGGTGGTGGTGTGGCATGCAACCAGCGAATGCGCACCATGTGCGAAGAGATGGCAACGGATAGAGAAGGTGCATCGTTTGCCCCACCGCGAATGTATTGCATTGATAACGGCACCATGATTGCACTTCTCGGATGGTTGGAATTGCAAAACCGAACGACCTCACTTGAACAAAGTGCAATCGACCAATACCTTCGTACAGACCAGACGCCAATCGTTTGGTCCTGATGCCAAGTGCATGCTAACGGTTTTAACTGGTCGGCTTACCCTTGCCGTTGGGGGAATCACCAATCAACGGACGTCGAGGCAAGCGTGAGGAGTTCAATCCGTTCGCGAAAGACGCCTCACAGCAGCATCGCAAGCGTCGTGATGAACGTGAGCGTCAGGCTGCTCGCCGTCCGACGCCTGTTCCAGAACAAACTCCAGCGGCACCCGCTGACATCAAAGCTGATTTTGAACGGAAGCAGCGCGAAGCGATGGAAAAATTGGAACAGAAGGGCGATGTAGCAGCACCCGTGGTTGCTCCCGCACCACTTCCCGCAGAGATTCAACGCCAAGAAGAACCTGAAAAACCAGAAAAGCAGTCTCGTGAAGATCGACTTGCAGAACTACGCCGTAAATCTGAGGCGCTCAAAAAGGCAGCCCCAACCGCTCAACAACAACCTGTTGTTGATCCAGTCATCGAAGAATTGGAGGCTGGCTCCGAACTACAAGGTGAGGATGGTTCAGTCGACGATGACTTGGACAACGACGACGATGTTGTCACAATCAAAGCAAAGAACAAACGTGTCAAGAACGTGTTCAAAGAAATTGAAACCACGGTTGAAAGTAAACAAGATAAGCGCCGTGGGCGAAGAAGGATGGACAAAAAAGGAGGCGGCCGGCAAAAGCAGCAGAAAAAGCTGAATCGCCAAAAGTACCTCGAGTACAAGTATGCTGCAAAGGATATTCTGGATCACCCCCAAGTTCCTGAGGAACACCGTTCAAACGTGCTTGGACAGATTTGGGCAAAAGGTGAGCGACAAGGAGTGGATGATTCCTTGGAATTCATTGAGCAAAAAGAAGCCGAACTGGTTCTGCCACAAGAGGTGGGCGACTTGCTTCGGGATTTAGTCAAAGAATTGACAACAAGGAGATGAAAACATGAGCGACAAAGTAGCAGAAAATACCGTAGCATCCGTGCATTACACCGGAACTCTTCCTGATTCTGGTGAAGTGTTTGACAGCAGTGAGGGTCGAGATCCGTTGACCTTTTTGGTTGGCCACCGCCAAATGATTCCAGGATTTGAAGCCAACTTGATGGGGGCTGCCGTCGGAGAACGCCGCGAATTTACGCTGACGGCCGAGGAAGCATACGGTGAGCGAGACGATGAAGCCGTCCTTCAAATTCCACGCGATAACTTCGCACAACTCGAACAGGAAGACGGTGCGGCTCTTGAAATTGGCATGCAGTTGGTGGCTCAAATGCCTCACGGACCTGCTCCATTCACCATCACCGAACTCACCGAGGAAACCGTCACCGCCGATTTCAATCATGCACTCGCAGGGGAATCGCTGACGTTTTCCGTTGAAGTGGTTGAACTGCGTGAAGCAAGTGAGGAAGAAATCGCTCACGGCCATGCACACGGGCCTGGCGGACACCACCACTGACCCAAAAGCGAGTCTTGATGAAGTGCCTTGCTGTGTCAGCAGCATGGCCAAAGAGCGGAAGGAGGACTGGAGGACCCTCAGCGGTGTCCGTCTGCCTGACCTGTCAGGGCCTCAAGAGCGCCACGCTGAGTTGCCTGATGCTGGCCAGCCTCCCTACACCCGAGGCATCCATGCCTCCATGTATCGGTCCAGACTGTGGACGATGCGGCAATACGCTGGATTTTCAAGCGCCAAAGCCACGAACGAACGTTTCAAACTCCTCCTTGAACGCGGTCAAATGGGTCTATCTGTCGCATTTGACCTCCCGACACAACTCGGTTTGGACGCCGATGACGAATTGTCTTATGGAGAGGTAGGGAAGGTTGGTGTCTCCATCTCATCGGTCGAGGACATGAAGCTTCTCTTTGATGGCATTCCGCTTGAAAGTGTTAGCACATCGATGACCATCAACGCTCCAGCCATGGTGCTTCTTGCCATGTACATCGTCGCCGGTGAAGAACAAGGCGTGGCCATGGATGCACTACGTGGGACGATACAAAATGACATTCTCAAAGAATACATCGCTCGCGGCACCTACGTCTTTCCACCTGCAGAGAGCATGCGATTGATCACCGATATCTTCCAGTTTTGTGCCGAGTCAGTACCCCTCTGGAACACGATCTCCATCTCCGGCTACCACATCCGGGAAGCAGGTTCAACGGCCATACAGGAAGTGGCGTTTACCCTGGCCAATGCACTCGCCTACGTCGAGGCAGCGATTGGGAAAGGTATGGCCATCGATGATTTTGCTCCTCGGCTCTCGTTCTTCTTCAACTGTCACAATGACTTCTTTGAAGAAATTGCCAAATTCCGAGCGGCACGCACATTGTGGCATGATTTGATCGCAGAACGCTATCAGCCTACAAACCCAAAATCAACCATGCTGCGATTTCACACCCAAGTAGCAGGTGTAAGTCTCACAGCACAACAACCACTCAACAATGTCTCACGTGTGACCATCCAAGCACTCGCAGCCGTTCTTGGAGGGACACAAAGTCTGCACACCAATTCCTATGATGAAGCCCTGGGTTTGCCAACAGAAGCCTCCGCTACCGTCGCATTGCGGACACAGCAAATCATTGCAGAAGAGTCGGGTGTAGCCGATTCTGTGGACCCGATGGCTGGTTCATGGCATGTTGAACACTTGACGAAAGCAATCTATAACGAGTCCTTGGCGCTTATTCAAACGATTGAGAACAAAGGTGGGGCCATGGCTGCTATTGAACAAGGCTGGCAGCAACAAGAAATTCATTTGTCGGCTTATGCATATCTCAATGAAATTGAGGCTGGAACGCGCCGAATCGTTGGCGTTAATCACGGTACGATGGATGAATTGGATGAAATTCCAGTGATGAAAACCGACCCTTCTCTTGGGGAATCTCAAACCAAACGTTTGGAGGCTTTGCGCCGGTCAAGGGACAATGAGCTCGTCCAACGAACATTGCAAGCGGTCAAGGATGCCGCTGAAAATGGTGAGAATTTGTTTCCGCGAGTGCTTGACGCAGTCCGCTCTCGGGCAACGCTTGGCGAGATCATGGGTGAATTGAAAGCCGTGTTCGGCACGTACATGGCACCCAGTGGATTTTAGAGGTGAATCTATGACGTTTGGACCCATTTACATCGACCATATAGGCATCGCAACCAACGACCTTGACGATGCCTCTACGTTCTGGAACCTGCTCGGTTTGGAACAAAAGAAAGATGATGAAACCGTCGAAGAACAAGGGGTCACCACTCGTTTCTTTTCGACGTCCGTCACCACCACCAACCAATCTCCCGCCATGGTAGAATTGTTGGAGCCCACCGGCCCCGACACCCCGGTAGGTCGGTTTCTTGCGAAGCGCGGGCAGGGAATCCAACAATTGTGTTTCCGTGTTGGAGACCTCAATGGCCTCCTCGCCCACCTCAAAGAAAATGGGGTACGTCTCATCAATGAGGAACCCACAAAAGGGGCTGGTGGAAAATTGATTGCGTTCGTCCACCCATCATCAACCGGTGGAGTCTTGGTCGAACTGACACAAATCAATTGACGCATTTGCATGCCAACACCTATAATCGTCCAGCAACTCAAGTATATCGATGAGGACCTGTATTGACCAGTTGCTCGCCATGCCCCACATCGATGCACCACGCTTGAAGGGGGAAGTGCACTACCTCGCAGGACGTTTGGAGGAATTGAGGGTGCAGCGCACCATCACCAACGAGGCCTACCTCGACGCGGGTGCTATTCAGGGTGCCATAGAACTCGTGGCAAACATGATTGATATGGGCGTCTCTCAATCTGAAATTCAAGATCATCTTCGTTCCACCCTCCAGAGGGCTAATCGCATTGAGACCAAACATCCAGGGCTAAACTGGGCTGTGGAATCCGGCCGTGCGAGTTGACCAGATGGCCAAACCGCTCCTTCACGTCAACAACGTCTCCAAATCTTTTGGAGACATCACTGCGCTCGACCGCATCAACTTGGCAATTCATGAAGGTGAAATCGTCGGCCTTGTTGGCTCCAACGGGGCAGGAAAAACCACACTGCTTCGTCTTCTTGCGGGTGTGTATCGGCCCACCACGGGCCATGTCCTTACCGCAGACGGTGCAGCCATTGAACACGCCAGAGGCGTGCTGGGGGTCGTGCCGGAAAACACAGGCCTCTATTCGCGCCTAACAGCTTGGGAAAACATCCGTTATCACGCTCGGATGCAAGGCGTTGAAGATGAGCTCGCATGGAAACGCACCCTGTATTTTGCACACCACCTCGGCATGGAAGAAGCCCTCGGGCGCCACACCAAGGGCTTCTCCAGAGGTATGCGGCAGAAAACGGCCCTTTTACGAGCCCTCGCCCACGCTCCTCGCGTCCTCCTCCTCGACGAGCCAACCGCTGGCCTCGATGTAACAAGTGCCCGAACAGTACGTGAGCTGGTTCGGCAACTGGGGGAAGACGGTGGCACCGTGATTTACTCAACTCACCAACTCGCTGAGGCTGAACGTGTTTGCGACCGCATCATCATCATTCACAACGGTGAAGTTCGAGCAGACGGAACGCCGCAAGAATTGCTTCAAATGACCGACACCGATCATTTGGAAGACGCTTATGTCAAGTTAACAGCCGATACGGCAAGGCAACGTCACGAGGACGATAAGCCGCTTTCGAAATGGTCCACTCGGTGGAGAGCACTGTTCACGCCAAAAGTACCCAGTGAGGTGATGGAAGATGAGTAGAGTTCGTCGCATCTCGACCATCGCGAAAAAGGAATTGGTTGAGTTCGTGCGGGACTGGCGAACAATCGTTGCAATCTTGGTCATTCCTTTGTTGATGTTCCCTTTGTTGTTCATTTTGTTCCCCCTCCTGCTCGAATCCGAAGCAGCAGAACTGGATGCCATGGAGGTTGATGTTGCGATTCAAACCGATGGCATTCCTGATGAATTGGGGATGGCGCTCAACAGCTCAAGCCTCAACATCACCTATGAGCCGCTTCCAAACCTCGAGCAACTATCAGAACCTCAGGATGATGTGGAACGCTTGAGAAACGGTTCAGTGGACGTTGTTCTGCGAATGCAAACCAACGGGACCATCGTGGAGTATGCACTTTTGTACATGTCAACCTCGGAGCAAAGTTTGGAAGCGAGGAGTCGAACCTTCGTCGTTTTGGCAGATTGGGAAGCAAATGAAACGGTTCGGCGAATTAGCGACGCTGGACTGGATCCGAACATGACCTTGGACCCGCTTCGTTGGAACGGCGACATTACCGAAAGTGATGTTGCCACCCAAGGTGAACAAGCTGGCATGGCCTTGTCACTATTTATCCCCCTCGTGTTGGCGGTTTGGACGTTTTCCTCAGCCATTCAACCTTCAATCGACATGACCGCGGGCGAGCGTGAACGTGGCACATTGGAAGCGTTGTTGGCTCTACCGTGCACGCGAATGGAGTTGTTGATGGGTAAATGGCTCGCTGTAGCCACCATCACCGGGGCGGGCGTGTTGCTCCAGATTGCTGGTTTGTTGTTCGCAATCGGTTATCTTGCCTCATCGAACATTCTCTCAACGCCGGAAGTATCCTTCCTTGCCCTTTTGTTGCTCTGCCTCGCAGTGTTGTTGTTTGCAGTGATGGTTGTGGCCCTGGAGTTGGCCCTTGCCATGCGCTCGCACAGCGTCAAAGAAGCCGGTTCGATTCTTGGCCCTGCCGTGCTGGTGATTTTGTTTCCAGCCTTGTTCACACAAGTGATCAATCTCGATGGAATAGAAGCATATTGGTTTGCAATTCCCGTGGTGAATGTTCTTCTTGCGCTTCGTGAACTGTTGATGAACCGAATTGTGGTATCGCATATTCTTGTGTGGTCAATTTCGTCCACCGTGTATGCGTTGAGTGCTGCATACTACGCCTCTCGGCAGTTCAAGCGAGAGGATTTGGTTACAAGCCTGTCCTAGCCTGGAAAGCAACGATGGCTTCTCGGACGATGGTGACGAGTAAATCGATTTCATCCGATGTGATGTTGAAGTGGGGTGTAAAACGCAGGGCGTTGACGCCACCGTGAATCACGCCCAACCCTCTGCGCCGACACCAAGGTTCAACCGCATCAAAACCAACCACAGGAAATCCTGTGGGCTCCAATTCCATGCTACAAAGGAGGCCTGTGCCTTGGACCTTGGTGATGATCTCAGGAAACTCCTCTTGGAGGCGTGAAAACTTCAGAACCATCTCCTTCCCACGCTCACGGATGTTCTCTCTCAAGGCTGGTGTAATGCTTTCCAGAACCGTCGCAGCCGTCTCCAGCGCTCTTGGATTGGTTGTCATGGTGTTTCCATAGATTCCCGTCACGTACAACGAGGCGGCCCGTTCGTTCATACCAAGAACGGAGAGGGGATATTGTCCAGCATTCAGGGCTTTCGACCATGTCTCCAAATCGGGGGCTTCGCAATCTTGGAATCCTTCGTAATCAATGACGGAGAGGGTACCTTGTCCGCGGATACCTGCTTGAATTGAATCAACGAGCAACAACGAGCCGTGTTCTTTGGTCAACTTCCGCGCAGCATCGTAGAATTCTCGAGAAACGCATTGACCAGGATTGCCTTCACCTTGGACTGGCTCAATGGCCATCAATTCAATGAACACTCCGTTGGATTCTGCGTGGTGGAAGGCTGATTCAAGTGCTTCAACATCGTTCGCTGGGACCAAGATCAAATTGTCCCTTTGTTGGAAGCTAGCAAGCACCTGATCGTACTTTCCTTTGCAGGAGTGTGACATCTGCGCAGGACGATCGGTTCGACCGTGGAAACCTTGTTCGATGGCGAGCATTTTGATTTGGTGGCCTTCGTAGCGCCCACCTTTCTGCGTCATCAGTTTGGCATTGACATCCGCAATCCGTAGGCTCACCGTAACAGATTCAGAGCCGCTGTTCATGCAGATGAATTTTTGAAACGGGCACGAACCTCGTGTGTGCCCGAGTTCTTCTCGAAGTCTGTTGTCCAGCCTTTTCTGGGAAAACGATGCGGTCATGACGTTTGCCATCACCCAATTGTCGGCCATAGAATCAATCACGTGTTGGGGTCCGTGGCCTGCGCCCAGCATACCGTATCCACCGTTGTCATGGACGACGGCCCCATGGGAAGTAATGATCCATGGACCACGCGCAGCAAGAGCGACATAGGGATTGACCGTTGCAGGATTGTAGAAGTTCACATACCCCTCCTGCAAGTGCTCGATGAGTGTTGATTCGTCGGACCCTTTGTACACCGATGAAAATTCGTTGGAAAACGAGTCGAACCGATTGGCAGCTTCGGAAAGCGCAAGACGTAGCGAAGCATCTAATTCGTAAAAATGAGAAATTTCTTCTGAAGTGAGCCCCAACGTGTCCCGTCGTCCGACATATCCACGAATGCGTTCAAGCACCGATAACCCGGGGTGGTCAATTGCCTTCTGCATGCATGATTATGCGTGACGGAGCCCTTTGAACATTGGCACGAGGCGCTCACAACGACGCGAAAATGTGCCTGAAATATTACTAAGGTAATATCATACGAATACTTATATGAGGTTGGTATGAGGCCATGGCATGCCCAAAATCTCGTTGGACATGCCGTCTGAACTGGTGGAGGATCTCAAATTGCATGTTGGAGATGAGAAGAAATTTGTCAGCCTGGCAGATGCCATTCGAACGGCGTGCAGAAAACTGCTGGACCAACTGGACGAAATTGACATGATGCACGGTAGGGGGAAGAACTGATGGTGACCGAA
The DNA here is from genome assembly GCA_049617635.1 of Candidatus Poseidonia sp. Classification (GTDB taxonomy): domain Archaea; phylum Thermoplasmatota; class Poseidoniia; order Poseidoniales; family Poseidoniaceae; genus Poseidonia. Next base: position 10,905 of record JBMZJQ010000002.1, read on the forward strand.
GAAGAAGCACAACAAGCCATACGCACCATCCTTTCGTATATTGAAGGGGCAGGTGCCAGCAATAGAGAAGGGTTGGAAGACACCCCCCAACGCGTTGTCGAATCCTGGAAGGAATTGCATGCAGGCTATCAAATGGATGCAAGTGAACTTCTTCAAGCGACCTTCAACGGCGAAGGCTACGATGGCATCGTTTTGTTGCGAAATATCGAATTTACGTCGACCTGTGAACATCACCTCCTTCCTTTCAGCGGGCGGGGTCACATCGCCTACATTCCGGTGGAGCGTATTGTCGGCATCAGTAAGCTTGCCCGGATTTTGGACCTTCACGCTCGCCGATTGCAAAATCAGGAGCGAATAACCAAAGGGATTGCCGACGACCTTGAACGGGAACTTAAGCCGCTTGGCGCTGCCGTGATTTTGGAAGCATCGCACGGTTGTATGCAGTGCAGAGGTGTTGCAAAGCAAGAGGCCGTCATGACCACTTCGGCCATGCGAGGCGTGTTTTTCGATCGGCCCGAGGCTCGAAGCGAACTCATGCAATTGATTCAACAACCACCACTGTGAGGGAACTGAATGACCAACATGCCATGTGGATTGTCCGGTGATGTCGTCACCGACAACGCAAGTGATTTGGCAGCAGAATACAACATCGTCGAGATTTTCCACTCCGTTCAAGGTGAAGGTCATCGAAGTGGAATTCCACACGTGTTTATTCGTTTTGGAAAATGCAACCTTCGCTGTGAATGGTGTGATACCAATTTTGACGAATACACGACCATGTCCGCGCTTGACATTCTGGCTCGCGTGATGGAGTTTCCTTGCAGCAACATCATCTTCACCGGGGGTGAGCCCATGTTGAACGACTTGTGGCCGCTGAGTCGTCTGCTTCGACGTCGAGGATATCACCTCTCAATTGAATCAAACGGCACCGTTGAAATTCCGGAGGGTTTACTCGATTGGATTTGCATTTCTCCAAAAGATCAGATGTATCCAAACGTGGCCGTCCGGCAACGCATTGGAAACGAACTCAAATGTGTGTATGTTGGTCAACCACTCAGTCTCTACGATGGCCTCATCGAGGGATTTGACCACCTGTATCTCCAGCCGTGCTACGATGAAACACATTCGGTAGAGGAAAACGGACGCATGTTTGCACTCACTGAATCCGTGGTGAAGGCCAATCCGACGTGGAGGCTCTCGCTTCAAACACACAAATGGATGGGGATATTGTGACGAGTAAACAGCGAGCCGTCATGGCCTTGAGCGGAGGCATGGACTCGAGTTCCTTGTTGTTGCACCTCTTGAGAGAAGGTTACGAAGTAACGGCACTTTCGTTCAATTATGGACAGAAGCATGTCGTTGAGTTGCAACGCGCCAGCGATTTGGTCAAGCACTTGGAAGAACACGGATTGCTTGTTCATCACCATGTGATTGACCTCCAAAGTGCGATGGGACTTTTTGCAAGCGATTTGCTCGCAACTGGTGGACCCGTCCCTGAAGGCCACTATGAGGAAGACAACATGAAAGCAACCGTCGTTCCCAATCGTAACGCTATCTTTTCTTCGTTGTTGTACGGCACTGCTCTTTCAATTGCAACAACGAACGACAGCAAGGTCTGCGTGGTGTTGGGGGTACACAGTGGGGACCACGCCATTTACCCGGACTGTCGACCTGAGTTTTATTCAGCCCTCGAACATGCCTTCGCATTAGGGAATTGGGACAGCCATCTCATCTCGTTCGTCTTGCCCTATTTGGAAATGGACAAAACTTCCATCCTCAAAGACGCTGAGCAGTCCGTGGATCATCTCAAATTGGATTTTGATGCAGTGTTTTCTCGAACCCTCACCTCCTACAGTCCGGATGGAGATGGCAAAAGCCACGGGCGAACCGGTTCTGATGTGGAGCGCATTCTTGCTTTCCATGCTCTTGGGCGACAAGACCCCATTGAATATGTTGAGCCTTGGGTCACCGTCTTGGAGCATGCTTTGAAGGTCGAGCGAGAGCACAAGGATGCAACCTACCGAGAGAAACTCACAGAACTACAATACCACGTGACACGAGAACAGGGTACGGAACGGGCGTTCACTGGAATCTACTGGGATGAAGAACGCCCTGGAACCTACACGTGCATTTGTTGCTCAACCTTGTTGTTCACCTCGAGCATGAAATTTGAATCCGGTTGCGGGTGGCCTTCGTTCCATTCCGAACACAGTGAAGCGAATATCAAACGAATTGAGGACCGAAGTCACGGTATGGTTCGTACCGAGGTTCGCTGCGATCGGTGTGACGCTCACCTCGGGCACGTGTTTAACGACGGTCCCGCGGCATACGGAGGCGAGCGCTACTGCATCAACTCAGCATCCATGAACTTTCATCTGGAGGAAGACCAATGACCACCACCATCAAGCGTTATGTTGAGACCGATACCGGCCACCGTGTGCCAAATCACAAGTCCAAATGCAAACATCTGCACGGCCACAGGTACCGGTTTGAAGCTGAAATTGAGGGCGATGTTGTCCAAGAAAGCGGTGTTTCGGATGAAGGGATGCTGATGGATTTTGGCGATATCAGCAGCGTCTTGATGGAACATGTACACGATGTCATTGACCATGCATTTGTCCTTTACGAAGGCGATAGCGAAGCCAAACATGCATGCGCTGCCATGGGTGAAGGACACCGAACCGTCATCGTACCCTTCATTCCGACCGCTGAGAACCTTGCCAAGTGGGCGTTTGAACAGGTCGAGCCGCACATCAAAAGCGTCTATGGAAACCGGTTGCGTTTGGTCGCCATGCATTGCCGAGAGACGCCGAAATCAATCGCCAGTTGGCGACCGTTACGATAACCTTCGTCGATGTTCCTTCTTCCAATTTGGATCGCCCTGACTAAATTGAAGGGCAGTGGTTGCTTCAACAAATGCGCCGATCAAGCGAGTCGATTCCTCATTGCTTGGCGTTCCTTTCAGGAGGGTTCGTTTCATGGTCTGTTCAACCGATGCCGTACGCTCATCGGGACCAGAGAGAGCATTTGACCATTGTTCGATGGAGGTCAACAAGGCAGTTCGTACCGACGGCTCCATGCTCGTTTGAAGGGGAACAATATCAGGAAGGCCCGGATCTTTGCCCTGTTGGGACAGAACACGACTGCGATGAATCTCGTACACCACAGCGTTTACTGCGTGGCTGAGATTGGCGATTGGGTAGCCTTCCCACGTTGGAAGCGTGATGAAGTAATCGCATGCAGCCAGATCTTCCGTGGAGAGTCCTTTGCCTTCCTCGCCGAAGACAATGGCAATTCTGCCACCGGCTTGCTCTTCCCTCTGAATCATGTCCCAAGGATACAAAAAATGACGGAAGAGGGTTTTGTCACCCACTTCGCGTTTTCCCGATGTACCCAATATTGCGCGACAATCTTCGGCGGCCTCACCAATGCTCGCAAACACGGATGCATCGTCAAGAACCCGTTGAGCATGCTTCGCACGAGCCCGTGTTTCCTCGTCGTCGGGTGAACACTTTGGATTGACCAATCGGAGGTCATCGAATCCATAATTCAGCATGGACCGGCAAATGGCACCCAAGTTCCCTGGATGGGTCACACCAACCAGCACGACCGCAACTTGAACCAGCCCGCTCGGTAACGGAATGTCTTGGCGCTCACCCATCAACCTCACCTGAGTCGTGTTCGAGGAATGCGACTATCCATCGCGGATCACACACCTGGTAGATGAAGAACAGAAAACCGCCATCCTCACGGTCCGGCATGACGATTGAACGTTTTTTCACGTTGTGTTGGTTTCGCAAAAAAAGGATGAGACGTTCCAACACGGCTGCATCATCCGAATGCACACTGACGGGTTGACGGTCCCAATCAACCCGAATCGACACACCAACCCACTCAATCGGTGCGGCGTTGTCGGTATCGTGTCACGTAACCGGCAATCCAGTTCCGCAATTTCTTGGACTCAACATCGGTGAGGTTTGACACCATTTCCTTGTTGTGGTCGAAGTCATCGGTGAATTTCTCACCGTGTTCCTCAACAAGACGAATGGCTCGGATTTTGATAAAACTTGGACGAATGTTTCCCATTTTTTTCACTCCTTCATCAATTTCACTTCTACGGGGAAGTCAGGTTCATCGTGGCGGATCACCAAGAGGCGAACTTTGCGAGGAGGGTTTTCAATTCCACGCTTCCAGATGTGTTCATTGACTTCAGGGTCAATGTAGAGTTCTTCATCTTCACGAACCTTGAGATGACGGATGACTTGTTCCCGGATGATCTGCATGGCGCGAGGAGCGCGCTTGAAGCGCGTGATGTTCCACGCATTGCGCAGGGGGACGATGAGTTCTGATTCATTTGCACGTGCCATACTTCAACACCTCATCGTTGCAACTTGCTTCGTCGCCATTGGTGCCTCTTGGGGTGAGACACGGTGTTTCGGTCGGTCTTGAGCATGACCCACACAGGGACACGCCGGTTCTGCTTTCCTGCCTTCAAAAGGCGAATTTTCTTTGCTGCTGGCTTGTTTTTTGACATTTCGAGCACCTTCTCAGATTCTCCGGATGGACGCATTGCTGCGGCTCTTGGAATGTTGGGTGAGCAGTTGCTTCAAGGAAGCATCACTCATGGGTGCGGTGAATTCACCGGCTTGATGCATGGCCACCAACTCAGACTTGATGCTGTGGGCACGCGCAGGCTCAACCAAAGCGATTCGGCTGAGTCGGGAACGGGCGTCTGGTGTCAAGCATCGGCGAAGCACGGCCTCGATATTCGCTGCATCTTGGGCTTGCTGTTGCGCCTGCTCTTCTGCTTGGAGTTGGTTGGCAGCTTGCTGATTGATTTGGTCTTGGATGGCTTGCAAGCGCTGTGCACGGATAGCAGTCAACTCGTCATCGGTTGCTGCTGCCATACTCGCCACGTCCTCATCCCCGGTCAATACTTGCCAAGTCCAGGGTATTGTGCTTCGGCCTCGGCACGCACCGAGTGAGCGATGTTGTCGACGAGTTTTTGTCCCGCTGCTGTGACTTGGCGGCCGGCGTAAAGCTGAACCTTGCCGTCCTCACCGTCGACTTCCTTGGTTGGCACTTTTTCGACGAGACCTGCCTCTTCGAGTTGTTGAAGCGCCGTACGGATGATGTGCCGGGAAGCAACGCCTGGGGTATTAGGCATGGCGCCGTTGTCCTTTTTGCCACCGAATGCTTGAGCGAGATGCGTCACACCGATCGGACCGTTGCGGGCAACCTTACGAAGGATGGCAGCGGTTCGGTGGTACCACCAATCACTTTGACTCGGAGGGCGCTCTCGGTCCACGGCGGTTTTGACGTATTCGCCCCACTCCGGCATGGAGATGGCATCGTTTTCGGCCATGGCAGCAGCCAGGGCTGGGTTGAAAATGTCAGCAGGAATATCGTAGACGGTCGTCATCGTGATGCACCAAGCAACATGGCGACCGTCCGCCCCTATATGAAAAGAACGGGTCAGGCATGCGTTTTCCTGTTGCAGAAACACCAGCCAATGGGGGGTGGATGCAAGCCTTCTTGAACACCCTTTTGGTGGGAAGAGCGATGAAGAAAGCCTTGGCGCAGAATCCAAACCTTCTGCGCACGCTCATCGGCCTCTCGCTGACCTTGATTTTCATGTTGTCCTACGCCGTTTATGGAGCAACGGTATCACCTTCGGTTTACATCTATCAAACAGAGGCAACGGTCAGCGACTACAATGCCTCGACCGCCAGCGAATCCGTTGAGCGAAGTTATGATGCCGAAGAAAACACAACCACATGGGCATGGCAAATTGTGGCCAACGACGCCAACCTCACATGGGTGAATGTGACAGCGACCGATCTTTCATCGGGTGCAGTGTTGAGAGTCACCAATGTTGCAAAACTCTACAGCCACGAATTGCTCGGAACCACCTACGACCTTAGCGACCCACTCAAACAGGACTTTTCGTGTGCAGAAGCGTGTGCCCATGCAACCAGTCACGAGCGTGTTTCTGAAGACGGTAGCCCCATCCAATTCCACGCCCTCACCTCGGTCGACCCGGCACGCAGGTCAAACGGCAGCGTGTTCGCTCAATCACTCGAAGAGGCTGAAAACAAAGCACGAGCAGCCATCGATTACACCCACAGTCCGTCCATTGTTCGCGTCGAAATCATTGAACAGGGCAACCGAACCACCCAACCCGGTCTTGAAGCTGAAACGGTGAACGAGGCGTTTGCTACCGTCAGCGTTTTTTCAGTCGATGCGGCTACTGAATTCTTGTGGGCACTCGCTGCCGTCGTGGGTTGTTTTTCCATGGTCCTCATCCCATCGTTTACCGTGTACTTCGCTGCCCGGGCGAAAGAAAAGCGGGACGAAGCAAAATTACAACAGGCCAATCAAGACGTTGAAAACTGGCTGGATTCTGAGGAGAAAAAATCCTAATCAGTGCGCCATTGTTCCTAAATAGATAGACGGTCATTGTCGTTTCGAGCGACATGCTGGTTCGACGGAGTCTGGGTCTCGTGGTCTTGTTGTTGGCCATGTCCTTTTCTCATCCAGTCAACACCTTGTCTGACCTTGCCCAACCGCACACCAGTCCGAGCAATCCAACGGGTGTTGATGTGACGGTCACAGGTGTGGATGTTGCTTACACCAGCAATTCTGGCTCAGCGCTGTACAAGATGTTTTCATCAAACCATCCCATTCTCGGTTTCAATCGACCGGCAAATCTCTACGTCATTGACGGCATGCTCAACGTGTCATCGACGCTCACCATCACCGTTGAAAACATTGGCGTTGCCGCTTCCGGCGTTATTGACATCAATGTGCTCCTTCTTCACAACGAATACTCCTACTTTGAATTCGTGAACACCAGTGTGCAGATGGCACAGTTGTTTGGCGGAGATAGCAACACCGCAAGCGTCGCCATCACCCCGAGTTATGCCGGCAACCACACCCTCGTGGTCCGTGCAACTTCGGCTGTATCCGATGATGTTCCGAGCAACGATGCATTGAGCGAAGGATTCACGGTTGGCTTTGATTACTTCAACTGCGACTCGAGTAGCGCATGGACGTTTGGTTCGGGATGGAGCATGAGCACTGATACATCTCTATCTCAGGGGAGAAGTTGCCATGTAGGTAACGGTCAATCATCAACCTACAGCAACAACATGATTGCAAGTCTAACCACGCCTGTCATGGATCTATCAGATGCCATCAGCAGTCCATTGCGAACAAACGGATTGAGTTTCTACTACACCGGAAGTTCAGCTGCCAATGACAAACTCACCATGTACGGAAGAAATGCCTTTGGCGCCTGGAGTGAAATCGGGTCGTTCAGCGGAACGATTGATCAAGTCTTTACAGACGGTGCGAATTGGAACACGTTTAGCATCAATGACAAGGGCGCAACCTCCCCGTTGGTCCCCGTCAGTTCAGATTTGTTCCACAGCACGTCGCAATTCAAGTACGAGTTTACATCCGACGCAAGCGGAACCGATATCGGGTTTTACATCGATGACATCGTCCTCGTCTACGACCAAAAGGTCCGGCCCATGGAATACAATGTCTCTGCGCAAGGCATCTCAACCAACGGCGCTGTTCCAGGAGAGTGGGGGAGCATCACACTGAAGGTCGTCAACACAGGAAACATTACCGAGACGTATCTCCCAGAGTTGACGGGTTTACCTGCTAGTTGGAACGCCTATTACACCAGACCGTCGGGAACAAGTTTCGATCCTCTTCAAGGGTTGGTCGTGTCACCGGGTGCACCGCAAGAATTCAACATCATGATTCAACCAGACCCGAACGCCACCGTTGGTTTTCAACAGATGTCGCTCAAGGTAACTTCAGCATCCTATGCCAGCGTTTCTGACACCCTCCCGGTTCAGTTCTTGGTCAAGGCTGACCGAATCCCTGTCATCCTGACGCCCCCTGTACGACCGAGTTGCCCACCGTCCTACACCTGTACGTTTGAGGTCGAGATGACCAACGAAGGCGGAGCAACCGATGTCTTCGACCTCGGCGTGGATACAACGAACGTTCCAAACGATTGGAGCATCGCTCTTGCATGGACGCAGGCTTCGTCGGTCCTGATACGACCCGGCGAGACCGTTGCAGCCCTGTTCACGTTGACGCCACCGTCAGGCGTGGCCCCCGACACTGTTGTCGGATTTGATTTGACGCTGACTGCACAAAACGACTCCAGTCGAGTTGACATCAAGGAAATTGAAGTCTCAGCATCCATGATTTCAGACGCAGCCGTTGACATGGTTGAATCGCTGAAAACCGCAAGAATGATGGTTGATGCCGGTGAACTCATCACCCTCGAATACGAGATTTGGAACAACGCAACCCGTCAGGACATTTTCTCAATGCGAGTTCAAGTGGATGATCCAGGCAATTGGGTCGTCCATCAACCCACCCGTCCTAACGCCGTGTTGAACGCCGGTACATCCACGACATTCAAAATCACCGTTGAGGTTCCAGCGACGGCCCAAGCAAACGACCGCGGACCTGTTATTACGCCCATCATTGAATCAGAGCGAAGTCGAATGGTCATTGAAGGCGACCCCTACGATGGATTGCGCGTGAGGACAACACACGACATCCAATTATCGCTCATCGATGCACCGACAAAACTAACGCCCGGCGTAGCCAACGAAATCCTTCTGCAGGTAAGCAACAACGGAAACGGACCATCAACCGTTATCGTTCAAGCCAACGATCTTCCAGAGACCTGGACGTGGTGGTTGACCGAAGACGGGGAAAACCTCTCCGGGCCAATCTCCTTGACGGTATCTTACGACTTAGAACATGAGGCCAATATCTCCCTCTGGTTGCTCTTGCCGATGACGGAATCGGCCGGCGAATTGCATACAATCGCTATATCAAGCCACCATGAAGGCGAAGGAGATGATGCCAATCCGGCAGACAACGCTGTTGAATTTGTTGCCACGACCGGAGCCGTGCGCCTTCCATCGGTGGCCTTGACGGACCAAAGTACCTCCACGATGGCAGGTGAATCGATGTTCGCTGAAGCGGTTGTCACCAATGCAGGAAACGCCTTCGAAAACCGACTGTCCGTCACTGCCAGCGTTTCATCATCGCCTCCTGTGGCCGGACTCATCGCCTTTTTCACCGTTGATGGTGGTGACAAGACAGTTGGTGCGCCTGCAACTCTTGCCGTCCCTCCCGGTGGTGTTCAAGCGCTCAGACTCGAGGTCTTGATTCCAGATGATGCTCCCCTCAACACACGCTTTGTCCTCCGGTTTGACTTCGATGGAGCCGTTGACGAAAACGGTCTACCGATGGAAATGATGGTGGAAGCCATGGTGCTGTTGGACCAGCGAAGAAGCATGGACGTTGATGTTGCGCGAGCCACCAACGATACCGTGGCCTACGGAACGACTGCTCGTGTTTGGGTGAACCACTCATCCACGTCGACCATGGCAGAGTCATACACATTAAGAGCCCAAGGTGAAGATGGGTGGCAACTCACCTGCGACAAACGTCTTCTCAACGAAACAGGTTCAACGTACGAGTTGCCCCCGGGCCATATCACTCCACAATTCAAACAACATTCATGCGAGGTTCTCCGCCTCAGTGGACCACTCACCGGTACGGTGGTGTACACCCTCGCAAATGCGGATGGGTCTCTCTACCAAACCCACGAATTATCGTTCACGTTCGCATCTCCACCTGCTGATGAAAGCATGTCGACCACGATGCTGATTGGAGGTGGCGCAGGCCTTCTCGTCTTTGTAGTGACACTTCTGATGCTGATGGGCCGGCGCCCTTCCGATAAAGAGAACCCGTTTGAGTCAGAACCGGTTCAATCAGCAGGGCCACCGATCTCCTCGGCACAATCAACCCATGCAGACCCACAGGCCGAAGAAGTCGTTTCACAACCACACGCTCAGGCAACAGGGCCCCCTCTCCCACCTGAAGGATTGCCCCCCGGCTGGAGTGAGGAACAGTGGGCATATTATGGGCAGCAATACCTTGATGGAACGCTTTGATGAGGGTGTTCTGTGGAAGAATACCCCGCCTTGTGGTACGCTTTGTGGCTGATGGTCGCCGTGTGTGGGGTTGGGACATGGTATCTGCGAAACTTCACGCAACGCGTTCATGCAACTCGCCTCATGGCACTCATGGGCACTGCCACGATGCTGACATTGGTCACGTGGACATGGTCTGAATTTTAGGTGGTAACATGGACCGCTTAGCAGGACTGTCGGGTCACCGTTTGGAACATCATTACCCGTGCCGTGTGCCGGTGTGGTGGGGGCGGACCGGTGATGTTGAGAAAGATCCTGGAATCATTGGCGTCAGTGGACGAAGGGTTGTCATACGAATTCCGAAACAATTCAAACGATTGGAAGCCCTGTTTGCAAAATGGTTCCGTGCACCAAGGGAACTACGACGACCACTTGATACCATGAACAGCATGGTTTGGGAACTGTGTGACGGATCTCGAACATTTGCAGAAATTTGCGCGGTACTCGATTCGACCTTTCAAGAAGCCATCGCGCCGGTGCTGGAACGAACAACAGCGGCTCTTCGACAATTTGAAGCCAACAATCTCATGCTCATCTTAGAGGAACCGCTGAACCAACGATGGCATGTAGGGCCAGGCAAGACACCAGAACATCAGGTTCTTGGAGAGTTATCAAAAGAACTCAACATTGATGCCACGCCCCTCAAAGGTGAAGCTGTTTGACCAATATTCCGTCAATTGGGAGCCCAAACAAGCCGGAAACCCAACCCATCGGAGCGTTTCTCAAGAGGCGAAGATGAACGTGCCCCGTTTCTCGTCGAATCACTCTCGGTGAACCAAGACCCACCGCGGACTACCTTCCGCGAGGATGAAGAAACCAAGTATGGTTGTTGACCTCGAACATCGTTCAAATGAGGCACCCAGTCATCGCCACACCACTCGTTGACCAATCCGTTCATGTCAAAAAACCCCCAAGGATTCGGTTGCTTCAAACCAACTTCCCTCGTATGACCACCGGCGTTTCCGGCATGCCAACCGTAGTCGTCAAGTTCCACATCTTTGTCACCAAAGGCCCATCGTGTGGTACTGCCTGCTCTCGCGGTGTATTCCCATTCCACTTCCGAAGGCAGACGCCATGCACCTTCCAGTCCAAGACGCGTTTCGCCTTTTTCTCGTTCGTTCAGGCGGAGCAAAAAACGCTCAATATCATGAAAATTCACGCACTCGACAGGGCGAAGACCTGCACTCCAACCTTCTTGGAATTTTGAGGGATTTTCGCCCATAACGTCCATCCAATGGGCTTGTGTTACCAAGCGTTCACCCATAAAGAAGGGTTCTTCGATGGTGACCACTGCTGCAGGTTGCTCGACAGGCGATGCATCGTGCGCTGCGTTTCCGAAAAGAAATGTTCCCGGTTCCACCAGTCGGTAGGTCGCCCCCCAAGCATCGGTAAATGCAGGTGTGGCGTCCACGATGCACCCACTCGCTCAATCACGAAGTTTCCCAGCAGCATCAAGAACTGATTTGACCAAGGCGCTCAAGCGCTCCTGAAGAGCGGGATCGTTGAGTTGACCCTCCTCATCGAACGCTTCCTTGACATGCCCGATGGCCAGTTGTTCAGGAACAGGCCAACCGTGGAGCCAGCGAAGAGAGATTCGCATGTGATTGAGGGTGTTCGCGTTCGTCACTCCACCAAGCGTTGACATCAATCCGAACACTTTTCCGCCAACGTGTTTGTCGTACATCCAATCCATGGTGTTCTTCATCACACCTGACATGGTACCGTGGTACTCGGGTGAGGACAGGAAAAACGCATCGCATTCGGTCAAAAGTTTCTGAAAAGCCTGAACATTCGGGTGGTTCCAACATCCCTCTTCGCCAACCAGAGGCAAGGGTTGTTCAGCCAAATCCCAAAACACAACCTCAGCTCCATGTTCTGCAGCGAGATTGAGTGCTGCGTTCACGAGCATGCCAGATTTTGATGTTGCTCGGTATTCTCCTGCGAGGCCCAAAATCTTCAGCGTTGAGGCGGTCATGTTTGTGCGGAGCGAATGGCGACCTTTGAATGTAGGCATCTACCTCATGTCCAACAAGAAGCAAGACTTATTCGGGTTTTCCTTCTCGTCACAATTCGGTGACACCATGAGTGGTGACGAGCAGTCTGATTCTCCTGCAGAAGCAGTTGAGGACGACCTGGATGACATCGCCCTCGCATCGGTGGATGATGCCATTGCAGCCGTTGAAAATGAGGACGTCCCAGAACCCGTTCCTGAAACAAAAAAACCAGCGAGCAACATCATTCCAGAAATCGAGGAAATTGACGACCCGGAAGAAATGGTTCAAATCTTGCTCACCGTTGGTGAAGAGCGAAGTCGTCACGGCGATGTGAAGGGTGCATTGGCTGCCTTCAACAAAGCCATCGCACTGGATCCTTCAAGCGACATGGCATGGTTCAATCGAGGCGTTTTGTTGGAGGCTCAACAGGACGCACGTGGAGCCCGTCAATCCTTCCAAATATGCCTTGACCTCAACGAAAACCATGCCCCTGCGACGGCCAACATGGCCATTTTGCTGGAACGAATAGGTGACCTTGAGGGGGCCTACAACATGGCAGAGCGTGCCTTGAGTTTCTTCCCCGGCCACCCGGCATTGGTCGAATTGCAAGCACGCTGCAAAGACAGCGGGATCAGCGTCTCCATGGAATCGATGCAACCATCGGTGACCGTTACCCAAGAGGTCGACATGCAGGTCGTGGCCGATATCGCTGAAGAGGCAGGAATTGAGGACCCTGAAATGTTGTTGCAAGAAGCCGTGCATCACGACCATGATTCTGACGACTCGCTCTCTGTAGAGGAACTGAAAAGCGCAGCAGAAATCGTTGTTGCCCAACAAGAAGCGATTACTGAAACCACAGCGCAGCCCATCGAGGACGAGGTTGTTGAACAACCGCAGGACGACGAAGAACCCGTTTCAGAAGATGTGCTTGACATGGATGCTCTTGTTGAGGAAGCGACGCAACTGCTCAAGGAAGGTGAACCAAAACAAGCGCTTGGCTTGTTGAAGCCTCATCTCAAGACCATCGCTGCTGAACATTCGGGAGCATGGCGAATCGCTGGAGGGGCAATGGCTCGACTGAATCTGGACAACCACGCCATTGCCGCCATGACGCACGCGCAGAATCTCGATCCCAGCCATGCTTCTGGCTGGTTCAATTTGGGGTCGATTCAACAACGTGACGGTCAAGCAAAAGCAGCACTTGAGTCTTACAAACGAGCAGTTGATGCCGATAATATGTACCTCAAAGCAGCAGAAAAAATGCTCAATCTCGCAGAGGAACAGGGCATGATTGAGCGATTTCTCGAGGCGGGACGATTGGTTTACGCCATTGAACCAACGCACGAGGCCGTTGAGAAACTTGCATCGATGCTTCTCGACCTTGCCAACGGCGAAAATCAGGTGCTCGAACAAGTAGGAGGACTGCCCCCAACCCTTCCCGCCGGACCCGAAATGGCCGCTGAGGCATTGGCATACCTTGGTGCGGAGCCTTCACCGAAAAGGGCGCTCGCTCTCTCGTTGAGCCTCCAACACGGCGATGCTGTCTTGATGTGGAAAGGCCTGATTCAATCGCAACCAGAACATGCCGAACATTGGACTGGACTGGCCCGTGCTTTGGAACAGGCAGGTGATCTCGAAACCGCAGCAAAGTGTCACGCAAAAGCTGCCGCCATGGGTTCACCAACTCCAGATGGGGGCACTGACGATGGAGTAAGTGCTGAGGCACCTGCGGTGGCCCTCGAAGAAGAACCCCAACCTCAAGCCATGGACTTGGAAGATGCTTCATCAACCCTCGCTCCCATCGTTATCACCGAAAATCCCGTGGTAGAAACCGTTCCACAACCCGCTGTTGCACATGAGCAAGCATCGTTGTTGCTAACACCGGTTGAACAAGCTGTTCAACCAGAGGTGCAAGAGGCTCGCCCAGAAGTGGACCTTGCAAAAGCAGCACTCGATGCTGCCCAAGCGGTTTCTGCTAACATCCCTCAAACAACCGAATCCAAAGCGATTTCCAACCAAGACGTCGCTTGGTTCAATCAAGGTGTGCAACTGATTGATGACAAAAAGTATCGTGAAGCACTGTCGTGTTTTGACAAAGCCCTTCCCGCTTTTGCAGGTGACGACGCCATGATCATCCGTATCCTCAACAACCGAGGAAACGCCTACTATTTCCTGGAGGATTACCCCAAGTGTGTGGAATCCTATCATCAAGCGATGTTGATCCGTCCAACCGAAGTTCGAGGAGAAACCCTGTACAACATGGGCACGGCTTACGCTGAAATGGAACGCTATCGTGATGCAATCAAGTGCTTTGAGCAAGCCATTCCCCGTGGCCTGAGTGAAGAAGCAAAGCGTCGTGCGAAAGACCAAATTCGCCGCTGCAACATCCTCCAGAAAGCCATCGACAAAAAACGGAAGAGGCGTTAATTCGGCCGCTGAAGTGGTCAAGTTCAAAAACGGTGGACTCCTCCCTGTGTCATGGACTGCGGAACATGTGAATCGGCTTCCCCACTTCAAGTGAACATCCCAGAAGTGGTGGATGTGGAATTGACGATGACCGAGAAGGCAACCTCGATGCTTTCCGATGCCTTCGGTGACGACCGAAGCCATGCGCTTCTGGTCGGCGTTCTCAGCGGCGGCTGTTCGGGCTACATGTACGATTTGCAAATTGTTGAATCCACGGAAACACCGTGTCAAGAATTGAACATCAACGGATTCCGCGTGCTCGTTCCAACGGCGTCGAGCCACCTCCTGAACGGGATTGAAATCGACTACGTTGACCGATTGATGGGTGGGGGATTCAAGATCAACAACCCGAATGCATCCGCTTCGTGCGGCTGTGGTGAATCCTTTTCCTGAGGGCCCACCATGGGCATGGTACAGCACGACGCTTACCTGCTGTTGCTCCAAGGCAGCGAATGTTTGGGTTTTCTTGACGGGCTCAGCACCAACGCCGTCAACGGTTCGTGCACGACGGTGTTTACCGAACGTACGGCGAAGATCATCGATGTTTGCGACATCATTGAACTTCCGAACGGTGTTGTCGTGGTGGGTTATGGACCAACACGAGAGCGAATGGTCGAGCACCTCCAATCTCGGTTGTTGGGCAGGAACATCAGCATGACCGATATTTCTCATCTCAACAACGTCTATGTCGGAACCGGTGAGGACTCACCACCACCCAACGCTACGGTTCATTCCAGTTTCTTCGGAACGATGCTCATCGTGCCCGTGGCAACGCCATACGAGTCGACATGGACAAAAGGCGAATGGGACGAACATCGTATTCAACATCGACTCCCGTTCTATGGTCATGAAATCAGCGATCGAGTTCATCCACTGGCGTGCGGCCTTGATGAGCTTGTTCATCCAAACAAGGGCTGTTATGTTGGCCAGGAAGTGCTAACACGGATGCGGAGCAGAGGTAAACAGGGGCACCGCCTTACGGTCTTGGAAAATCCAGTCGACGACCCAACCACGCTCGGTCAAACGCACAGCATGTGCATCGTTCGAGTTCAGTAACCCAAAACGTCCACGAGTTGTTTCTTGTAAAATTCTCCTGAACCTTGGAGGGAGGACAATTCGCCTTCGGTGAGTTCGAGTTCAAAAATCCGCTCGACCCCGTTTGCACCGATGATGCAAGGAACACCGATGTAGACATTTTCCAAACCATACTGGCCGGTGAGAAGACAAGATGCGGGAAGCAATCGTCGTCGGTCGTTGAGCACTGATTCTGCCATGACGGCGGCAGCGGAACCAGGGGCGTAAAAGGCTGAACCACGCTCGAGCAATTTCACGATTTCACCGCCACCGCTTGCTGTTCGAGCACTGATGGCTTCAATGCGTTCTTCTGAAATCAACTGCGTGATCGGAATACCCCCGACCGTGGTGTAACGTGGCAGCGGCACCATGGTGTCACCGTGACCACCCAGCACCATCGGTGAAACATCTTCTTCTGCGCACCCCAATTCCAGTGCGATGAAATGGGCCATTCGAGCGCTGTCCAGAACACCGGCTTGGCCGATGACACGTTCTGGCGGGAAACCCGTTACCTTCTGCATGTGGTAGGTCATCAAATCAAGGGGATTGGTGACGACAATGACCACCGAATTGGGTGCGTGTTCTTTGATTCCGGCTCCGACTTGCGACACGATGTCAGCGTTTTTCCCGATCAAATCTTCTCGCGTCATGCCAGGTTGGCGAGGAAATCCAGAGGTGACAACGATCACGTCCGAATCAGCGATATCGTTGTAGTCTGCGGTTCCGGTGATGCTCCCGTCGTAGTTGAGCACCGATGCATTTTGTGACATGTCGAGCGCTTTTCCTTTGGCAAACCCTTCGAAAATGTCCAAGAGAACAATGTCTGCAATTTTCATCTGTGCGAGGACAAAAGCGCAGGTTGCACCTACATTTCCAGCACCGATGACAGCAATTTTTCTTCGTCCGTTCGCCACATTGACCACCTTCTGTTGGTGACCTGCAGCATTCAGTCCATAAGGACAATGGTGGCCAAATGAGCTGAAGAAATGAGGGCTGGCTGAAGAAGGTCCAACGATGGCGGCCAATCAATCAAAGCGTCGCATCTAAAAACCTCCTTCCGGTGGGGCGAATTGCACCTCCAATTCGTTGGTGTGGCCTTGTGGGTGAAATCATGAAAATTGGCGTACCAAAAGAACCTGAAGGCGAAACCCGCGTGGGCATCGTTCCCTCAAGCATGAAGAAACTCACTCGGGCTGGATTCGAAGTGATCATCGAAGCCGGTGCGGGTGTGCAAGCCAATTATGCCGACCAAGACTACGTTGATGCAGGAGCCACCATCGGTAGCCGCAACGAAGCGTTGGGTTGTGAAAACATCGTCTGTATTCGTTTCCCGGGCACAGACGGTATCGCTGCCGGCACCAACCTCGCTTGCGTTTCCGATCCTTTTCGACATCCCGAATACGTCAAAGCCTGCGTTGATGCCAACATCACCCTCCTCTCGATGGATATGATTCCGCGCCGACTCTCGCGGGCGCAATCCATGGATGTGAACTCCAGCCAAGACAACCTTGCGGGCTACAAAGCAGTACTCCTCGGTGCTGCACAAGTACCCAAGGGCATCCCGATGATGACCACGTCTGCCGGAACCATTCGCCCAGCGAAAGTGGTGATCATGGGCAGCGGCGTTGCAGGTTTGCAAGCCATTGCAACGGCGAAGCGACTCGGTGCAGTCGTGTACGCTTCAGATGTACGCAAATCTGCTGCCGAACAAATTGAATCGGTTGGTGGTCGATTCATTGAGGTGGACGGCATGGATGATTTTGAAGATGAATCCGGGTATGCGAAGCCACTCACGCCAGAGTTTATCCAAAAGGTGAACGACACGGTTTGTGGCGTTGCAAGTGATGCTGATATCATCGTCACCACGGCCCGTATTTTTGGCCGTCCTGCACCCATTACGGTTCCATCATCGGCCGTTGCTAATTTCAAATCAGGTGCCGTGGTTGTTGACATGAACGCTGATGTTGGAGGAAATTGCGAAGCGACCGTCCCCGGAGAGATCATCACCACTGAAAACGGTGTTATCGTTGTTGGAACCTCCAACCTTCCCGGCACCTTGGCCAACACTGCATCCATGTTGTACTCCAACAACTTGACCACCTTCTTCACTTCACTCGTCGACAAAGAATCTGGCGCCGTGGTGATTTCCGATGATGACGACATCCTTGTGGGTGCGCCTGAAGGTTCGGACTTCTATGTCAACGGTATGGGCGGTGTTCTGATTTGCAAGGACGGTGCCATCCATCCGAAACAAACGCGCCTTGCGGGGGTGGTTGAATGATAACGGAAGCCTCGTTGATTGCAAACCTCACACTGTTTATGCTGGCCATTTTCCTTGGCTTCGAACTTATCACCAAGGTCCCTGCAACGCTGCACACTCCGTTGATGAGTGGTGCGAATGCTATTTCGGGAATCAGTGTTGTCGGTGCGCTCCTGGGTGCCAATGTGGCTTACCAGGGCGGAGACACACTTGTCTCAGGATTGTTGGCATTTGTTGCACTGGTGTTGGCGATGATCAACGTCGTTGGCGGATTTGCTGTGACCAACCGGATGCTCAACATGATCGCCGGCAAGAACAGGAGGGCTTGACATGGAAGCTTGGATCCCCCTCGGCTATTTGCTCTCAGCTGCATTGTTCATCTTCGGCTTGAAGAAATTGGGTCATCCTCGAACGGCTCCCCGCGGGAACCAATACGGCGCCATGGGTATGCTGGTGGCCGTTTTGACGACGATCGTTGACATGCAACTCGCATCGGGTGGCATGAACTGGGAACTCATCATCGCCGGGCTTGTGGTTGGCTCTGTCATCGGTATCATCATGGCCATCAAGGTCGAAATGACCGGCATGCCTGAACTCGTTGCCTTGTTCAACGGATTTGGCGGTGCTGCCTCTGCTCTTGTGGCCCTTTCCGAGACATGGAAGTACATCGAGGGCTCGGCCATGGTGCCCGAGGGTTTGACACTCCAAGTCATCATGCTCGCAGCAGGCCTCTCCGCACTCGTCGGATGGATGACGCTCACCGGCTCCATTCTGGCCATGTTCAAACTCAAGGGAGGCATCGAGGTCTTCGGTAAGTGGTTCAGTACGCCAACATGGGGGCCATCTTGGCTGAACCCCGTCAAGGTCCTTCTTACGCTCAGCGTCCTCGCCCTCATTGTGGTGGCCATCGGTGACCCAACCAACACGGATTACCTCTGGGCCATCATCGGGATTTCGTGCCTGCTCGGAATTGTCCTCGTACTGCCTATTGGCGGGGCCGATATGCCGGTTGTTGTCTCGTTGCTCAACTCGTTGTCGGGTATTGCTGCGGCATTTACTGGATTTATCATCAGCAACCCAGTTCTCATCGTGGCTGGTTCGCTCGTGGGTGCATCAGGACTGATCCTCACCTTCATCATGTGCAAAGCCATGAATCGAACGCTACCAGATGTGTTGTTCAAATCCTTCGGCGGCACCACCAAGGAAAAGGTGACCCGCACGAAGGTTGGTTCCGACCCTGACGAAGTCGCCATGATGGTTGATGGAGCACAAAAAGTCATCATCGTACCCGGCTACGGAATGGCTGTTTCACAGTGTCAACACCAGGTGAAGGAGTTCGGAGATTTGCTTGCCGAGAAGTTTGACACCGAAGTCAAGTACGCCATTCACCCCGTTGCAGGACGTATGCCAGGTCACATGAACGTCTTGCTTGCTGAGGCCAACGTCCCATACGAACAACTCATTGAAATGGATGAGATCAACCCTGAATTCCCAGAATGCGATGTTGCTGTCATCATCGGTGCAAACGACACGTGCAACCCCGCAGCACGGACCGGTGAAGGCCCACTGGCTGGGATGCCCATCATCGACGCCGACCAAGCTCGCACGGTTGTGATCGTCAAGCGGTCTCTTTCAGTTGGCTATGCTGGCGTTGACAACGACCTCTTCTACATGGACAAAACCATGATGCTCTTTGGAGACGGTAAAGCCATGATGACGGGCCTGAACAACGCCATTAAGGAACTCTGATTGGAACAGAAACACACGGTCTTGAAGCAACATTCAAAGAGCGAGGGCAAGTGGAAAAGGCAAGGTGAGTTCATGGAACGCAATTCACGCACCATTTCGTTGATGCTCATCCTCTCTGTGCTGCTCGTGGCACCGGTTTTGGGCAATCCGAACGGCCCACCTTGGGACAACGGAGGGAACCTGGTCATAGACACCGGGTGCACATGCCACGGTGGTGGCGCTCCATCGACCGAAGTCGTGGTCTCCATTTCCGGCGTACCACGAGCCTACAACGTGAGTGAATCCTACACCTTCACCATCAGCCTTCAACACGCCTCGTACGAAACCGGTGGGTTCCTCTTTTGGGACAACGGCATTGGAACGTTGACGCCAGGTGAAGGAAGTCAAAGCGTGGCCGATGAGCCAGGAGCACTCTCGCAATCCGAGCCCGGCAACAACTGGGTTGTAACGTGGACGGCCCCAGCCGAGGACGTTGGACCGGCCAACTTCAAGTTGGTTGGCAACGCTGTCAACGGCAACGGTGCATTCGACGAAGGCGATATGTGGAACATCTTGACCTTCACCGTGAGCGAACCGGGTTCAACCGTTATCGCCACCACGGAGGACGTTGCCCTTCGCACCATCAGCGTGGGTGACTACGACGCGCTCTTTGTTGCAGAAGAAGACCCAGAAGCGGTTGAAGCAGAACGTCAAGAGGGCATCGCTCATGACTTCTTCGCCAATGGCAACCTCTACTATTGGACCACTCTCTCACTCATCATCGTCGCTGCTGTGATTCAAGGTGAATTCTACGAACGACGATTTGGTGGCGGCCCTACGCACCTTGACAAGAGTCTCGCTGTCCCGCAAGGCCTCCGCCGTGGCTTCCTCGCTGCTGTACTCGGACTCTTGTTGGCTTACCTCGTGGATGACGGCCAACCGTGGGGATATATCCTGGTGGTCGGCATGTTGACGCTGTGGTCTGCCTACGGTGTCTACCGAACCGTGGTTCAAGCCCGTGCCCCGAAGACCTACATCGATCTGGTATGAGTTGGCAACATGGCAATTCTTCTCGAAGGAGATGAATACACCAATCCTCAATCCCATTTGGATGAACTCACTGCACGAGTGACCGTCTTGTTTGTCAGTGTCCTCATGTTGACCGTGGTTTGGTCGTTTTTCGTGGACGATGTCTTGGGAACCTTGTTGTCGACGCTGGACCCGTGTCGTACCGATTGTATGAACGTCTATGACCCCGCTCAATGGAGCGCTGTACGCTGGTCCGCATCGCTTCTCCTTTCGCTGTTTTCGGTTCTACCATTGATGCTCCATCACGTGCACCAGTTCGCTCGACCTGGCCTGCTCAAAGCGGAATTTACAGCCCTGCGCCGTTGGACCGTTTCGTCAGCCTGCCTTCTGGTCACTGCAGCCTACCTCTTGGTGGTCAAGTTCTTGCCTGAACTCTACATGGTCGGCTACGAGCAACATCTTGGTGCGGGTCTTCAGGGCCAATACAACGCAGTTCATTTGTTGATGTTTGCTCTTTACCTTGTTTGGGTGATTTGGCTTTTCTCGGGCACATGGTTGATGGTGCGTCTGATGGGGGCGGCTGGTTTGTTGACAAAGATGACAGCAGATTGGTGGCGTTGGCGTATCTATGGTCTTGGAGCTTTGCTGCTGATCGTTACCGTCCCATCTCATGCACATTCCATCGCGATGCCCTTGGTTCTGGCGTATGCCATGACCACGGAACTTGTTGGCCGCACGTGGTTCGAACATCAACCAACATCAAGAGGCCACATCGCTACACGTTTTGACGCAGAAGGCCGGCGACGAAGGTATGCGCTGGTGGATTGTTCTTGTGAGGGTGCAAACCAGCACCATGGATTCGCTGACGTTTCAGGATGTTCAACCGTTGATGCCACCAGTGTCTGCCGGTTCGGAGCCGACCGAGAGGCCATCATTGAGCACGCCATGCGTGCGGGAATCACTGACGTGGTCATCACGGGGTGCGATACACTGGCATGTCCGAAAGAATTTGTCAACAACATCGCCGGACTTGGAGCACGACTTCACGGTTTGAATTTGATGCACCTGCAAAATCATCTTGTTGAACTTCCACAGCGTGCCCTGGATGTTGAACTCTCGATGGGCGCGCTCATCAACCAAAACACACCGAACAACGAACTCGTTCTTTCACGAATACTCGAAACACACGGGTATGTTCCAACGAGTATGAACGTCTTGCCACACCCCGACGAAGGTTGGGGGTCTTTTTCCTCAACCCGCGAACAACACCTTCTCCCACCGCATCATTCCAGGGCCTAAACACAGCCAGTGCAAGCACATACCCGACGAAGTTTCAAACAGAAGTGGGGCGACCTCCCCCCATGAAGCGGATGTTGGCTCTGGTACAGGCCTTCGTTTTCTTCAGTGCTGCCGCGTGGTTTTGGGTCAACGATGACACGGTTGAAGCATGGCTGGAGCAACAACTCATCATCGAGGAAGACAGTGACATTCCGCTCGTAGGATTGCAACCTGCTGAACATTGGCTGGTGGTCGTGGTGGATTTCCCCGGCCATCCGGCTGGTGAAGCATGGGGAACCGATGAGGCAGAAAACCTCCTCCTACAAGCAGCCCAACCCTACATTGAGCAAGTCTCGGGTGGAGCATCGACGTTGTCGATTCATGTGCATCCGACGGTGGTCAGAGCCGGCAACGATCTCGCCGCCTACGGAGCAGACGATGCATCCAAGGACACCGATGCATCCGGTAA
Source organism: Candidatus Poseidonia sp. (assembly GCA_049617635.1). GTDB lineage: Archaea > Thermoplasmatota > Poseidoniia > Poseidoniales > Poseidoniaceae > Poseidonia. The sequence continues at coordinate 33,243 of JBMZJQ010000002.1, forward strand.
TTTTCTTCCAGCAGCCCTGGCAGAAGAGGTCGTCTTGGCCATCAAAGACGAGGTGATTTGGGACGATTTTGACCTGAACGCAGATGGATTCGTCGACCGCTTGTTGATTCTTCACAGCACCAAGGGACAGGAAGAATCGCCTGGAACAACCAACCGAATATGGAGTCATTTTACCGAGTTCGAAAGTGTCTTGGACTTGCCCAACGACAAAAAAGCAGGACACTACACCATGGCGAGTTTACAAACAGGTTCGAGTGGTGTTGGAACCATGTTGCACGAAATGCTCCATCAAATGGGTGCAGTGGACCTCTATCCCGTCCACGATGAAGGGGCCTATCAATCCTGGAAAGGGCCCGGAGATTGGGACATCATGGCCAGCGGGAATTGGAACGGCGGTGGACGCTGGCCTGCTTTACCAACGGCGGCGTCACTCGAACTCATCAATGCACCCCGAATTGATGCGCTTGTGCTCGAATGGCCCGAACAGGCGAGCAAGCCGTGTATTGGACCGACCGTTGAATTCGAGGGCATGTCGGAAGGTGGGAGAGCCGTCAAAATTCAAATCGCACCGCGTGAGTTTGTCTTCATTGAGTACCGTTCAGATTCCGGATACGACCAGCGATTACCGGGCCACGGTATTTTGGTCACCTACCAAGACCTGAGCGTTGGAAATTTCGAGCAGAATGAATTGAACACCAACCCGGAGTTGCCATGGTTGAAAGTAATCGAAGCAGACGGCACGAACGACCTGATCAACGGGGCCAATCAAGGCGAACAAAGCGATGTCTTTGGACACAACATGAGTTTTGGAGCAGATGGCATTCATATTAGAACACACGATGGTTTACTGGTCCATTGGACCGCTACGGTCAAGGTCGCCAACGAGAGTGCAAGCGTCGTGTTTCACGCAGACGACTGTTCACCCACCTTCACGGTCGATTTACCCGACCACGGAGCAACGCTGTTGGCCAACGATGACTTGACGGTGGAGATTGATGGTGCTGGAGATTGCACCGCTCAACTTGTGGCGACCGACGGTCGTCAAGTTGCGCTCGTTATGGAGAACGGGGAGGAGCGATTGCGTTTTGGTACCCCCGGCATGGCGAATACCCTTTCGAACATACAAGGTTCCATTACATGTGGAAATCGGACAGTTGACGTTGATTACACCGTTCACGTGATGAATCGGATACCAACACTTCAACCGTTTGAAGGGATAATTGAACCCTACGAAACGACCATGCTCACCGTGCCATTGGAATCCATGGGCGAGGGGGACCAGTCGCTCACCGTCATCATCGATGGACCGCTTGGCCGAGTGGCAGAGGCACCCAATGCCGTGAATTTGAACGATGAATTCATTGTCATCAACATCGTACCAAACGGATTGTTAACGGATAACATGCTGGTTCACGGCACCGTGACGTTGATGACCGAACAAGGAAACTCATGGTCGTTGGACGTCGAGTTGCAGGCCGTGGATTCAGAGGATGAGTGGAATCTTCTCTGGCTTCAACCCAACATCGTCTTGGCTCTGCTCGCTTCCTTGATGGGTCTGTTTGCTCTCCTTGCCACCAGAACAAAAACGCCTCCAACACCATCAGAAGGCTCCGTTGCTACAGCACCACAGCACGTCGTAGATGCATGGGGGAGAGAACTCGATATCGAAGATTCAGGCGTTCCGTTTGATGTTCAAGAATGAAAACATTGAGTTCATTCTCAACGCACATAACCAACGTTTGTTGACACCTTCTGCCAGCCGGACTGAAAGACAAACCTCTTCCCAGGTTTCTGGTGCTTCAGACGCTGGTTGCACGAGCCATGGTGCATGCTCGGCTTCAATCGAGGTTTCGTAAGCACGCCATCGACAGCCGTATTTGAATCCGGGTCGAAGAATGAGGCCACGATTCGCAAGGTCGCCGTAAAGTTCACTTTGAACGTTCAAGCCTTGGTTCAAGATGTAGTCTCGTTCCTCATCGCGCAAGTAACGACCTGAGAAGTGCTGAACGCCGAGCGCAGGAAGCGGCCATGTGCCTTCGTTTGCCACAAAGAAGCCAGTCTCCATGGGTGAGGCGTTTGTGGTGATCTTCTGCAGTGTTTCCATCTCTTGGTGAGACAAGTTGGACAACACTCGCTGGTCGCCGGTTGGCTCTGCCAACGAGAGATGGTAGACCGTTGTGTCAAACTCGTCGTCGATGACACACAGTTCTGCGGTGTGGTTCGATGCTTCCACATCGCTCACCCAAGCCAACAATTCTTGCCAGTCCAACCCGTCGCTGGTGTGGTGCAACCGAATTTGACTGAAACCACCGTGCCTGGTCCATGTTTCGTGGCGCTCCCAACGAACGGCCCATGTTGCATCGTTGAGATGTGGGAACCGGTGCTGGAGGTGGACAGCGGGGACAACCAGTTCGCCACCGTTGCGCAAAACATCGAGGGCAATGGTTGCGAGTGCAAGTCGCGGGGTGGCCTTGACTTGTTCGTCAAACCATCCCGTTCCACCGGGGAGAGGTACATGGCGATACCAATGACAAAACATGACTTCTTCGGGTGTGAGGAGAATACCATCATCCACCCTATGTCCAAGAGCACTTTTTTGATGCAACCGCTGTGCTTGTGGATCGGGAAGAAACCAACCACCCTCCCGTGATTCAGGTGCAGGTATGGGCGTTGCTGGCGATTTGTTGGTTGAACGCGATTCACCGATTGGTCGGCTTGACCGAACGCGTGGCGTGTATTTGCGCTCACGTCCTGCCATGCTTTTCCGAAAGACGAGTCACATTTGAGTTCGTCGCTGAACCGATTGTCCTATGTGCTACCTTGCCTCCCGAAGAGATGGGGATGCGTCCATGGTAGAGGGTTATCTTGGGACACTCACCACCGAGGAGAGGACGATGCTCCATTTGCTCAACCAACAATTACCCAGTGGTGGTTGGGAAGCTCCGGCAACATTGACCCAAGCAGGAATTTCCGCCGCCGTTCACGTTCAACGAAAACACATCCCCCGCACCCTCAAACGAATGGAGTCCAACGGCGTCCTCAATGTCGCTCAACGTCACATCCCCGGTGGGAAGCAACGCAAACGAGTCTACACCCTCAGCGAATTGGGTAACGAACAAGCAGCGGCACTGCGTGACCGTCTTTTCAACGAAACCGTCACCGCCGACGGAAACGAGGTGAAATTGGGTTCATTGTGGATTTCCCCCCAGCCAGTTCTCGAGTTGCTCTCCCATGTTGATGAGGGCATGGTCTACCATTCATCTGCCTTGATATCGCCGGTATCAAATCCGGAGGGCATGGTGTCCATCGACGGACAATACGGCGAAGAATTGGTTCGCCGCATGTTTGCACGAGCATGGGAAGATGGAAAAATCACGAAGGATGAACAATCCCTGCTCAACGAAGTTGTCGAGTTTCTTGGCATGCACCCCGAACGTGCTCGGCGCCTCTCCAACGAAGCGAGAAAATCGCTAAAAATTCCACCACCGGAAGAGGTCTACTACGACATGATTTTGCAGGCTCTCGACGACGGAGAGATCATGCAAGAAGAAATTGATTTGTTAAACACGTTTCGCGTGGCGTTCGGTATCGACCAGGTGACCCACAATGCCCTGCTCGACAAAGCCCGTGCTGTTCCGGTCACTTCTGAGCACTACGACACATACGCCGCCATGGTGAAAACGGCTATGCAGGACAGTGTGATCACCGCAGACGAACACGCCTTGCTTCGAACGCTGCGGGTCCAACTTGACATTTCTGAGGAAGAACACGAACGTATCCTCGCTGAATACACCAACGGGAGGTAACACCATGGGAATGACCGATGAAGAAGCGCAACTGCACGACACGCTGTCCGAACTCAAAACGCACCTGCGGTCAAACGATTCCTCCAAAATCATCCTCATTGGGGACGTGATGATGGATTGTTACATCCACGGCTATGCGAACAACCTCAATTCCCGTGCACCTGTTCCTGTGTTGCGAGAAACATCTCGAGAGGAAGATGTCGGTGCAGCAGCTCACGTTGCGCGTGGCCTGCGCGCCATGGGAATGGAGAGTCACTTGTTCGGTGTCGTGGGGGACGACGCTGCTGGATTGAGCATCATCGAGTCGCTTGAGTCGGAGGGCGTAACAACCCACGGCATCGCTATCATCGAAGACAGAACGACCACGGTGAAAACACGGATGTTGGCCTCTCGTGAAAGCCTCATTCGAGAAGAGCAGTTGTTGCTTCGATGGGACATTGAAGACGATACGCCTGTTCCAGATGAAGCCTCAGAGGGGCTTTATGAGCAGGCCATCGCTGATTTGAGCGGTGCTTCTGCATTGATTGCATCGGACTATGGACAGGGTGTCATCACCGATCAAGGTGCAGAACGCTTGTTTGATGCTGCGAGAGCAGAAGGAATCCCCATCATCGCTGACCCAAAGTTGACCGGTCTTCATCGTACCGAAGGTGTTGATTGGATTCTGTTCCAATCCCAAGGATTGGAATTAATGCGCCGAAGATTGGCAGCCACGACCGGTGCGGAAGCAGCCGAAAAATTGCTTCAACAGTACAACTGGAAACACCTGGTGGTGTTGTCGGGTGAAGCAGGTGTGACCATCTATTCCGCCGAACAAGAGACTGTCCATGCGCCATGCGGATTGGTCGACCTTCGCCAGATGATCGGACTCATCGATGCAGCCGCTGTCGCCATTGCGTTTTCGCTCTCACGTGACCTCGATGTCCGTTCGACTGCACTGTTAGCCAACGCAGCCTGTGAATGCATCCTGGCGGCTCAACAGACGGATTCCTTCGTGCTGAACCGTGATGACATCATTCATCGCGTTGGAGAGCATGTTTGGAACCTCCAAGTATCGAAACGGTGAGGCATCTCCATGAGTTCCTGGTTGTTTCCGACCACTGCGGACGTTGGCATGCGGGTGTTCGGCTCATCACTCGCCAACCTCCTGCAGGAGGCAGCCTACGGCATGCAAACCTATCTTCTCTCATCGGAAAGCAACCACTCCGTCGATGCACTGCTTCGGCACACGGGAGAATGGCGGGTACGGACTCAACACCAACCCCACGACCCGGCCTACCTCTTTCTGGCCTGGCTTGATGAAGTCCTCTACCGAGCAGAGGTGCACCAGCAGTGGTTGGTTGACACGGTCATCCGAGTGAACGAAGATGATACGGGGCTTGAAGCCGTGATTCAAGCCTCATGGGTGAGCGCAGGAGAGGTTGAACGGGAAATCGAAATCAAGGCTGTCACCACCCATCGACTCGTTGTTCGCGAAGTTATGGAAAGCGAGATGATTGCCAGTGAATGGGATGACGTCCCTTCGTTCGAAGGACCGGGCTGGTACGCTGACGTGGTGTTTGACATTTAGGTGGGAGGGCCAAGGGTGGACGTGCGCCTCCTGCGGCCAAATCCGCAGGCATTCTCCATCCCGGATCCCCACAGCACCCATGGCCCCAGGTAGGGCTGCTCCGTTCCCGGCCTGACCTAGTCCCCCGGTTATTCACTTCCCGTTTCCTTCCGGAGACGGTTCATGACACCCGAGTCATGTGGGGGCGAGACATCAACGTCCGCCTACGGGAACCACAGGACCGCTTCCGCCGCCCCAAGGCGTTCAGCCCACCATAACGACGCTTTGTGGTACAGGGTACGCCGAGCTCCCCACCTATCCCACCACACCGTCTTGTTCAGCCTATATGAAGGCAACGAAGTGGGCGTTCAGGATTCTGAGGCGGCTTCTTCGTATTTGCTGGGGCATGATGTTTTGATCACGCGGGCATCCAACGTGTACACCTCTCCATCGAATTCCAACACACCCTCGGCATAGACCGTTCGGTTGTCATCCAAGCCGTTGGAAACCGATGCATCAGCAAACACCACACGGATGGTGGATGTCGCACCCTCGAGGACAAACGACATCGTGCCGTTGTCAATGGTGCCGTCTTGTACTTCACCTCGAACGGCAATCTCCCTGCCAACATGTTGGTCGGGCGAGGCCATGAGTTCGTCAACTGTTTGCGTGGGAACAGGCGATTGAACAAGTAACGTGGCGAGCAAAGCAAGCGTAAGTACGCCCCCGATGACCAAGATACGGGTTCGCCTTGCCCACATCGTCAATCACCAACCTTCGGACCCTTAACAATCCTCGCCGCTCAAATCACGGCTTCCTCTTGCATCATCAAGACTGGACATGGAATGTTCCGCAAGGTGGCGATGCAAACCCGAAACCACGGATTTGGTAAGGCTCGGGCCTTCGAAAACAAAACCGCTGTAGGCTTGAAGCAAGGTCGCACCCGCCTCAATTTTTTCCCAAGCATCTCGACCTGAGGAGATGCCACCAACCCCGACGATGGGCCAATCTGGGCCTGCCAGTGCCCTCACCTCTTGAATCAAAGCCGTGGAACGGTCCTTCAGCGGCTTTCCACTCATGCCACCCGCTTGCTCGAACACACGTGCGTCCGATGAGGCACCAGCATCAGGCCGCTGAACCGTCGTGTTGCTGACCACCATTCCGGAGGCACCTTCTGATTGAGATGTACGAACGATCATCGCCAGTTGTTGCGCCTCAAGGTCCGGGGCGATTTTGACGAGAAGCGGTTTTTCCGCCGCACCATGCGCTTCTGCGCAAGACCGATTGACCTCGTTGCAGGCTTGTAAAATGCGTGTCAATCCCTCATCGTTTTGCAATTCGCGGAGTTGAGGGGTGTTGGGAGAAGAGACATTGATCACAAACACATCCGTGAATTCCCACAGCCGTTGCATTGAGGTGGCGTAATCCTCGTGGGCATCCTCGAGCGGGGTGATTTTGGATTTCCCGAGATTCACCCAAAGCGGTACTGGCGGACGGCCGTGGCGAGAAAAATAGGCTTGCAAGCGTGCTTGAATGGCTTCGCTTCCTTCGTTGTTGAACCCCATCCGATTCACCAACGCCTGTGCCTGATTGGCACGAAACATGCGAGGTTTTGGGTTTCCATCTTGGCGGTGCATGGTCACCCCGCCTATTTCGATAAACGCAAGACCGAGGGCGGACCACCCGTTGAGCGCAACCGCATTCTTGTCCATGCCGGCGGCGAGGCCGAAGGGGTGGGCGTAGGTCTGACCGAACACCGTGACAGGAAGGCTACGTCGTGGTTTGTACAACGATTTCAACATCCATCGACCAGGTGGTGTGCTGGCGGCCAAACGAAGCATGGAGAGCGAGCGAAGATGGGCTTTTTCGGAATCTTGGAACCTCAACAACGGTCGCCCAAACAAGCGATAACCGAGGCCCATGAAGCGATGTCGTGCATACCATCCTTCAAGACTTGCCTTCGTTTGCAAGGTTTCATGCGAATCACGGACCCTCTCTGGCCTGCGGTCCGCGAGGTCGCTCGAATTTTGCTGCGAGAGGAACATCTCAGCGTCCATGCACCCCAATGGCTCGAAACACAACTCAACGAATTGTCTCTCGCTATGGGTGATCACCTTCCATCTCGAATCCACTTTCCAACCTGCACCGTGATCCATGATGGTCCTGTTCGAATCGTACAAAACGAAACCGACCGCTGCCTGGTTGAAATTGGAGCGGTTGAACCCGCCATGGACGTGGTGTGGCTCCCTTTGGAGCATGACGTTGCATGGCATGCTATTCACGAAACGGCGCTCGATTTGCTCAGGGCGGGTTACCCGGGTTGTCGGGACTGTGCAGGGCCTGAGGCAGAACAAAAATGGAACGAAGCCGTTCACCGGCGGAACTACAATTCTCGAGGCAAAAACCAACCATGAAATGAAACATTTCATGTGTGCGTGAAGCGCATTGTGGAAAGAAAGGAGGGTTCAAGTAGAGTCGTCGGTGCGCTTTCACATCATGTCCATCGTCATCATTGCCGAGAAACCCAGTGTTGCCGAGGACCTTGCCAATGTCTTGGGTGTTGGAAAAAAGACGGACACGCACTGGCACAGCGAGGACCTGGTCATCACCTGGGCCGTAGGTCATCTCCTGGAACTCAAAATGATGGATGACTACGATGAAGCCTTCAAAAATTGGCGAAAAACCATCGAACGCCTCCCTTACATTCCCGAGGCGTTTGAATACAAACCGAAGGGTGGCCGAAATCGAACGCAACTCAACGCCATCAAAAAATTGCTCAAGGACAAAGGCGTGACTGAAATTGTGAATGCCTGCGATGCTGCACGAGAGGGAGAACTCATTTTCCGGACCATCGTGCAACATGCGAAGGTGAAAACGCCAACCTCTCGAATGTGGATGCAATCCATGACCTATGATGCACTCCTCACGGCGTTTGAAGAACGCCAACCAGGTGAAACCTACCAAAACCTATCCGACGCTGCGTATGCCCGTTCCCACGCCGACTGGGTCATCGGCATGAACGGTTCCAGAGTCGCCAACACCTTTTTGCCCCAAAATCGACGGGAGCGTTCATCCAATTCGCTCGGCCGGGTTCAAACCGCGACGCTTGCCCTGGTGGTTGATCATGAATTGCAAGTGCTCTCGCATGTTCCGCTTCCGTATTGGCAACTCAATGCGACGTTCAATGCAGGTGATGCCACATGGATGGCACGCTGGGAACGTGTGGGGCACAAGGACGACCCTGACCAACCCGAATTGAAGGCTCATCGTATCGTTGAACAATCCGAAAAAGAAGCCATTGAAGCGGTAATTGCTGCCGGTGGGCCGTTTGAAACCGAAGAAACAAATCGGACAAAAACCGAACAACCACCGCTCAATTTTGACCTCACAACCCTTCAGAAGCGGGCGAACAGTTTCTGGTCGTGGTCCGCCAAGCGAACCTTGAGTGTCGCTCAGGACCTGTATGACAAATTCAAACTCACCACCTACCCCAGAACAGACTCCAAGCACCTGCCCGAAGACATGCACGAGGCAGTTGCGAAAACACTGGACCAACTCAAAGCACAAAACGACTACCAGGAGCACGTCAATCGGCTCCAGGCCGAGGGGCTTTCCAATGTGAGCCGCAATTTCAACGATAGCAAGGTGTCCGACCACTACGCCATTGTCCCCACCGGGCAAACCCCACCAGCATCGTTTGGCGGTGACCACGCAAAGCTCTACGACATGATTGTGCGCAATTTCTTGGCTTCATGGCATCCACCCGCCGAATGGACCGTGACGAAGCGAACGACCACAGCCTCAGGCCATCAATTCATCAAGGAGGTTGAATCGATTCAGACGGCAGGTTGGAGAGCGGTGATGACCAAGAAAGACAACGTGCCTGAAGGATGGGGGAATCTTCCGTCCAATCCCGCACCTTCCACGTTGCAGGAACACGAATTTACAGAGGAATTTTCCAAACCGAAGAACCGACTCAAAGAAGCCAGTCTTCTGCAGTTGATGGAGCATGCTGGCAAACACATCGACGATGATGAGCTGGCCGAGGCCATGAAAGACAAAGGCCTCGGTACACCCGCAACACGAGCCGACACCATTGAGAAATTGTTGACTCGAAATTACATTCGACGTTCGAGAAACGGCACCATCAGTGCCACACCTCATGGTATACGCATGATTGACATTCTCCAACGCATCCCTGTTGAAATGATCACTTCACCCGAACTTACTGGCGATATGGAAGCGTCCCTTCTCGCTGTTCAACGGGGTGAAGAAAGCATGGCCAGTTACATGGGCAAAGTGGTCGATTTGACCACCCAAATGGTCGAGAGAATTCGCACCCATGAGCGAAGCCAACTGTACGCCAACGAACCCCCTCTCGGCGCCTGTCCAGCGTGCTCTGCCAACGTCGTCGAGACCACCTTATCCTACCAGTGTGAACTCAACGAGGGGCGAGACAAAGGATGTTCCTTTGTGTTCTGGAAAGACACCTCAGGTCGCTGGTTCGACCGCACCACCGCTACCCGTTTGCTCCAACAACGAACCATCGAAAACCTACACGGTTTCTTCTCACAAGGAGGCGAAGGGTACGAAACGTCGGTGGAGCTAACCGATGACGGCAAAGTCAACGCCAAAGGTGCCTCAGCCGGAACGGCGAGTGAAAAGGACGAGGTCCTCTGTCCGTGTCCTGTTTGCGACCACGGAGACATCCGAATCACCTCGACCTCCTATGTGTGTGACCACGACGCTTGCACCTTCAGAGGCATGCAGAACGTGATGTGCAAGCGCCCGGTGACACCCGAAGAGGCAAAAGTCATTTTCACCCAAGGCCGCTCCGTGCTCCTTGAAGATTTTACTTCAAAACGCAACAAACCGTTCAATGCCTTTCTCGTTCTTGAAAAGAATCGTGTTTCGTTTGATTTCCCGCCACGCGAGGCAAGTGCGGATGCCAAGCGATTCCCGGTTGAGCCCGGTGTGGTTGGCGTATGTCCCACACACAGTGCCAACATCATTGAAACGGAAACGCACTACACCGTGGAAGATTCGGGGACAGGATGTAAAATTCACATCGAACGGTGCATCTCGAAGCGTGACATCACGCGGGATGAAGCAAAGGCATTGATTGAAACAAAGAATTTGGGTCCCTTTGACGATTTCACATCGAAGAAAACCGGAAACCCCTTCGCTGCTTCTCTCTACCTTCGAAAGAACGAATCGGTTGCGTACAAATTTGCAAAACGCTCCTGAAAGCGGTGAGGCGAAGGAAGGTTGAAACACAACCTCTCGAACCAGAAAACATGGAGCCTGTCGACTACGATGTCGTGATCGTTGGCGCCGGACCCATAGGCGGACGAGCCGCCACACTCTTGGCGGAACAGGAGTTGAAGGTCCTCATGTTGGAAGAGCACGAGGAACTCGGGCGGCCGTTTCAGTGTGCAGGTTTGGTCACACCGTCAGCGATGAACATCGTTCAAGCACATCACACCGTTCTCGAGGAAGTTGATGGCGCCCTCATTCATGGCCCAAGCGGAACCTTGGTACCGGTAGGCACCGAAGGCACGCTTCGCACATACGTGGTGTGCAGGAAGCGATTTGACCAGTATGTCGTCCAGCAAGGGATGCTGGCAGGGTCGGAGTTGTGGTTAAACGCCACCCCGCAGGAAGCCGAGGTCACGGATGAGGGCGTTGACCTGAAGGTTCGTGTGGGTGACGACATTGTTTCGCTACGATGCAGTCTGTTGATTGGTGCTGATGGGGCCCATAGTTGGGTACGGCGGAATTTCAAAATGGGGCGCCCCAAGGAAGTCATGATCGGTTTCCAAACCGAAGTCGTCGGTTATCAAGGCCGAGATCGCTGGCTTGAAATGTACAGCGGGACGTCCATCGCGCCAGGATTCTTTGCTTGGGTGATTCCCTCAGGGTTTGGAACCCATCGAGTTGGTTTGTGGTCAACAGCCGACCGATTAGACGGCCGCAGCATCGAATCATGCTATCGAGATTTGCTTGAACATCCCTTGTGGAAGGAACGCTTTGCTGGCGTGCAAGAAGTGGCCTCCTATTGCGGTCCGGTCCCATCTGGCATGGTCAAACGACCGGTCAAAAATCGCGTGCTGTTGCTCGGTGACGCCGCCGGAATGGCCAAACCCACGACGGGAGGGGGTATCGGCCCTGGTTTCCATCAAATTCAATGCATTCTTGAGCCGTTGGTGGAGGCCATTCGGGCTGATGACCTCTCGGAGTCGTCTTTGCGTGCCATCACAAAAAAGCCGTGGGAGAAAATGAAGCGTGAGCAGGACAAGGCGAGAGCGTTACGGAACCTGCTGGTGAGTGATTGTGACGACGAAACATTGGACAGACACTTCAACGCCTTTGCCCATCCAGACACGCTCCAAATCATCAACGAAATCGGCGATATTGAACAGCCCGTTCCGCTCGGAATGGCCCTGCTGCGCCAAGTGCCAGCCTTCCGCCCACTGGCGTTGAAGGCTGGAGTCCGACTGTTGTTCACCTGAGGGATTGAGATGGAGACGCTCAAGGAAACCCATCGCATTCGTTACCCACCGTTTGAAGCCCAGCGCTGGATACCCAATGCCTTGCCCATCGCCGAACAAATCCACGAACACGGCACCTTTGCATCCGTTGAAGAGGCCACGGAGCACGCAAAAAGCCTCGGTCCAGCCTTCCAACTTGGCTCGAATGAATCATGGTTGATGGAGCGCACGTATTCCTTCGGCGGAAACAACATTTTGCTGGACCATGATGATTCCATCACCGAAAATGATGCCTTCGTTGACGTTGTGAGGCGTCAGCGACAAGGGTGGTATTTGATTCCAAATCCTATCCACAACATTCTACGCCGATTCATCAACGGCGTCGTTATCGTGCTTCTGCTGAGTCTGTTTTACCTCTTCATTTCCCCCTTGCTTATGCTTGTAGGACTTCCTGTCTACGGCCTTGAAACAGTACGATGGGGACTTCTCGACTATCCAGCACTCGCTGTTTTTGTCGTTCCTCTCATCTTTGCGCCGCTGTTGATTCGTGTTCTGGCGAACCTCATCGAACTGACGCGACAAAACAAATTCCTCGCTACTCGACCTCCTCGTCCAACCCTCACGTTTGATGCAGACCCTGTCGCTGACCAGCCACTTCGAATGAAGGTCAGGTTCCCACAACACGCTCCGGAATGGAACCACATCGATGTGTTTTGGCGGGTTGGTGTGTTACCGCCATCACGAGAAGTTCTCTTGCAAGAGCTGGGTAGGGAACATCACCGACAACCTCCTCCCGGTTTGTCCACCGAACTGCCTCACCACTGGGTTGTGGGCTTGGATGATGGTACGGCCGGTGGAGAGGATGCACCCATGGAAATGCAAGAGGTCCGAGGTGGTCTCTACCTGCGTCCGATGCGAATCATGGCAAGCAGCAAAGGCCAACGATGCGAGGGTGATGGATTTGTGGAACTTGAACCACCAACCGGTGTTTGGCCAGGGTCGGTCAACACAGATCTGTTACGTGTTCATTGGGAATGCATCGTTCGTATCGACCGTGCTCGGGGAGGAGCCTTGCTTTGGGTGGAGCCGTTACGTGTGGCCCACCCATCCTCATCGGTTCTGGTGGAGCCTCTTCCGCTTCACGATGGCAGGTCGGAATTGGATATCACCTAATCAACACATTGAAGGACACCCATGAGAAGCAACAGGCATGCTGAAGCAACGTTGGACGGCCGTCATGTTCGTGTGCATGATGGCGTTTGCTGGCTGCCTTGGAGCCACGGAACCTCCTGCGATTGAGGAGCCAGAAGGCCCGTCCACCTACAGCATCGCCTTCACTTGGGTCCTTCAACCTCAACAAATCCAGTTGGGAGAAGAAGCCGTGTATCTGTATGCTGTTCAGCAGGACGGAGAAGGTCTGTTTAGCCGAGAAATCTCCGTGTTGGATCCCTCGTTCAGACCCCTGGCGGTGACCTTGAGCGAACAAGCGAATGGCGACCAATTTTCCTTCGTACCCCAAACCGTTGGCGAGCACATCGTCTCGGTCAAGTTGGCCAACACCGGCACGTCTGAAATGGTCCCTGAACTGCAGCCTGTCGTCACTGTTCTCGATGTCCTCGCACCCGACGAACCCGCCCCCATCATCACCACCACCCCTCGATTGGTGCTCGAAGAACCAAACATTGTCTGGTTCGAAGGTTCGGTCACCCACACCACCGTTGAGTCGTGCACGATTGAATACACCATTTCAGACGGAAACGAGGGGCGACTTACGCTTGATGAAAACAATGCGTGGAAGGTCCTTCTCGACTTTACAGAAGCCACGGAGTCCCACACCATTACGACGACGGCTACGTGCGGCTCGTTCACGGTGCTAAGTGACGTTGTGACCACCCAAGTACTGATTGAAGGAGCAGGTGACGATGAGGACGGAGATGGTGTTCAGAACGTCAACGACCGGTGCCCGAATGGCATCGGCGCCAACCAAGGATGGCAGAGCACACCAGCAACCGACGGTGACCAAGACGGTTGTCGAGACAACGATGAAGATGAAGACGATGACAACGATGGCATCATCGACACCTACGACGGCTGTCCGACATCCTACGGTTGGGTGAGCACGCCAAGTGCGGATTACGATTACGATGGATGCCACGATGCTGATGAAGACACCGACGATGACAACGACGGCGTTGAAGATGAGGTGGATGATTGCCAAGTGGGTCGAAAAGGCTGGGCCTCCAACCGCTACAGTGACTGGGACAACGACGGTTGTTCGGATTTGGACGAAGACGATAACGACGACAATGACGACCACCTCGACGTTGACGACCTCTGCCCGAAAGGAGTTGCATCTTGGGTATCCGATGCATCAAGTGATTGGGACAACGACGGTTGTCAGGATGCCACTGAGGATGAGGACGACGACAACGACAACGTGAACGACGTGAATGAAACCGGAGCTGTTCTGGACCTTTGCCCACAAACGCCACGAAATGCAACAGACGTGAATGAAGTAGGCTGCGCCGCCATCGAGCGAGACACCGACAACGACGGCGTCAACGATTTGGACGACCAGTGCGAAGGCACCCCCAGTGGTTTGAGCGTCAATTCGTTTGGATGCGCTGATCTGGACGGTGATGGTGTGTTTGCCAACGTGGACCTGTGTACCAATTCTCCTGACCGATGGACGGTCGATGCACAAGGGTGTGCTGTGGTCCAGCGTCCCGTCGCATGGACCGATGCAAGCTCGCTCAACGGACCGATGCAAGTGGTTCCACAATTCTCATTCCCAACACTGAACGGTTCGTTTAACTTCAAAGACCGATGGACCGGTCACGACGTCTATTTCTTCATGTTCAAGTACACGGATTCTTCAGGGAACAACAACGGTGCAACTTGGGGCCAAAACCCAGGGAAGTTCATACGTAACCTCCCTGAAAACACACATCTGTTCTACGGCTCCTTTGACAACTCCTATCACAACGATGTCGTACAACAACGAAACGCTGTCTTGGCTGGTTTAACGACCTCTGAGGAAGCCTACTGGGACGATCGCATCCACTACATCGATATCGACGCAAGCAACCTCGGTGGAGGCCTCGGCTCGATGATTCAGAATTTCAACAATCCATTCTTCATGGGCATCGACCGATTCCAACTGTCGCGGGAAACCGGGTCGCTTTACGCATGGACTTCACAATCCAACGACCCTTACCACCTCTCGTACGAAGCCAACCAGTGGGTCGCTGAATTCCCAACCAAGGTGAGAGCACAGGACCCAGCCGTTCACGCAGTGAGCGTGATGGATTTTCAACGCCACACCGGTGGCTGGGGTGGAGGGCACTCATCGTTTACCAACGCTACCTTCCAGTTACCAAATAATCTGTCTTCGTACGACACCCTCGAAGTGTATCACGAACATGCATGCTACGAACGTAAAAATCGATATCAGAACGCCGACGGAAGTTATGGCGGATGCCACGAATGGGATTACCTCGCTTATCTCTATGTCTGCGATGCCAACAACAATTCGGTGTGCAATACAGAAATGGTTCGCTGGATCACCACGTACGGGCGAGAAGGAATGTGGCTTACCGACATCTCCCCCTATTTGTTCATGCTCAATGACGGTGAAGAGCGCCGATTCAAATATGCAGGTGCCAATCGTGGAGACTTGACTGTGACCTTCCTGTTTAGCAATTGGGACAGTGGTACAAGAGCCATCAATGCAACTTACGCCTTCAGCGGCGGGCAATTTGACGGGACTTACAACAACGAATCCCGTTACAACCGTCAACTCAACTTCACCGTTCCTTCAGAAGCAACGGGTGTGAAGATTGTGGCCACCATTACGGGCCATGGATTCCAGAAAGACACGGCCAACTGTGCTGAGTTCTGTGACCACCAACACTACTACACGATGGGCACCCACCAAACCTACGAGTGGCATCCCATCGTGTACAGCAGCGAAGGTTGTGAGAACGAAGTCAACAACGGCGTGGTGGCCAATCAATACGGCTCATGGCCCTTTGGCCGTGCAGGATGGTGTGCGGGCCAAGACGTCAAACAATGGACATACGATATCACGGATTGGGTGGACAACACCACCAGTAACCATCTGGTCTACCGTGGATACTACAACGGCGCCGAATACGTTCCATCCGACGGTATTGGCAACGGTGGCAGAAACATTCGTGCCGTGATCTGGATTGTCTTCTACGGGCCTACAACTGCATAGGTGTAGGGGAAGCAAGTTGCTCGGATTGAACCAGCAGGGTTGTCTCGAGGTGGAGATAATCGCTGTCACGCCGTTGCGGTGTGAATCCTGCTCGTAGGATGGAGGATTGCAGTTCTGTTTCAGAAGCTTCCAGTTTGGTGGTTCCTGATGCAGAAACCACGTTTTCTTCCATCATGGTGGAACCTGCATCGTCTGCCCCCCCGAGCAAGGCCATTTGGGCGACGTGAATACCCATGGTTGGCCACGACGCTTGGATATGCTCGATGTTGTCCAAAAACAAACGTGAGACGGCAACATGGCGGAGATATTCAGAGGAGCCTGCCCCAAGGACGTGTTTGTTTTGTCCACGGTTTCGACGGCCGAATGAATTGACTTCCAACTGGACTGGCCAAGCAATAAACGAAGTGAATCCGTTGTTGTGCTCTCCAAGGGAACGGTCTTGTAACTCACGCAACCGCATCATGTGTTCAATGCGTTGTTTGGCGTCTTCTCCAAATCCAATAACGTTGGTGGCACTGGTGGTCAAACCAAGCGATTGTGCTTCGCCCATCACTCGGAGCCAGTTGGCGGGTGCGCCTTTCTTTGGAGAGACATCTTTGCGAACGTCATCCACCAACATCTCTGCTCCACCCCCAGGCAAGCCGTGCATCCCTGCTTCCTTCAGGTGAGCAAGCACGTCCAATGTGCTCATGTTGCACACTTCAGCCAAGCCTTCAATTTCTATTGGGCTAAAACAATCGAGGTCGATGGTCGGATGGTTGGTTCGAAGATGCTTCAAGAGGTCGGTGTACCATGCAAACGGCAACGATGGATTCACTCCACCCTGCATCAAAATACGAGAGCCCCCGATGGCTTCCAATTCACGTACACGGCCGGAAATTTCCTCGTAGGTTTGCGTGTAGGTCTCGTCGTGACCTGGTGGGCGGTAGAACGAACAGAACTGGCAGTTGATCGTACAGACATTTGTGTAGTTGATGTTGCGATCGACAAGATACGTCACAAAACCTTCGGGATGCATGGCCATCCGTCGTTGGTGGGCAGCCTGCATCAAGGCATGAAGTGGGGCATTCTCATACAACTCCACGCCTTCGTCAACACGCAAGCGAAGGGAGGCGGCTGTGGAACGACTCCATGTGGCTTGCCGCTGGAGAATCTCTCGCCACTGCATCGGACCACCTCAAGGCAAAGGTGTGCCAACAATGCGTTCGATGTCTTCAACGGTTTTTGGACAATCTTCGGTAAGAATCACGGGGCCGTCGTTGGTGATCAGCACATCATCTTCTATTCGAATCCCAATGTTGGCGTAGCGCTCCGGACAATCCACATCGGGGCGCCAAGCACCAAAGTAGAGCCCTGGTTCAATCGTCAGGCACATCCCTGGTTCGAGTGTTCGTGGCGTCCCACCCGGTTTGTAAACGCCAGCATCGTGCACGTCAAGCCCAATCCAGTGGCTGGTGTTGTGCATGTACCAGTTACGAAGTTCTCCATTCTCCATGTCAAGCGCGTCTTCGAGACTTTGCTCAATGACGCCCAATCGAATCAGGCCTTCTGCCAAGACTTTCCGAGCTGCTTCGTGTGGAGCGGTGTACGGCTGACCAACTTGACATGCTTCAATGGCAGCGTATTGGGCATCAAGCACCACCTGGTAAATTTCCTTCTGTGGTTCAGTAAACACACCCGAGATGGGCCAGGAACGGGTGATATCGCTGGCGTACCCTCGGTACTCGGCCCCGGCATCAATCAGAATGACTTCATCGTCCTTGCAAACATCCTGATTGGTTGTGTAGTGGAGGATGGTTGCATTTTCACCGCAGCCAACGATGGAAGGGTACGACCAGCCCGATGCACCGGCGTAGGAAAAGAACCCCTCGATGACCGATTGCAGTTGGAATTCAGTCACGCCGGTTCGACTGTGTCGCATGGCGAGTTCGTGGGCTATACTGGCCACCTTGCTCGCAAACACCATTTGTTCAATTTCTGATTCAGATTTACGAAGTCGTAATTCTGCAATCAATCCCGAGGGGTCCTCTACCGATACGGGACCGGAACCGAAGTGTTGACGTGCGCGGTCTCGGCGACGAACGGCTTGTTCGACAAGTGAGTCCACCTCGTCATGAATGCCCCCGCGGACAAACACTCGGCGTGCATCAACAAGCCATTCACCGAGATGCTGAGCAAGGTGGTTGTGGTCATATGCTTCGTCAACGGCAAAGTTTGCGAGAGCACCTTCAACGCCTGGACGACGTCCTTCCCAGATTTCTTTGAGCGTGTCCTTGGGTTGGACGAAAAGTGAAGATATCCAGTTGCCATCGGTATTCCGAAGAACCATGATCGATTCAGGTTCGGTCCAGCCCGTAAGATAGAGTAAATCACTTGACGTACGGTAACGGTACTCGACATCGTTGGAATGAACAGCGAAGGCAGGTGAAGAAAGAATCAACAGGTCATTGCTTCGAAATTGCGATGTGAGACGCTCTTGTCGCTCTCGAAACTCTTGGACACCGGTGGGTTTGGGTTGTTCAGGCAACCTCGCAAACGCTTCAGCGAACATGATGTATCCTCGCGCTTAGTCTTCTTGAATCGTTGCATTGTCACCCATCGGGTCGTCCATGTTTTCGAAGCCCGATTGCACCGTGACGTTCTGCCACTTTGGCAATTCAGAATCCGATGCCGATTGCGAGCGTTGCCAAAGCAAACCACCAGCGGCAACGAGGACAACCAACAAGCCGATACCCAAAACAGAGGGTTGGACAGATGCAGATGCATCTTCGCTCGGATCGGTGATTTCAGCAAAAACCACAGCGCTGTCCGTGGCTCCGTCGTCATCAAACACAATCAATTCAACTTCAAATACGCCGTCGGATGGGAAGTCTTCTCTGGTGAGTTCGGGAACACCACGAATGGATTGACTCCCATCAATCACCCAGAGATACTCCACCGGTTCGTTGTCCATGCTCGCCAATCCACTGATGCTCCAGTTTTGTTCCGGTCCAAGTTTGATGGTCTGTTGGGGGCTCGTGGTGAGACCATCAACGGTAAGGATGGCTTTTGGCTTGAGGTTTTCAACGCTAAATGTTTTGTTGACTTTGACCGTTTTACCCGACAGGTCAGTTGCCGTGACTTCAACGCCATACACGCCGGAGAATGATAGATTCAATCGTAGATGGTCGTTTGATTGTACTTCATCAGGAGTGGGTGCACGACTCGTCCCGTTTTCATGGGAGATTACCCAAGTGTATGTCGCCGCTGCACCTTCGTATCCATCCTCAAACTCTGTGTGTACGTGAAACGGTTTCGATTCGCTGATGACATCGTCGATGACAAGGTCAACCGTTGGAGATTGTGTATCGTGAAGCAGGTTCAATCGCACCTCACCTGAAGAGCGAAGCAGATTGTCGTCTACAGTGAGGTCAACTTGCCAAATCCCCTCATGAAGCCCGAGGGTCGTTGCGTTCATCATCACCGATAATTGAGTCGAGTCCAAGGTGTAGCCCAGTTGATGCGTGTCCGGTGCGGAAACACACACACCGAATGGTGCCTCACAGAACGAACCGAACACTTGAAGCAGTTCGGTTGATGATTGGGGCAGCGATAGTTCGGTTTCATACAAGAAGTTCCCTTCATCCGAAAGAAGGGTCGGCTGACCTTCCAGGGTCATCATCGTAGGATGGAGTTCACCGAGCAACACAGGACGATGGTGTTGGTCACCCAAGTAGACGACGGTGCTGAACCGTTGCTCGATGTGCCCGCTATCTTCTGCTCTTAATTCGATATAACACGTGCATGAATGTGAAGCCCGTTCCACGACCAAGGTCCATGCAAATTCGCCTTCCGAGACGGGTGAAACCGATGTTAAGAACGGCCCACTCAACAAGGTAATGGGCGTTTGACCGCTGATGTTGACAATCGACCAGGTGGTGTTTCGCAGAGGGAGATTTGATGTGCCACTGAGATTGATTGTCCCATCAGAGAAGGTGGTGTTTTCATGGTGAAATACCACGACCAAAGGCGGCGCATCAGCTTCAAGGTGCGCTGCTTGCGATGAATTGGGAAAGAAACTGAACATCAGCACCATCAACACGATGATGACTGGCCTCCAGCGGCGAGGTTGAGGATTCATCTGCATCGCTGCCTCAATCACTGAACGGATCGCACAACTCACCTTGTCCGGGGTAGGATACAGGGTTGCGTGGGTTGGTGTCCCACTTGTACTCACAGAAATTCACGTGTCCGTCGCCATCGGTATCCACCATACGGTCTGCTCCGTCGTACGGATCAAACTGGAAGTGATACTCCCAACCCGTGGCCATACCATCGTCGTCGTGGTCCTGATAGTAGACTTCTGGCCCGTCGTTCCAATCGTCACCATCGGTGTCGTTGGAAATCGGGTTGGTTCCGTTTTGCATCTCCTCGTAATTGGTGTAATTCTCGAGGTTATCGTAAAACCGCTGACCGTCGGGCGTGTCGGGGTTGATATTGCACTCGGAGTTCGTGGAATCGTTGTATCCAGGGCAGTAGCGCTTGAGCAATCCAGTTCGGTTGAGACCATCGTTGTCAGGGTCTTCAAAGCCATCGTCAATGCCGTCCAAGTCGCTGTCGGGCATGGACGGATCCATCACACCACGGGCGCCGTAAACACCGACTGTTTCGTTATCGACGAGACCAGATTCAAAAGCCAATTGCGAGTAATGGACTTCCCAACCGTCTGGCAACAGGTCGCCATCGGTATCATCGTCAACAGGGTTGGTGTTCCAACGGTCGGGGGCTTCCATGCCGTTGGCGAGAGTGTCGTTGTCAATGTCAAACGTATCGTCTTTCATGGAGCCGAGCGAAGGGTCGAGTGCCCATCGACCGTTACAACCGTCACACAAGGTGTTGGTCGGCATTTGGAATCCCGTGAGGTTCATTTCGCTCACTTGGAATTTTGGTTCCAAGGCGAAGCCGCCGAGCCAATTCTGCCACACATATCCACCGGGCTGCATGGTGCAGGAACTGGTCTGCGTTGATTCACATCCAGGGCGGGACCATGTTGAAGTGGCCACCCACAAACTGTGGGAATTCGTGTTGTCCTCAGCAGACTTCACCTGCATCTCCCAGCCATCGAGCATGCCATCAGCATCGGTGTCGTTGAGGAGCGGATTGGTTGGGTTTTGGAACGGACGAGGTACAAAGAGCACTTCTTGACCGTCAATGAGGCCGTCATCATCGGTATCTGAATTGTTGGCGTGCGTGAGGAAGTTGTCTTCACCAGCGACGACTTCTTCACCGTCTTCCAGTCCATCGTTGTCGGTATCAAACATGCACGGGCTGGTCGAGTAGCTCTCGCCCTCCCACATGAAATTGTCACCGGCTTCTTCGAGGTCCGTCAAGCCATCAGAGTCCGTATCTGGATTCGAGGCGTTGGAGCCACCGAGGTTGCAGGTGGAGGAAAATTCTTGGTAATCCGAGAGCCCATCGGCGTCGGTGTCGTAAAGGCCGGGATCAGAAGTCACCCACGTTGGTTGAACACCACGGTTGACAACCAAAATTTCCCATCCCATGACCTCAACACCGTCCATCAAACCATCGTTGTCGGTATCGGGGTTCAACGGATCTGTGCTCCTACCGTCGAGGATACCGTCTCGGTCACGATCGTTGGCTTTGTATTCCATCACGTTCGTGAAACGCTCTTCCTCCTCGACAATGTTCATCCAGCTGAACAACCGAGAGTCCACGGTTTGACCAACGACGACGTTGATGGCATACACATAGCCGTCAACGGGCGCTCGCATAGGAATGACCTGCTGGTTTCCACCAGCGAGCGTGATTCGAGCAGATGCCACTTGCTGGTTTGCTTCGACCTGTTGGCCGAGCGTGACTTCAAGGCTGTGAACGAAGGCCGTGTTTTCGAGCGTGCTGTACATAACATCGCCGTCGCCATCCAAGTCATAGCCGTCGTAATCAGGGTCTTGGTCTCGGTTCAGGGCGGAGCGTGGGTGGAGTCCATTGGAGGCTTCCCACTGGTCGGGCATGTCGTCTTGGTCAGTGTCCTCTAGCCAAGGTGAAGTGAAGTTTCCTTCGCCAAAGATTTGAGCAACTTGGTACTCCTCGAGATTGTTCATGCCGTCTTCGTCCCAGTCACCATAACCGTCTGAAGCGTTGGATGGATTCAATACGTAGGATGGATTTGGAGCCATACCCTCAATCGAATAACAGTATTCGAAGCCGTCGGGCATACCATCACCGTCGGTATCCCAATCGGATGGCCCGTTGAGGAGACCGTCGTTGTCCATGTCCATCATGAACCAACTTCGCTCAACGCCGAAGAACGGTCCAACCCGAGGAACTGGGTCAAGCAATTTCTCGTTGCATTGCTCACCCATGCCCATGTAAAGTGCAATGGTCTCGTTGGCCACTTCGACGATATCGTCAATCAGGTCGTTGTCAGAGTCACGAGCTGTTGGGTTTGTTCCAAACGATTCTTCTTCGAAGTTGGCGAGACCGTCATCGTCGGTGTCAAGAACCATGTCACAAGAATGACGGCCGTTCGAGGCCAAATCATCCCAATCAGCCATTCCGTTTTCGCCGTTAAATCGGTCCTCGAGGGCGTCCACCATGGCTTGGTCAAGCAGCAGGCAGTCCCAGTTGCCGTCGAGAGGATTGAACAGAATCACTTCACCACCGGGCGTTTGGACACCCATTGTGTACAACGACTCCCAACGATCGTTGAGTCCATCGTTGTCCGTGTCAGCGCGTTGGGGGTCGGTACCCAACTCGGCCTCTGCGGCGTTGGTCAAACCGTCACGGTCGGGGTCGCCATTGGGGCCTTGGCTTGGATCAGGCCATGATTCACTCTCGTTTTCCATGGATTCAGCCTCGGTATTTTCACTTTGGGTCGGGTCGAGCGTTTGATCCTCGGATTCCCCATTGTCCAACGGATTGAGGCCGTGGGCTACTTCCCAACCATCGCTTAAGCCATCGTTATCCGTATCCGGGTCGTTGACATCGGTACCGTATTGAGTCTCTTCCAACTTGTCAGAGAGACCATCGCCATCGCTGTCCATAGCTTCGGCCATCAACTCCGATTCACCACGAATATCCTCTTCCACTGCACTCTCGAATCCACCCACGTTTTCACTGGTTTGGAAAAACCCGGAAACACCCACAAAGAGTGAACCAAAAATCAAGGTAGAAACGATTGCAACATACGCCATTTGGTTGTGGTTGAGGCTCATTGGACATACCCCGCACATCTGTGCAACTTCACCGAGGCGTTGATTCGGTTATGAACCTTGACCATCCATGAGCAAGAATCCCCGCTCGAATGCTGTACAGTTCGGCGTTTGTGTTCAATAGTCCACAGACGGAAATATCACTTTCAGAACAACGCCGTTTTCAGACTTGGAAACGGACGCATGACCTTTGGAACCGTGGGCTCGCTCCCACATGGCCGTCACCACTCCACAGGCATACGGTAACAACGGACTCTGGATGTGAAAGATGCTTTCCTGGCCTCCATCCAACACCGTTGAGTCCACGGTCACTGAACCGAGTCCATGAGAGGTGATCCTGCCGTAAAAGTGGTCTTTCCAATCGTGCGTCACCTGAACATAAACGGGAACTTCAGATTGGTTGAACGCTGCCTTTGCTGCGTTGAAGACCGCTGAAAAAACATCCGGATGGTCAACTGTTCCATCCAGCACGCATTGACGTTCCAGTTCTGAAGTGCGTTGGGGTGGTCGACCAATCAATTCGAAAAACAAACGATGCATGGTGGTCGTGTTGAGGAGAAAACTTCGCTCTTCGTTGAGAAAAAAACCGTACGGTCGAAGTTCAAAATCGGGGTGAAAATTCAATGATGTGGGGGGTGGAGAGCGAGGGAAACTCCATGGCTCGGCATCGACAGGACGTGGAAGCGTCATCGGCTGCGCGTGCGGTTCAAAGGTGATGTTGATGAGATCTGTGTTGACTTGCCGCCAGTCAATCTTCCATCGCTTTCCAGACATGTGCTCTTTGTGAGCCAATGCGATACCAACGCATAACCCATCATGGCAGGGAGCAGACACCGCTCCGTCATTGAACACCCCCCATCCCATGGCGATGGCTCGTTGTTCGAAGTTGGTCTGTATGCGGCGTTTCCCAAACCATTTTCCAGCACGAAAACGCTCGTTACCTCCGAGAATGGCTTCTTCAGCATCTGCTGCAGCATAAATCACCTTCCGGCCGATGGGGGATTCAAACGCAGCGTCCAAGGTGCGCAGAAATGTACCAAATTCAACCACGCCGAACAGCGAGCAAGGTTCCCCGTTGTCATCGATGAACCATCCATCCGAGCGAAAGTTAAACCCAAGGTAGCGGTTTTGAACCGGGTCATCCATGTGTACACGGCTCCGTCAACGAGGATATCCTGAACGCCCATCTTCATTGAAGCAATAGCGGATGATTTGGTGTTGTTCTTTGAGAGCATGCACGTCCATTTTAACGGTTGATGGGTCTTCTCCGTTCAGCAAAACACGGGCATAGAAACGGGCCACTTCAGCCATATCGTCTTGAGAAAATCCAACACGGGTCAGTTCCTGAACACCCAACCGTAGCCCCGATGGTGACATGGCCTTGGTGTCTCCCGGAAGCATGTTCATGTTGGTGATGATGCCTGCTTGCTCAAGCAAGGCCGCAGCTTTTGCTCCAGCGCCGGAATCAAGAGCGCCGTGTCGGGTGAGCACTTGATGGGAGGCGGTGTAACCTCTGCTTTCAGCCAGGACATCGAAACCTTCGGCTGCCAACGCCTGAGCGAATGCCTGAGCGTTGGCCACCGTGTCCCGTGCATACGCTTCACCGTACTCTTTGAATTCTGCAAGGGCCATCACTTTCCCTGCAACGTGATGAAGATGATAGGAGGAACACACACCTGGGAACATAGCGTTGTTGAGGCGTCGCTGAAACGTTTCATCTTCCGAGGATGAAAGAAGGAAGCCACCTTGCGGACCAGGGAAGGTCTTGTGGCTTGAACCGGTCATAATGTCAGCGCCTTCCCGAAGTGGGTCTTGAAATTGACCACCGGCGATCAAACCCAAGACATGCGCACCGTCGTACATCACCGAGGCACCGACTTCCTTGGCAGCGTCTGCCATTTCCCTCATCGGAGTGGGGAAAAGGAACACAGATTGACCAAACAAGGCCACGGTTGGCTCAACACTCCGAATGGTTTTGCAAGCAGCGTCAACATCTGGTTCCATTCGGTCCTCGTCCCACGGATACGTCGTCAGGTCCAAATCGCGAAGACCGACCGCACCCATTCTGGCATGGGAGATGTGACCCCCATCGGCAGTGGATACCGCCGTGATTCGATCGCCGGGTTTCGCCAAGGCCTTCAATGCTCCAATGTTTGAAACCGTCCCTGACGTGGATTGAATATTGGCAAACGGTGCCGAAAACACATCTTGGGCCAAGGAAATTCCGAGCGCTTCAATGGTGTCAAAATCATCACACCCCTGGTAATATCGCTTTCCTGGCAAGCCTTCCGCATAACGACCGTGAAGGTCACTTGCGACAATGTCTCGAACGAGGGGTGAAACGATGTTTTCAGAAGCGATCATGCCCAAACCGTTGCGGTACAATTCACCACTGGCTTTCACAGCGTTGAGTACCGTGGCTCCATGGTCACGGTTGGGGGCGGAAGGTTGCCATGCTCCGGGTGCGTTGGTCACGCCGATACATGGGTGAAATCGGTCTTTGAAGTCTCGTAAGAGGCCTGCTGGGAACCAACATCACATTCGTTCACTTCGAATGGTGTTGCGCGGTATGAACCGCTCTTGGACGATGTTCTCCTCACCCTTTGCAGCCGCATTCAGCGATTGAGGCTCTTTCTTTCTGATGTAATTTGTTCGCCCACGGTACGCAACGGGTCCGATTTCACGTTCCAACATAGGGCCACCCTCCTGATGCTCTTTTGGTCGCTTCAACCACCATGCTTTGCCGAGGGGGCGAACGCGAGGTGTACGCCCCTTTTCGAGCGATGTGGCGCGTCGACGCAAGCGTCCACGCACCTTCTTGTCGGATTCCTTCGGCAGGCGCTCAAACAGCCAGGCAGGGAACCCAATGTCAAGAACAACGCCGTTGACAGAAACCAAGATGCCACCCAACAACAGGTGGTTCCCAATTGGTATGTTTTCGGCACTTGGTTGAACCTTAAATCGCCGCATTCTCCTTGCGTATTTGATGAGGCCCCGTTGGTCCCGATGTTTGATTTGATGCTCTTGTTGGCGGGAAAAGCGAACATAAGAAAAATGCATGAAAAGAAGTCCGCCCAATACCGACAACCCTTCCGAGGTGCCGACTTCTTGGTAGGTCAAAATACCCAGAACAAACCACATTGGAACGAGGACGAAGTACTGGAAGATACTTGAGAGAACACCGGGTGAGAAACGAGGGGGCATGGATCGTCGAGTTGCCTCGTGTGCCACGATCATAACGTTGGCGTTGATGGCCTCGTCCAAACCCCCCTTTTGGAGAAGCGGAGCATAGGGATTGACCGGAGCGGCATCCATCCACTGCTTTGTTGCCTTTGCATCATCCAGAATCAACGAAACCTCGAGATGTTCCTTGCCTTTGCTTCCATAGCCGAAAATAACGGCGAGCGCCATCACACGTGGGTCTTGGCTGTCGCTCTTGATCAACTCATCAACCACGGTTTTCGCATCGTGCCATTGACCCGTATCAAGCAGGCTCAAAGCAACAGCAATTCGTGGACGCACCCCCGTGGGGTCCGCTCTCACCAGTGTAAGAGCCAATTCGAGAGCCTCGTCGTAGCGTCGTTGAGCACGCAACAACGCCACCATTGACAGTTGACCGACCAGTGAAATTCTGTCGTTGTGAACCATCATGTCCTTTGGTTGTGGGCTCCAATAACGCATCATGTTCTGAAGCATTTGGAGATGGTCTATCACGGAATTGTTCTCCCAATCCCAAAGGTCGTCCTCGGTGACTGAGCCATGCCATGGGTCCAACCATTCACAGATGAAGGAGAGAATTTCTGGTTCGTCGTAACCATCTCGTTGTTGCAAACCGTGCAACGCCTCACGAGCTGCGTCGAGTCGACGCAATGCGATGTAACCTGTAGCGATAATCATCCGTGCTTCGTCGTTTTCCCCTCCTGATTGCGCCAGTAATTTACGGCTTTCTTCAATGGCTTGGGGCCACAAACCACGGAGGGCTTTTTCCCACATCGACGCCCTTGATTGTTCTTGACGAATCAAGGCCTGATCGCCAGGGAAATCATGGGTTTGAACTCGAATAAGGAGGTCTATGTCTTCGTTGTAGGCTGCCGTTTCAACCAAATGTTGGAGGCGGTCACCACCTGCCAATTTGACCGCACCCTCCCGGCGTTCATCGGGATTTAGGTCGAACCGCAATTTTCGAAGGTGCCCGAACCGGCTGATGGAGAGGAGCCATGCCAAAAGGAAAACGGCCTGACCAACAGCGATAAAGAGCCAAACGGTCAAAAGTCGCATTCCCTCATCGAAGTCGCGCGCCTCCAACCACGCCGTCATTGGCATCAAATCACCAAATTCCTTGTAGCACACGAGAATGAGTAACAACACTGTATAACCTGAAAACCCTGCAAACGCAAAGGTCAATTGACGTGCTTGAGCAGCCTTTTCCGCACGAATTTCACGGGGCGTGTCTAGGGTGACGCCGAACATGCCACCGAAGGTTTGTCCACCAAGGATCAAGTTGCGGGTCAATTCAAAAATAAAGGCCAATCCAACGATGGCGATGTTCAGCGTGAGATAGAGAGAAAGAAATTCAGGAAGGGCTTTGATGAATTCGAGTTGGAACAGGATTTCAGAAATCAAATCGATTTCCAAATAGATGGAATAGCCAATAATGCCACCGTAGTTCAAAATCTCAGTGGCGTTGGCTGGGCTATTCAACATCACGTGAAGCACGGTCAAAATACCGTTCAGTGCAGTAATAGGCATGGTGAGGAGGAAGAGGACGAGGATAAACGAAAACAAACGCCCGATGAACCCGTTCTTTTCGGGGTCAATCGGGTTCAACCGGCCTCTCGTTGTACGCCATTTACTGATCAAGAGCATGTTCCATGAAGCCCCCATGATGCGACCGTAAGCGAAGATGGTCGGCGCCATGAAGGTCAGCATCCCAAAGGCAATCCACGTTGGTGTCAGGGAGCCCTCAACTTGGTAACCGTAGGCGAGCACCATCGCCGTAACAATCAGCAGAATGGCCAGCGTAGTAACCGTGCGAATAACTTGGGCACTCGCCGAAGCTTTGGTCTCCCTTTTCTTGTTTGAAAGTTGGCTGTTGAGCGATTGCCAAGGGGAGATGATGACAGGAATCAAAATCAAGAACGCCATGATGTACAGATTGATCCTGGAAAACACGGCAGCATTGAACAACAATTCCGCAATCAGAATCAAAACACCGGTGAGTCCCATCATGTACAGCATCACGCCAAAACCGACGCGTCCTTGTTTGAGCAATTTACGTGAATCCCTCAGCGTTCGTGTAATGCGATGGACTTCGTACAAATCGTCTTCGATTTCGAACGCGACTTGAAGATTCTTGAGTTGTTGTGGAATAAACCACTTGCGCACGAAGAACGCAATAAGAAGAGCAAGGAGCAAAGGTCCAATCAGATCCATGTTGAGGCCCTGGCTTGAGGAGACCGTGGCGGCAGAGGTCGTCGGCAAGCATAGCAGAAGCAATCCAATCGCAACGGCGATGTGGTGCCCGCTTCGCATGGTTCCATGGCGTAGGAGAGGCTTGAAGAAATCTTTGCCTCAATGCCCCGAGAGCCGATGCCTTTTGAGGAAGGCTTCGATTCGGTCGAAGGCCACCTCAAGAACATCAATCGTTGGAAGATAGACCAAACGAACATGACCTTGTCCCAAGGCAGGAGAGAAACCGCTTCCATGGACGAGCAGAACGTGTTCCTCTTCCAACAATTGAAGCACAAATTCCTTGTCGTTGTTCGACCATTGGTTGTCGGTCAGGCGCACAAACATGTAGAAGGCGCCTCCTGGCGATTCAACTTCAAGTCCCTCAATGGCATGAATACGCTCGAGACAGTAATCACGCTGTTGCTTGACTTTCTCCATGTACGCATCCATCCATCCTCGGTCGCCCTTCAAGCCTGCGAGGTAGCCGAGTTGTGCTGGCGTCGAGGCACATAATCGCGAACGAAGGAGCCGCTCAAGGCCGTCTCGCACGAGGTTCATGCATCCGCTTGGGTCGTGAAGCGCCATGTAACCAATTCTCCAGCCGGGTGCGTAGTAGACTTTGGAAACACCGTTTAAGGCGATGACAGGTACGTCGGTGCTCCGGCTGGCAATCGAAACATGGGTTCCGGTAAAATCCAATCCATCGTAAATTTCGTCAGCAACGACGATGCAGTTCGGATAGTCGCGAGCGATGGAGAGCAAACGGTCAATTTCTTCGGGGCCGCATACCGTGCCACATGGATTGTTTGGGTTGATCAAGACAAGCAAACGAACATCATCGTCCATCTTTGATGCGATGTCCTCAAAATCGGGTTGCCAAAGGTCATCACTGTGAAGTTTGTATTCAACGGTGGTCCCACCGTACATTTGCGGATACGCCATGTAGGGTGGGTAGTGGGGGCCCGGTGCGAGGACTTTGCTTCCTTCCTCCAGAACCGCTGCGAAGATCAGTTGCAACGCCTCAGTTACGCCATGACAAACATAGATGTCATCGGCCGATGCTTCCCAGCCTTTCCGCTGTTCATCTTCAGCAATGGCCTTGCGAAGTTCAGGTAGCCCATAGGAAGGAGAATATCCATTGCGGCCATCGTGCAGGGCTTGGGCGTACGCATCAACCATGTGCTGTGGCGTTGGTAACCCAGGGTACGCAATAGGGTCGCCGATGTTCAGCTTGATGATTCGGTGGCCTTCAGCCTCGAGACGTGTAGCGGGAACCACCACATCTCGAATGGCATACTCGATTCGAGCCGCTCGCTGAGATACTGGAATGTCAGGCCGCATGCAAACACCGTGTTATTGGAGATCATCTCGAGATGTACCGGCCATGTTGAGGACTTCATCAAAATGTTCTGACGAAACCGTTTGCACCGAGAGACGTTGGCCCCGTTGAAGCAAGGGCATTCCCTCGAGGTTCGGGTTCTGCCTCATGGCATCGAGCGACACCATCGGAAGTTCACACACGGGCTCAATATCCACCATGAACCAGCGTGGGGTATCTGGTGTTGATTTTTCATCGAAGTACTTGCTCGAAGCATCCCAGGACGTGAAATCCGGATAGCCCTCACGAACCACACGTGCGACGCCGCCGACATGAGGAGGCTTGGTGTTTGAATGGTAAAACAAGATCAAATCGCCGACTTTCATACTGTCACGCATCGTGTTTCTTGCTTGATAATTTCGAACGCCGTCCCAATGCGTTTGGCCATCTGCCACCAGTTGGCTGTAGGGATACACATCCAATTCGGACTTCATCAGCCAGAAGTTCATGATGCATCCCAAGAGGAAGGGGTCTATGGATTGCACGCCTACCAAGCATCAACAACATCGTCAAGGAGTGCAGCCTCCATCACGTCTTCGGTGGCTTGGTGGGTTCGCAACAAACCGAGTTTCTTCGCCATGCTGTTGGTCCCGCTGACTGCACCAATGCCCATTTTTTCGAGGGTGACGAAAATGGCCGGGAGGAGAATCAACGCACTGGCAGCAGCCACCCAAAGAAGAATGAGAATAACTGTGATGAACGGCTGAATTTCTGGAATCGGAATGTTGTATGCGGTGAACATACCCAATGAAGTCACCACCGCTGCCTCAAACAAGGACATGCCTGTCCCTACAGCAGCACTTCGGATGGCTTGAATGCCGCCACCGAGTTCACGGATTCGGTTGGCTATGTGAATGGAAAAGTCAACACCGACCCCGACGAGAATCGATCCGATCATCACCGTGACGAGGGACAACGGCACGTCCATTTGCCACATGACCAACCATTGCAAAGCGACAGTGGCGATCACCGGAGACGTGGTCCATATGGAATACCGGATGTCCCTGAACACGATGGCCAGCGTGATCAGCGTCAAAATGATGGCAAATCCAAGCGAGGTCCACTGTGAACCTACAATCAATTCGTTGACTTCGATGGCCGTGGCTGCAACACCCGTCAAATCCTCTGCAGATTCTCCGTGCGGGCCTTGGAAGGTTGAAGTCCGCTCGTTCACCGCATCCACGCTCTTTGACGTGTCAGCAACGGGAATGAACGGCATATCGACATAAATCAAGGAGCGGCTGAAGTCCTCGCTGACGAAAATTTCACGGGTTTCTTTGGTCAACGATGCGTAAAACACATCGAGGAGGAAAATTTCACTTTGCTCTGAACCCGGCAGATTAAATTCGCCGGGGTCCGTCAGCAAATCCCAGAACGACGTATCAACGTTGATGCTTTGATTGAAAAACACGTCTGCAGTTGCTTTCACATCCTCGCATGCCTCTTGCTCCAGGCAGGGCACAAGTTGGAAAAGTTCGTTGACCTGTTCACCTGAAACGGTGACCTGTACCCCAGATGCTTTCATCAAAAAGACCACCGAAACGGCTGTTGTGTTTTGTACCGAGTTGAGCGATGCTTCCAAAGAATCAATTTTCTTGAGCAATTCCACGGGGTCGTCGTTGGTGTTATCCTCGTCGTTGAAGTCACCGCTGACGTTTGCATTCACGAGAATCATTCCGACTTGGCCAGCCTCAAACTCGCTGCTGTATTGTTTCATCTTCACGACGGGAGACTCCCCTTCAGGCGCCATACCAAGCAAGTCAATGTTCTCCTCAACGTTGGCTTGACCAACGGTTGCTGAGAGCAAGATGAGCAACAAGAACACGCCGATGACCGGTTTGTTGTGGCGAACGGGTACGTCCACCAACACATCAAACGCCTTCAACGGAGGGTGCTTTGGTTTTCGAAGGTCGAGGATGAGCGTGAGGTTCGGCACCATGAACATGGTGAGGATATACACGATGACGATGCCGCCTGAAAGCGCAATTCCAACGGTTTGGATGGGCGCCATCGGCGTGAACACCAGCGAAATGAATCCGATGACCGTGGTAACGGCTGAGAGGAACACGGCTTTCCCAGTTGAGGAGAGAGAGGCCCGCATTTTTTCTGATTTTGAACCCGATTCTTCCGCGTACCGATTGGTGATGTGCAACCCATACGATACGCCAAGCGCCAATAAGATCGGTCCAACGATGATGACCGTCATGGTCACCTCATAGTTGGTGGCTCCTATTAGGCCTAATGTCCAAAACACAGCACACAACGTCGGCAATCCTGCGATAACAACCACCTTGAATCCTTGGAGTGGGCGCATGCCCGTGATACCTGCTTGTAGCAAATCCGAGTGAAAGACGAACAGACCAATGGCGACAAGAACAACGGCCATGGGGAAAATTTCCCAGAACAAGCGGAAGGAAAATTCCGTCACGGCGTTGGTGATAGGAACCGGCCCGGTAAGAATCATGCTCAGTCCGAGATCTTCCCAATCGCACATGCCTTCGGACTCAATAGGGTCGCCGTTGGCGTCAAAACGACAAGCACGCTCGAGAGACGAAATGGCGTCAAGAACTTCCTGTGTATCGGCAATGATGTCTTTGGCAGGCCGGTTTTCTGTCACGGCAACGGCCATAATGGCCCGGTCAAGTAAACCATCTGGCTCACCGTCTTCTCCCCCTTCGATGTCTCTGGCCAGTTTGTTCAACCCAGATGTTGGTTGACCGTTTTGGTCATACATTTCACCGATGACAAGGTCGATGGTGGTTTGGCTTGGTATCTCATACGAACCACCAAAACGGTCGTCGGTTTGAGCCGCAACATCGTTGAGGTTTTCAGCCAGCTCACGTGAGGGGCAATCATCCGTGGGGTCGCTGGAACAACCGAGTTCACCCACTTCGGTGATGATCGCTTCGCGGATGCGAGGCGCACTGGAATTCACTTCCTTCAACACCGTTGAAAGGGAGAGAATGTAGATGACGTCATCGGATTCATCGGAGAGATAGGGATTGAGTATGTTTTCCACGTAACTGATTTCTTGGAGAATGCGCTGGTCAGTGATGTTGTATTTCGATGATTCAATGTAGACCACCATCACGTTCGTCGACCAGTCTTCCTCAACCTTTCCAATCAACTCAGCCACTTGACTGCCGTCCGGAAGGTACACTTCGAGATCCCCGTTGACGTTCAAGGCAGGATTGTCCAAGTCGTCATCAAATCGAGTATCATCGAGAAAGCCCGATTGGGTCACGAAGTACACCGTGAGCAACAAGAACACCATAATGGTCGGAATTGGAAATTTTGTGATGGCGCCGGTAGCACCTGTCTTTTCCCACTCTCGCTTGAATCGCTTTGGTGCATCAAGGACTGCATCAAGCGTCTTCTTTGAATCAATGGTTTTCAACTGACTGGTTAACTGGTCACGCACGACTTTGCTGGTTTGTGCAACAGCATCCAAACGACGATTTCCCTTTGAGCCCCTGTCGGCTGTTGGGGCGGAGTCGGACTCGTCTGGCGAAATCAAGGGAGCACCTTGACGTAGGCGACGTGTGAGCCCTTCAAAGCCTTACCTTTCGTCG
This sequence comes from Candidatus Poseidonia sp., assembly GCA_049617635.1. Classification (GTDB taxonomy): domain Archaea; phylum Thermoplasmatota; class Poseidoniia; order Poseidoniales; family Poseidoniaceae; genus Poseidonia. The sequence goes on from JBMZJQ010000002.1 coordinate 66,941, forward strand.
GTGTGATGTCATGCCCGATTTGCGAGGATTTACGCCGACGGGTTGAAATGATGACCCACATCCCGCAGGTTGGACCCTCTTCATTGACCGAGGCGGGGCCAGGTGAGGCACATGCCAGCCCCAAAACTTCCCGAAAAACGATGGTCGATTGACCTCGAAAAGAGCATCCAAGAAGCCCATTACAGCGACGATGACGCTTATTCAGGCCGGTATGCATTCAACCCAACAAGCGGCAAGGAACTGTTCGTCATCGACACACCTCCACCGTATCCATCGGGCACTTGGCACATCGGTGCGGTGGCCCAGTATTCGATGATCGATGTCCTCGCACGAAGTCAACGGCTGCTCGGAAAGGAGGTGTATTTCCCTTGGGGTGTTGACCGAAACGGCATCAACATTGAGTTCACGGTCGAAAAAAACACCAAGCGGAAGATGAAAACCTACGACCGAGAGGAATTCCTCAATTTGTGCCGAACCACCATCGAGACCTACACACAAGCCATGCGTGACACGGCCAAGCGAGTTGGGCTTTCCTGCGACTTCTCTCGAGAGTACCTGACCGATGCACCCGATTACCGAAGCGTCACACAATCCATTTTTGTTGAACTGTTCAAGAAAGGCGACATCATCGAGGACCTACGACCCAATATCTACGACCCTGTTGAGGGAACCACCATCGCCGACGCTGAAGTGGAACGCCTGCCACGCAAAACCAAGTTGGTCGATGTTCGATGGACGTGCGAGGACGGAACCGAGTTGGTCATTTCCACCACCCGTCCCGAGATGATTTGTGCTTGCGGCGTCGTCGTCGTGCATCCTGACGATGAACGATACCGCCATCTCGTCGGCAAACGCGTTTCGCTTCCCATGCCGACGAGTGAACGTGCAGTCACCGTGGAGATTCAACAACACCCCTCGGTCAAATCCGACTTTGGTACGGGCGTGCTGATGGTCTGTTCCTTCGGTGACCAAAACGACGTGGCCGTTTTCAGAGAACTCGGATTGACGCCCTTCCAAGCCATTGACCTTGAAGGCCGAATGACCAACGTTGCCGGTCCGCTTGCCGGCCTCACCGTTCTCGAGGCCCGGGCAAAGGCCATTGAGATGCTGGAAGCATCTGGACAACTGCTCCAAGCCGTTGAACGTGACCAGGATATCCCCGTGTCGGAACGTGGAAAAAACCCGGTCGAGATCATCCTGCTCAAGGAATGGTATGTACGGCAGACGCACATCCAAGACCGTATGCGTGAACATATTGAGGACATCCAATTTCATCCAGTCCGAAATCGCCAATTCTTGTTGGACTGGATGGACAACATCAGCATTGACTGGCCTATCAGTCGTCGACGTTGGTACCACACCGAAATCCCAATTTGGTACAGTGAAGACCAACAGCGAGTCGTCGTACCTCCAGCAGGAACCTATGTTCAACCATGGAAGGATGCACCTCCTGCCCAAAGCCGTGTTTTGGACCGAGAAACACGAGAAGATCTGGGGCCCTATGAGGACCTTCATAACGAATTGGGCACGCTCACCGGGGAAGAGAAAGTGTTCGACACATGGATGGATTCCTCCAATTCCAATCTCTTTGTCAGCGGCTACTTAAACCATCCAGAGGTGTTTGCCAATGCCTTCCCAACAGCCCTCCGCCCGCAAGGAAAGGAAATCGTTCGGACATGGCTGTACTATACCTTGCTGAAATCCACCTTGGTTTTGGACCAGCCCGGCTTCCAGCACGTGTGGATTGACGGGTTGGGCATGGACCCTTGGGGTCGTAAAATGAGCAAGTCACTGGGCAACGGCATTGATGCAGATTCCGTCCTCGAGTGCGGTGCTGGCGGCCGAACCGGTTCTTGGAATGTCAAGGGACCCAACGGTTCCATCAAACTCCAAGCGAACAAAATCGGCAGCGAGTGTTTCAGGTTGTGGAAGGCTTGCGATGCACAGGTTGGTGACGACTTCCAAATCAACCCGGAAGAAATTGAAAAGAAGTACTTCGGCGTGCTTACGAAATTGTTCAATGTTGCCCGGTTTGCCTCGCAATTCGATGTTCCTGAGAACCTCGATACGCCACCAGCATCCCTTTCGGCAGAGGACCGTTGGATTCTTGCAGAATTCCAATCGATGATGAACACCGTGGAGCAGGCATGGACGAACCTCGACATTTACACCGCCACGCAAGCCCTCAAGACCTTTGGAACGGGACTTCTCCCAAGCCATTACCTTGAAATGGTGAAATCACGCTTGTACGACGGAGACCAAGCCGCTTCGTGGACGCTTCATCGTGTGGTTCGGGATTTCATGGCAGCCTTCAGTCCGGTTTGTCCGTTCTTTACGCACCACATTTCCAGCACCGTTTATGGCCACTCATCCGTTGACATCGACGCCTTCCCAGTCCATCCGTTGCCATCGGTGGCCCCAGATACTGACGAAGGGCAACGCCTGTGTGGCTTATCCCACGCATTGCAGGAGTTCAACGGCGAGGTATGGGGGGCCAAGAAAGAAGCTGGTCTTTCCCTGAATCAACCGATTGAGGGCATGGTCCTGCCCGAGAGCTTAACCGAATTCAGTGAGATCCTTACTCGCATGCACCAACTTGCTTGATCATTCCTCTTCCACCGTCAACGTGGTTTGCTTGGAAGGGGGAACTTCGAGTTGACCCAAGCGAAAGCCGATCAAGCGCACGTGCTTGTTGGTATCGATGTTGGTAGCGAACAAATGCTGGGCAACTCGCCTGAACACAGAGGGGTCATCCATCGCCACAGGAATGCTCCTGCTGGCCGTATGGGTCTCAAATCCAGTGTAGCGGATTTTGACTTCGGCCAGCCTTCCAGAAACGCCCAATGACGATGCGCGTTCCATCACGGTGTCCACCAAATCCACCAGGCGCTCAAGCACCAATTCGTGGTCGCTGCGATCACGGTCAAAGGTGTGTTCCTTCCCGATTGATTTCCGGCTTCGCAACGCGCTGATGACATCGCTGCTTTCGCCTTCAACCACCGACATGAACCATCCTGCAAAACGGGCACCGGCGAGCCTCGCAAGGGAAAGTTCTCCCAAAGCCTGCAGTTCATCAGCCGTCGTGTACCCCCATTCTGCCAACTGCGTCGCTCGTTTGGGACCAATGCCGGGAATTTCGCGAAGTGAACGGCCCTCGAAAAACGGTTTGAGTTCATCGGGCATCACCCGAAACACCCCATTTGGTTTGTTGACTTCACTGCTCATTTTGGCAACGATGCGGGTCGGGCCGATGCCAAACGAAGCTGTCAGGTTTAGCGATTCAAAAATTTCCTGCTGGAGGGTTTTCGCAAGCGCAAGGGCCCCGTCCCAGTCACCGTTGACGGCCTCGGTCACATCGAGGTACGCCTCATCGATACTCGCTTGTTCGAACAAGTTGGCTTTTCGACGCAAACACTTCATCACACGGCGGCTTGCACGGCTGTACAATCCCCGAGTCCCGCGAATGTAGATGGCCGGACCAAAAGGCGCAGCAGGGCATCGCCTCCATGCCTCGGAAATGGGCATTGCCGAACGGATACCGTAGGTTCTAGCCTCATAGTTGCAGGTGGAAACGATACCCCTGCCTCGTCCCTGCTTTGGGTCCGAGCCAATGATCAACGGAACGCTGTTGTCAAACCCGTGATGGAGCACTTCAACGGCGGCGAAAAACGCGTCGAGATCGCAATGGATGATGATGCGTGAAGCGTTCACGCCAACCTCTGCTTCTCCGCCCACCACGGAGGTTTTTCACCGTCAAGGGTGCTTGAACTTGATGCTGAATTCACTTCAAGCAAGGGGTCTGGAGAACGATAGAAGACCTCCCAGAGCGACCGTCCATGATTGAAATGCATCGACACCTGGAACCAGCCGCTCTGCACCCTGTGCTCACGCCACCTCGAAACGGCATCGATGTAGGACTGGTTCAGCCACAACGTGGCCAATTGTACCATCTTGCCGGACCTGGTCGTGCTGGAAGCAGCATGCGCCCTGTAGCCGAGCACTGGATTGCCCGTGCCTTGGCCGAGGGCGAGGTGGTGCACTGGGTCGACGGAGCATGCAGAATCGACCCTTCTCGCTTGATTCCCGCACTCGATGCACTTGACGCTGATACGGAAGCCTGTCTTTCACGCCTTTACTTGAGTCGTGGATTTACCCTGCATCAACTCGACCGGCAGTTGGAGCGACTCCCCAAAGAATTGGCCATCACGCGCTCACCTTTGGTGGTTGTCGATGGACTGTTGGCCATGCATGAAGACGACGCTGTTCGGCGTCTTGAATCACGGGTGTTGCTCCGCCGTCACATCGGCCTTTTGCAACACATCACTGCCCGACTGCACCTCGCCGTCATCGTCATCACGGAACGCCATGCAACATCCTCGCATCAACAGCGACTGATACGCCACGTCCATCGAGCATCACACAACCATTTGTACGGGCACTGGCAAGGGCCACGCCGACGACGCAACCTCCACCTTTTTCACCCAAGAAGCGGGTTGCAAGGGATTTTTGCACCTCGGTTGGACGCAGCACAGGCGCGTTTTGCCATCCCCACGCCCCTCCTCAACAACCGGAAGAGCGCTCAATTGATTGGTTCGTTGCCGCTTCATCATGAGGAGACGTGAACTCCTCCAGGGTGGGTTGCCGCCCACCCATTCGTATCTGTTCAGTGGTCCAACCAAACGGTGCAAGGATGGCCCAAATGGCCCGCTCGGCAAGCGCACCGTAATGCGATGCACACCCCCTCATCGACGGAGGAGACGATGCAAGTTCTTCGTTCAGAAGAACACGGTTGAGAGGTTCAACCGCTGTGCTGTTGACGACAACATAGCGTATTTTCCCACCGGGTGGCACATGATGACCTTGCTCATGGGCCCGCATCAAGGCCCCATAGGTCAAGTTCTTCACGCGATAGTCACGAAGGGTTGAGGTCACGCGGCGAGTCACGATCAAATCCTCAAGGGGCACTGTTCGCTGTTCAAGACGTTGCAGTTCGGCTTTGTAGAGGCGCCAGACCCGGCGTTGTGCATCGCTTCCTGGAAGACCGTTGTGGTCCGTCCCCGAGGCGAGCACCTCAAGCGCGCGTTCTTGCAACGAAGCGACCCACGGGGGAGTTGAATGCTGACGCATCTCAATACCGCGAACTTTGAATGTCCCGCCCCCGTAGGCCCAATATTTTGTCAACGAACCTGCGCCATGGATGCGACTTGGCAGAAAACCGATGAAATCGTAATGCTGTTCCAATTCGAGAGGAATGCCGACCAGCCGAGAAATCCGCTCAGCGAACGAGCGTGCATCGCGTTGCTGTTCTGCGGGTGAACGGTGCAGACGATCAGCAAGCCAAACGCAGTCAACAATGGCATGCAAGACGTCCCACCCGTCGTTTTGCGCTTCCTCGATGGTCGTCAGCAAGATGTCACGGGACCACGCACAAATCGCTTCATGGGCTTCGATGCGACCGAACCTTGCATTGCGATAGCCGGTGTAACCGAAACACGTGACAAGAAGCCATTTGAGCGCGTTTTGACGGAGGTCAAAGGCGTCTCCCTTGACGACACGTTGTTCCTTCAGCATCCGACGACGTTCAATGATTGGCGCCACAACCCGTCCGAGGAAACCGTGCGTTCTCCCGCAGGTATGGCTGTTCAAACCCGGCACGCGAAGCGCTTTCTCATTGGCAAGGGGGAACAATCCGTGACCAAATTGCGAGCGAAGCCGGCGTTGCCGAAACTCCTGCTCGGCTTCGCGTGGATGAAGTGGAACCGTGCTGACGGAGGAGGTGTTGACCGGTTGACAACACGCACAATTCAGCGTCTCCGGTGAGATGTTTCGGGTGGCGATGATGCTTGGAAAGAGACTTGCAAAATCCAATTCAATCACCGAAGCATACACGCCTGGACGGCTGTCAAGATAGAGGCCACCTCGATCAGCGTGAAGCAATTCAAGGGCGGACTTGGTGTCCTCTGGACGGTTCTTTTTCCACGGGACCAAGACACCGTCATCCATGGCCACTCGCGTCTGAATCGCGCTGATGACCGAGCCCGGTGAGAGGCGCGAAATGACCTGCGCTGACTGGCATGAATGTTGAGCGAGTTCAAAGAGGCCGGCAACACCTCCTTCGTTCACGATGAAACTGTTTCGAACATCCAGATGCAAGCGGCCTTCAAAGAAGAATGCCCCGTGACGATGGAGCGTGTTCCCGTACGAGTGAACGGTTCGAGCTTGCGTTGATTGCGACAACACAGAGACAGAGCGACCAAGACGGAAGACACCACCCGATTGTTGGCGTTGATGAACCAGCCATGGAAAGAGACGCTGGTCGCCTCCGTACGTCAGCACAACATCCGGGTCCAGGCGGCTGTAGATCTCCTGAAACGCGTCGAGCATGGCCTCTTGCGAGGGATACGCCTCGCGATGAAGCACCGTCTCCACCATCGACATATCGGCTCGCGCAAGGCCGGGTTCCTCAACCGGTTGAAGGCGAATACTGTCCACGGTATCATGGAGCGATGGAAGGCCGGAGGAGGGGGTGAAATCAATGGCCAATCGAACCACGCGAAACGGAGGGAACTCACCGGTGGTTGCTTCGTCCATTCGGGCCAGCATCGGTGTCTTCTCAGGCGACCACCGAACACGAGCAAACGGCTCACATCCGTGTTCGTTGAGGAAACGCTGAGCGAAATGGGCATCGACGGAAAACAACGTGTAGCGATGGAAGTCGCCGCGCGCTTCAATGTGTTCGGCAAGCGCACGAAGTCGACCAAACGGCTCCACATGAACCTCGAGAACATCCGCCGAATCCTCCTGTTCAAGGTCCAGTCGCATGGCTCGGTACTGCGTGGATGAAACGCCAAATCGAACGCTGATTTCGGGTTGCATCAGCCAGTGTTCCAAACGATGCAATTCATCGCGAGATGCATGAACGTGGATGCACGGTTGCCAGGGAACTTCGCAGCCGTGTGCCTGACCCTCATCATCGACAATCCACACCACCATGGTGGATTGATTTGCATGTTCATGAACGTCCAAAATTCGACCTTCAATCATCGTCATGACCTTCTCTCATGCTGCGCAGATGCTGCTCGAGGCGCTCGAGACGACCCATGACCCCAACCAGCATGTTGAGCAACATCACTTCACGGGCGTTGGCTGCGGGAAGCATCCCTCCGGCCGCCCGACGCTGTCGCACCTCGTTCATCAGGTGGTCAAGGGCATGCTGATCGGTGGTAGCGAGAGCCCTCCGGTACGGAACGAGACGTTCCAATTCATCCTCAACCCGCGTTCGCCATGGAGGTACACTTCGACCCATAACCGTCGACTTACCGAGCCGACTCAGTTCGTTTGCTCAGACCCAGAACATGAAAGTGAAAGTGCTAGAGATGGGAGCGATTCACGACGAATTCGCACGGTCGACCTGCGAGAATGTCCATCACGTTGGTCACGATGTCGGCACCCACACGAGCCTGAGCCTCAACAGTCGCTGCGCCGATGTGGGGGGTGCCGTGGAAGTGTTCCATTTGGAGCAAGGGGTGATTCGGGTCCACAGGTTCATGCTCGAACACATCCAACGCCGCCGAGGTCAATTGACCCGACTCAAGGGCCTGCAGCACAGCTGTTTCGTCCACGATGCCGCCTCGTGCACAGTTGACGATGTGGTTTCCACATGGAGCACCGTCTTTCCCGGTCTGCGGCATGGACGCAATTCGGGCAGCATTGACAAGGTGGTGGGTCTCGTCGGTAAGGTTGCAGTGAACGGAGATGTGGGTGCAGTTGGAGAACAACGTGTCAACCGATTTGTGGAGGCGAGTGTCTTGGGCTTTGGCTATTTTTGGTGGGAGGTAAGGGTCGTACGCGTGAACCTCCATCCCGAGTGTTTGTGCCACACGGCCGACGGATTGAGCAATTCGCCCAAACCCAACCAAACCAAGGGCCTTCCCGGAGAGTTCGGAGCCCTTCATCGCCGATTTTTCCCATCGTCCGTCACGCAGAGAGCGGTCAGCTCGAGGAAGGTGGCGAATGGATGCAAGCAGATGCCCTAGCGTCAGTTCAACGACCGACTGCGTGCTGGCTCTTGGAGCGTTCACCACGGGAATGCCTTTGGCGCCCGCGGCGGCCAAATCGATGTTATCAACACCGACGCCTGCACGACCAATGACCTTGAGACGGTCGCCGGAGGCTTCGAGCACTTCGGCGGTTAATTTCGTCGCACTGCGAATCACGATACCGTCGAAATCGCTGAGCGCTCCAGCCGTGAGATCCTCGAGAGAAATGCTGGCGAGCACCACTTCGTGACCCGCTTTTTCCAGCATCGCGACCGCCTTTTTGTCCATGCCGTCCGTGACCGCAATTCTGGCCATGGCCTGAACTGCGCACGAAGGTGTTAGAACATTGGCTTTCCCTCATGGTCCAACCGCTTCCTTCAACAACCTCAGTTGGCTCGGGAGTCCGAGGAAGTCCGATGGAAGCCGGGACACAAGAGTTGCTGTGGGGGCTAGGAATTCTCGCTCTCCCGTTGGTCTTGGCCCTTCCCATGCGACTTGCATGGCAGTTTTGGGTCGGTGTCGGCCATGAAGTCTCAGAATACCGTACCATCGTTCGACAAATCGTGGATTCCGGAAATCAAGTGGCCTCGTTTTCTCAAAACCTCGATGACATCGCTCGCAACTTGCGCATTCCACCAGCAAAGCAACGACTGATCGAAGCAGAACTTCTCCATCCACTCCGACTCTCGCATTTTTTGCTGCTTCCAGCCTTGTTGATTCTTCCACTCTCGGCCATCATGGCCCTCCCCCTCATCTTGATTGGCTTCCCGTTTATGTTGTTCATCGAATACCTTCTCATTCGAAAGAACCTGTTGATTTTCATTCTGAAAGGAACCGAGCGCGTGATGCACTGGCAGGTCATTCACATTCCAAAACCGCACCGTGGCAATCGAGAAAATCGACGGTCGTTGACGGAGTTTTCGCAACACATTGAGCATTTCAACTACGTTCCACAAGCGGCGTTCCTCGGACTCTTTGCTTGGCTCATCGTCCACTGGGTGCTCAATCTCGATTCGTGGTCGGTGGAAATCTTGGTTTCCGCAGTTCTGTACATGGTTCTGCTCTCCGTCCTCTCGGTGCTCAACACCGCCTTTGAGGCAGACCTCGTGTTCGTCGACCCGGCGAGAGGTCGGCTTGTTCCCGTGAACCAGTGGCTCGAGGGTGTCTTGAACCCCATTGTTGGCATCGGTCTGCTGTTCCTGCTAGGACGCAATCTCTTGGAAGAATCAAGGGACGTTGGTGGCAATCCCATTTTGTTTGCAACGGTGGTCCTGACGTTGCTGTACGGTGCGGCCATCGTGGGCATCTCCTATCGGTGGGGTTACTCGACGTGGCGAGGCAGTCGGGTTCGACAGCACTTTGAATCCCAGGTCATCGCCAATCTCAACCCGCTTTCATATGACCTCACACGTTCAAAGGGCCGTATTGATTTCAATGTGCGAATGAACATGGAAGAGCGTCTCACCGCTTTTGAGGCGGCCAACCCTCAGCAACTGACCTTCGAGGAGTTGCAAAGCCTTCCCAGCATACCCTTAGGGACCACTGCACCTGAAAATCCGTTGAAGAAATGAATCATTCCAACCAGGGAATCACGTCGGGAACTTCGCCGAACAAGTTGGCAGGAATAGCGGTCTTGATCTTTGAAACACCGCCGAGTTGAGCCGATGTCGCCGCCTGCCATGTGGCGTATTCCTCGTAGCTCTCCATACGGAGAATGGGGTTGTGTTCTCGATTCCAATCCAACGATTTCATCTCGGTGCCCGGAGGGTCGTGTCCCGAGCAGACGATGGTGTGGCCTTCGAACCGTTCGAGCACGTCAAGTGCCTCCCAGTGAATTTCCACACGGCCGCTGGGCAGGTCGTCTCGACCGACCCCGCCTTCACCGTTGAACAGGAAGTCTCCCGTCATCATGTATCCGGGGACATGCACGATCATCGAATCGTTGGTGTGGCCGGGTGCAGCATGAAATTGGAGAGGTATAGAGCCAAGCATCAATTTCTCTTCATCGTCAACCAACATCGTAACGCCAAGACTGGCGGTGTTGTTGAACATCACGTACTCGCAACCGTAGTGCTCCTTAAGCGAGAAGCAAGCAGTGATGTGGTCTGCATGCGTGTGGGTTGCGATGGCATACACCAAGGTCAAACCCTCGTTATCCAATCGGTCGATATAAGCCTGCATGTAGTCGTAGACCGGGTCGATAAGCGCAGCTTGACGCGTGTCTTCATCCACGATCAGATAGGTCATCGCCCACACACCTTCGTTCAACTGCTCAAAGCGCATGGTGTCGGGATACCCCACTATGACTTGAACCTTGACCGTTACCGATTTCATCAAATACTGTCGACGATTTTCATCGCCCATGGTTGGGTTGTTTGAATACGGATTGCTGGCGGTTGGTTTGGTTCTTGGAGGCCTGGTCGGTTGGATTTCCGCTCGGCAATCCATGGCTGGGGAATTGATTCGCGCAGAAGAACGTCTGCGTGCAAGTGAGGACGCTGCGGTGGTCAATGAACAACGAATTCGGGCAGAAGTGGCCAACATCGGGAAGAAATTAAGCGAAGAAAACACCGAGCACTTCCTCAAGGTTGCCCAAGAGCGCTGGGCATCCAACCAATTGGAAGCAGAACATGCTTTGGAGCACCGAAAACAAGAGGTCGAACACCTCCTGAAACCAATCCGAGACGAACTCGAAAAGCTGCAGACACACAACACCGAGATGGAAAAAGACCGTGCTGGCGCCTACGAGGGGCTTCGCCGTCACATCAAAGAGTTGGGTGAAAAGACAGAATCGCTTTCAACCAGGACAACCGCTTTGTCAACCGCGTTGACGACCTCCGGACAAGCCCGTGGAAATTGGGGCGAAGTCAAGTTGCGTCGCTTGTTTGAGATGGCAGGCTTGAGCGAACATGTGGACTTCAAGGAACAAGTAACCCTTGAGGGAGGTTCTCGACCTGACTTTGTCGTTACCCTTCCCGAACAAGCCGTGATTCCCATTGACTCCAAGGCGATCGGAGAGAAGTACTTGGAGGCGGTAGAACTCGATGCGGGCCCTGAACAAGATGCGCTCCTCGTCAAACACGCCAAAGCCATGCGAGGCCGTATCGCTGACTTGAGTTCAAAGGGGTACCAAGAGTCGATCGAGGGTGATTTTGATCATGTCGTCATGTTTGTTCCAAGCGAAGCTATGGCGGCAGCGGCGTTCACGGTGGACCCCGATTTGATGGAATACGCCATGAGCAAATCTGTCCTCGTCACGACACCCGTGACCATGCTCGGCTTGCTGCGTACGGTTGCCCTGTACTGGCAACAACACGCATTGGCTGAGGGGGCTCGAGAAATCTACGATGTCTCACGGGAATTCTACAAGCGTGTCATGACGATGGTTGAACACTTCAACAAGGTTGGAGGCCATTTGTCAAAGGCTGCAAAAGCCTACAACGACACGGTGAGTTCATACGAAGGGCGAGTGTTGCCCCAAGGACGTCGTCTCGATGAACTGAAAGTTTCTGAAACGCTTCCGCTGGCCCTTCCCGAAGGAAAGGATGTAGAGCACATTCCCAAAGAGTGAACGCTGTTCATGCGAGGATTCATGGTCAAGCCGTCCTTGGCTTGAGCATGCACCCAAGGGTCGTTGTGTATCTTGAGCACGACGGAAAGGTGCTCCTCGTGAACCAAGACGGAGAAGGGCCTCAACAACCCGTTCAAGGACGGGAAGATGGAACATGTGACCTTCGCTTTCCAACCGAGGAGGAAGTAAGCAACCTGGGCATCGACTGGTCAAAGAAAGAGGTCTTGGAGTTGAGCTTTGGCACCAATGCCTACCGCGTCATCAAGGCTTATCCCAAAATCGCTTGGCCAGATGACTGGTGCTGGAAGGACGCTTGCATTTCTGACAACACTGTTCACCCCGTTGCTCGTGAATCGATCTACCGTTCTTTGCATCGTCTGGTGTCAAAGGTGATGGTGGTCAACAGTGAAGGGCACGTGCTCATGGGGAAAGTTGAGCGAGGGCACTTCAACGGTTTTTGGACGCTCCCTGGAGGGTACATGGACCACAACGAGCACCCAGCGATTGGATGTGTTCGTGAGACCCTGGAGGAAATGGGATTGTCCATTGTCTTGGACGACGTCGAGCCCGTCATTACGCAGCGTGTGTTTAACAAAGAAGGGATATCCTTTGTCTCCTTCACCTATCAGTCGACGTGGGACGGTGATCTTGCCGACCTGAATTTACTGACCGAAGAAATATCCGAGGCGAAATGGTTTACGAAAAGCGAAGCGCTTGCCATCGCTGTATCGCATTTTGACAAAGAGGCTCTGCGTGCCCTCAACAACAGAGAGAATTAGACACCAATCAGCGATTTGGCTGCCTCCAAGGCATCGCTAAGACCGTCTGGATTTGAACCTCCTCCTTGCGCAAAGGTGGGACGTCCGCCACCTCCACCGTTGATGTGTGTCGAAATGGAACGAAGAATGTCAACGGCGTTGTAACGCTCAGCAGCAATCGAGTTCTCCGTCACACCGATCATGAGTTTCCCACCACCGTCTTTGGAACCAAGAACTGCGAGGGTTGGCTGTTCAGGGTCAAGGGTCAGTTCTTTGAGCATCGTCGTCATGGACTTGAGATCACCATCAATTTCCATCACAACAATCCGAACGCCGTCCACTGACGTGGATGCATCGCCTCCGCCACTTGTCCGCAGACGGACGATTTCCGATTCGAGGTGCTCGATCGTTTTTCGCTGCTCTTTCCACTCCTTGAAGAACCGAGCGGATGCTTTTGGCAAATCCTCAGCGTTCACGCCAAAAATCTCGCTCGATGTGCGAAGGAGTTCATCCTGTGACCGAGCGTAACGCAACGCCGCTTCGCCGGCAACGATGTGCAAACGCTCGACACCATCCTGCACGGCCGTTGAGCGAACCACGCGGATGGAACCAATTTGCCCGGGTTCGTCGTGGTGTGTCCCGCCACAGGCTTGGGTGTCGTGGTCGGCAATCTTCAGAATACGAATGGAGTCGCCTTTTGGTGCACCACCTTGATACAAGTCAAAACCGTGAACGATGTCGGCGTCTTTCCGATTTAATTCCGATTTTTCGGTGGCTTGAACCGTGGCCAAAATGGAGTTGGCCATGTCTTCCATGGCATCCAAGTCCTGGCGAGTGAGCCGATGGAAATGAGTGATATCAAGACGACCGCTTTCGACCGAAAGATGTGAACCGGCTTGGAAGATATGGGGGCCCAGTAAACGACGGGCAGCACCACCCACAATGTGAACGGCCGTGTGGTGGTCCATCAGTTGCTTCCTGCGCTTCCAATCAAGATGACCCTCAACGGTTTCACCGACCACCATCTCACCGTCGGTGTAATGCAAAATCACGTCACCGTGTTTTTGCGTGTCAAGAACATGAACCACAACCTCGCCTTGGTGAAGTGCTCCACAATCGCCTTCTTGACCGCCTCCTTCTGGATAGAACAACGACGCATCGAGAACGACCGCATGGCTGGCTCCATCGGGGCCGTTTGTCCCGATATCGATGTTGCCAAGGACGGTTGCTGTGAAGTTCTGTGCGTAGACGTTGTCATAATACGCCTGTGTGGTTGCAGGAAAAGCACTGACATCGACCGTGGAAGCCTGCTGGTCTGAAACTTTGGCCGCCTCTTTGGCGAGCCGTGCATGACGCTCCGCCATCTCCGCTGAAAATCCGGTGCGAAGCGCAACGTTGGACCAACCTGAGCCTCGAGCGAGTGCGACGGCCATGTCCGGTGCGAGTCCGTGGGAATCATTGAGCGTGAACAAGTCCTCATCGTCGATGAATTCGGCATCTTTTGCCAAGCCTTTGAGTTGGGTTTGGATCACGTTTCCACCTTTGCGAAGCATCTCTGCATAACGCTCTTCTTCGAGATTGAGGATGGTCAACAACCCTTCTCGATGCTGTTTGTTTAATTGCCCACCGAGGTTGACATCAAGATGGTGTTCAGCTAAATCACTCAACCGAACGTCAATGGACAATTCATCCCGCATTCGAAGGACACGGCGAGCCAGCATGCGAGCGAGATAACCCGCCTTTGCGTTGGAGGGAACCAGTCCGTCACCGAGCATGTTGCACAATGCATGCAAGTGGTCTGGGATGGCATAGATGTTTGACAGTGGTTCGGTAATGCCAGTGAATTGCTCAGCGGTGACCGTGATGCCACGTTCCTGAAGTCGGGACAAAAAGAGTTGAACCAATTTTTCACCATCAACGCCCGCCTCGATGTTCATGATACCGTTCAAACGGCTCATCTCGCTCAACAACTGGTCGAGGTTAAGATCAGGCCACTGCTCCGCAATGCTATCAAAACCTGCGAGGTCTTTGAGCCAAGCAACAGATTCAGGATAGATGGCCTCGTAGATGGTTGGTGTACCCGCCGCAGCCCAGCAAAACCGTTCAAGCCCGTAACCGGTGTCGATGATTTGCAGGGGCATCTTCCGATAACGGTCGCCTTTGAGTTCGACATCACCTTCGGGATGCTCTTCCATATCCATGAATACCAAGGTGGCCAATTCCAAACCACCCACGATCACTTCAACAGCTGCGCCTGCATTCCCACCACCGCACCAGGGGTTTTCGACGTAGGTGATTTCACTGGAGGAAATCCCAAACGTGTCGGTGAGCATACGGTGGCAGTGCTCAACGCACGTTTCCATCCAGTAGATTTCCTCACCTTCATCCGGGCGATTAAACACGTGGTGGGCCATCATTTCAAACGTCGTAAGGTGGCGACCGGAACGGCCCACGGCATCGACATCGGTCAGGCGGATGCACGGCTGGGAAACGGCCAGGGGATTGGCAGGTGGCTGAACGGCACCCGATGTCACGTGAGGTTGAAAGTCAGCAATAGACGCAATCGTAAGATGAATGTCATCGCGCCAGCGTGCCAGCACCGGATAGGGGTCGATTCGGGTGTGGTCACACGCCTCGAAGAACCCAAGGAAGGCTTCCCGCATCGCATCCTTCAATGCTTTTCCTCGCTCATCAAATCCACCGATCAGGGGCGCTCCGATGAAGGTGTATTCGTCCTCCTCCGTATCGCCGCAGGTGTCCCGCTCTGCGTCGCAGGTCCAAAACCACAAATCGGTCACTCTGCACTGCTTCCGCTGGTAACCGTTGTCGTGAAAGACAGACAGGTCAATCGGGGGGAGTGCCATGGTACCAACTCCAATCCAAGGTGGATGATGCTTCCAAAACGAACCCCCCCTTCAAGCCTGTGTTGGACAACGGCCTTGAGGGGAAGATTGTGAAAAGACTCAAAGCCATGCGGCGGAAGGGTTTGGCATGGATGCAACATGGCGTGAGCACCTCATTGACGAGGGTGACGGCACCATGCGCATCAAAGCCCACGGGTCAATGAAGGTGGACGCTCGCCTCGTGACCGACCAGGCTCACATGGAACGGCATGCCGATGACCGAGGGCCAGAACAATTGGTCAACACCGCCAGCCTGCCGGGCATTGTGGGTGAAGCGTGGGCCATGGCGGACTGGCATTACGGCTACGGATTTCCGATTGGTGGTGTCGTGGCCACCGACGTGAACGCTGGTGAACAAGGCGGTGCAATTTCTCCCGGGGGTGTCGGCTTTGACATCAATTGTGGCGTTCGTTTTCTCGCCTTGGATGCCACCGTGGATGATGTGCCCAACGTGAAGAAACTCGCCGGCCGACTTGCGGGGAGAATTCCTGCCGGTGGGTCTGGTAAGGGGGGCATTGACTTGACTGCATCGAACCTTCAGGAAATCCTGCAAGGCGGTGCTGCTGCCGCACTTGATTTGGGATACGGTCAAGACGATGATCTCCCAGCATTGGAATCCAACGGTCAGCTTTACACCGAGAATGCTGATGTTTCTCAACGGGCACTTGAACGTGGCCTTCGGTCACTGGGTACACTCGGTAGCGGCAACCATTTTTTGGAATTGCAAACCGTTGGCAATGTGGTGGACCACGAGACTGCAGACGCATGGGGCTTGTACGAAGGCCAACTCGTAGCAATGATTCATTCTGGAAGCCGTGGATTGGGGCATCAGGTGTGCACCGACCACGTACGAGCACTCGAAGCCACCTATCGCCAAAAAGATGGAATGTGGCTCAATGAACAATGGGGTTACGCCCTCCCTGACCGGCAACTTGCCGCTGCGCCGTTGCACTCCAAAGAAGGCCAGGCCTACTTTGATGCGATGAATGCGGCAGCCAATTTTGCCTTTGCGAACCGTGCAGTTTTGGCTGAACGGTTGAGAACCGTGTTGCGCCTTGAACTCGGCGTCGACGGAGAGGCTCGAACAATTTACGATGTCGCTCACAACATTGCGAAGATTGAGGACCATCAGGTCGACGGCGCTAACTGCACATGTTGTGTCCATCGCAAAGGTGCAACCCGATCCTTTGGTGGAGACCATAGCGAAGTAGGGGCTACCTTTGCCACCACTGGCCAACCGGTGATTGTACCCGGTGACATGGGGCATGGTTCCTGGGTGATGGCTGGGCCACGCCAGGGACAGAATCAGGCCTTTGGTTCGTCATGCCACGGTGCTGGCCGAGCCCTCTCACGAGCTCAAGCGAAGAAAACCCTTGATGGGAAAGCACTGAAGCAACAACTGGAAGCTGAAGGTATTCGGGTTCATGCATCCACGCCAAACGTGCTTTCCGAGGAAGCACCAGCAGCGTACAAGAACGTGGACGAAGTGATACGACTCACGCACGATTCAGGACTTGCACGTCCTGTTGTAAGGATGAATCCGTTGGCTGTCATCAAAGGATGATCACATGCACACCTGCAACGCACCTTGACCTGGTAGCGTTGGTGCAGCGCCGGTGTGCACGCCGTCCGGTTCTTCGACAATCACACTCAGCAGTGTGTTGACGAGTTCTTTCAATTCATCGACTTGGTTCTGAAGGTCCTTCACACGTTGTTGAATGACCTCGTTTTGTTCTTGCTTGCGCTCCATGTGCATCCCATCTGAGAAGTTTCCTTCTCACCACCGAATTAGCAAAATCGCTCTTTATACATTGAGGTGGAAAAACGGCCCCAACGCATGTTTGTCAAACCTGTGGTCAACACCAACATGGAGCCACCGGCGAGATTTGAACTCGCGACCTCCTCATTACCAATGAGGTGCTATACCCCTAAGCCACGGTGGCAGTGACCCGCCCACCGGCCATGTGAATATAACCACTTCGTGATTCGCCCGTCACGTCACGCCACGATAGAGTTTCCATGAGCCTTCTTGGATACCACCTGGGACGTGAACGGGAACGTCTTGTTGCTCAACAAGCACCCAATGTTCTTCATCCATCTCGAGGACGATGTTGGGTGCAATGAGAACAAAGTCGATGCCCCCCGCTTCTTGTTCAAGAAAAGTAAATGCCTGTTCTGCATCCCTCCAATACCCAGCAATACCCAGTGACCCATCCAAATCAACATGTGTCTTGATGATGTAGAGGTGATGCATGGCCATGGCCTCAGGTGCGATGAGCAAGAAAGCGTCATCGCCTTGACCCCACTCCTCGGAAAGAGCCTCACCTGCATCTTCCGACCAGATTTGATGGCCGATGACGGTGGTGAACAACATCAGGGGGAGAAGAACCGCAGCGAGTTTGAGCTGGCCTGAAGGAGGGGAAGCAAGGGGGGATTGTGGAGGATCAACCCATTTGAGTATCAGCATAATCGGGATGAGAAGACACGTAGCGTAGCGACCGTTGTTGCCAAGTCGAACCATGGTTTCAGGTAACCCAAGACCCCAAAGATTGGATTCAAGCGTCCAAAGGGCACCAATGTAAGCGATGAGCCCCCCCAACACTCCGCACACATACACCACCAGCAATGTCAACCCGGGATCTCTGACATCTCGAAGCATGGTCCACCGTTGTTTGACCAACGGCCACAATGCTGTTCCAAGAAGGAGGTAGAGCACCACCGTATCAAGCAAAGCGAACACCGAGGCCATGAGGAAAGCCAACGGCGACTGACCGATGATGGAGAACGTCCCGCTTTGACGAAAGAAACCGACGATAAAGATGCCAACAAAAACCAACCCTCCAACCACACCACCCATCAACCAAGGGTGTTGCGTCCATGGCACTTCCACCCGCACAGCGAGTCGGCGATGCACTTCAATCCACAGAAAACCTCCCATCACAACAGCGAGCCATACCAATAGCGAAGGCAGCATGGAAAACCCCTTCCACCCCATCAGCGCCAGCAGGGTGGTCGCCAACAGCACCACATGCAAACGAAGGTGGGGGGTGCTGTCGCCGTTGTTGAAGTAAAATCCACTCGCTCCTGCACCAACGATGAGGGCGAGCGTTGCTTCATCGTAACCTCGGCCCGTGGCAAAAAGCATCACGGGACTGTAGAGAATCAACATTGCCCACATGGGTTGAACCGACCATTCTTCCCCCTTCCAGCGGGGCTGCAAACTGGCCAGGGCTGCCAAGGCGATGAGGGAGACGAAGGCCGTGAATTTGATCGCAGCCTCGCTGGTGAACCACGGAGGGATGTACCCGCTGTATGTCCCGGGCACACCAGGTTGTTGCTCGGTGCTGTTTGCAAGACGAAGTTTTCCCCATGCCAACGTTTGACTCTCCGTCGATTCGTCGGCCATGGCATTGAGACGGATATGGGCGTCGAGCCCCAAGTCACTGTTCACCATCGCCATGGCTTGCAACAACAAACCCAACAACAACAGGGCAACCCAACGGCGCCGGGTGTCCTTCAAACCAGCGTCCACATTCTTGCCTTGCGAATGACGGTCAAGGACGTTGCGGTTCAACACGGGCATCCTCAACGTTTGGCGCCGAGAGAGAGATTTGAACTCCCGTGTGTCTCTCCCACCGCCAAGGAACTCCTCTCAGCCATTCAGGTCGAGGCCCAGGATGCCATCGACGCTTGGATGGAGGGAGACACCACGGACCAAGCGCAACGGGTCAAGGATCCCCACGGCATACCGCCGTAAAGACGCCGTTCCTCCCGTAGGGGGGAACGCTTCAGACCACGACGTCAGGGATAATCATCCTCCAAATCATGAGAATGGTTCGAGGCAATCTTGAGAAACTGGTCGCGTTAGGAGCAAATATGACGTTGAGCCCAGACGGAAATTGGTTTTGGGATGGTGGACAATGGATCCCTGCTCCACCAACGGATCCGCCCACGAATGTTGCACAAAGCCTGCAGAATCCACCTCCACAGGTTGCGGTGATGGCTTGGCCTCCTATGCCAACTTCACCACCTTTACATCCACCGGTTATCAGACCCAGCCCAAACCGACATCCAACACCACGGAGCCCTGAACGACAAACAAAGAAATCATTCAAGCAACGACTT
>JBMZJQ010000003.1:0-69835 GCA_049617635.1 Candidatus Poseidonia sp.
AAGTCCGACGCTCTACCTGACTGAGCTACAGGCCCAATGTAGCAACTTGGGCTTTTTGTCCGACCTGCATGGTGTTCTTATACGTTTCGGGATGGGCGTGAGCCATAGCCAAGGCTGCTCCGTCCGACATAGGCTGGAGGTCGCAGGTGATAAACCTGCTCAAACTCCCCAAAAACACCAATTTGAGGCAAAAACCCACACGCATAGGCTCATCAAAGACGGTTGGTTCGACATGACTGTGCCCTCAAAACCCCCCTTCGATGTTCAGCACGCCGAGCGCGAGTTGGAACACCTCCGAAGGTCCTCAACACACGTGGATTGGCACTCGCCTGAAGGGTCCGTGTTTTCCCTCACTGTTCCGCCCACGGTCTACCCGCCTCGAGAAGACACCGATCTTTTGGCGAAGGTCGTTTCTCAGCAAGCCGCAGGGAGAGGTCAACGATGGTTGGAAATCGGGACGGGTAGCGGGGCGCTCAGCGTGTATGCAGCCAGTCGAGGGTACAAGGTGACTGCTTGCGACATCAACCCCTATGCCGTGGCAAGTACCCGGGCGAATTTGTCGCTGCACGGGTTTGTTGGAGAGGTCCACGAAGGAGGGCCTGGACCACGTCTCGACGGTGGAAAACACCAGTGGGGGGGCCATCGTTCGTACGACATCGTTGTGTGGAATTTGCCCTATCTTCCCGCCTCTGAAATGGAAGGTGAGCGCTTGGGTCCCATGGAAGAGGCGGCGTTGGTGGACAACGATGAGGTCGGGTTGTATTCGAGGTTCCTTCAGGAACTCCGTGACGGTTCCTTGTTGGCCCCTGGCGCTCTTGCCCTTGCCGTCGTCTCGTCAAAGAAAGACGGAGATACTGCTTGCGAACAAGCGTGGGTTCAAGGTTTGGCTGCCAGCGTGTGTGCGATCCATGTGTTCGAGAGCGGAGAGGAATTGGCGGTGGTCAAAGTGTGGAAACCCTACGAGCATTCAATGTTGAGGGTTGAAGCGTCGGTCAGCAGCACCAACGAGGTGCTGTTGAATGAAGACTCCAACGAAGGCACCAGCTTACGCGCGCTCGTTCAGCATCAAGGGCGTGGTCAGCGTGGCAGAAGCTGGACGTCGACCGAAGGTGCCCTGCTCGCATCATGGGTGGTGGGTCAGACAGCCGGAAGGTCGTTTGGAACCATGGACCAGGTCAACGTTGGCGCGATGTTAACCCGTTTGCTCCGGTTCCTCGGAAATGGCTCAAGCGAAACGGTGTGTCTAAAGTGGCCCAACGACGTGTTTGTGAAGGATGTTGCACACCAACGTTGGCAAAAAACCGGGGGTGTGCTCTTCGAGGGCAAAACCCAAGGCGACGACACCAGAGTGGTGCTCGGCATTGGCATCAACACGGTTCACGATGCCAGCGCTTCCTTTGGGGGGCTCGATCTTCTCGGTCTCGACGTGCGGCCGAACGACCTGCACAAGATGGTTCACGCCATGGTGGCATCCCTTTACGAATCGGCGCAGGGGCGCTCAAACGAATCATCGCTTTCGGTGGCTGTTCTCAACGAGGAGGTCGAATGCGGAGTGAAGCACCTTGGCCCAGTTTTCTATAGAGGCGTTATGCAATCGGTTGAGGGTCTTGGAAAGGACGGCATCCTTGTGTTGAGCAAGCCTCGCATCGAGTGTGACGACCCCAATGAATTGCGGTGGTCAAATGTCCAAATCGGCGTCGAGCACATCGTCGATTGAAGGGGCCGTTTTTGTTTCGTGTTCTTCAGCAATCGCCTGACGTTGATACAACCCAAAAGCAAGCAACAAGGCGCCCACTGGAAACGGGAGGAGGTCGATCATCAGCTTGCGATCGATGTCGAGATTGAGCGTGGCTTCAACGCCCTTGGTGTCGATCTCATAGGTGTAATAACCGCCTTCGTCCACATCCAGCGTTCGGCTGACCGTCTGGCCTGCGGCCATGACGATGGACTCTGCGCTGAGGATGGTGTTTTCTTCGTCGTAAAAGACGATGCGCACCGTGGTTTCGTTCTCAACCGTCAACTCGATTTGAAAGGCATCCCCGCTCATCATCGAGGCCCCGTTCAAGTAAGGCTCACCGCCCTGTTCAATGGCTACAGGTGTGACCCAGGCTTGCATGAACAACGCACCGAGCAGCAGCGTCGTTCCTGTCAAGATGAAGACCTCGTTCATCTTCATCTTCGGGGCAGTTCCGCCGGCTCCCATGGAACGGCGTAACCAACGATACTCTTGAGCCTCTCGCTGGATTCGGATGCTTCGTTTACTCCATTGTACCCGCCAGTGGTCATCGCCGTCGTCTTGGTTTCGGGATTCCAAGGCGCTCGCGAACCAATCGAATTTTGCCGCTGGTGCTGAGGCTCACCATGCCGTGGAGGCTCAGGGCTTCGCTGTGTTGGAGGTGTTCTCGAAGTTCGTTAACATGCGTGAGTGGAACTTGCAAAATGGCCAGTCCACCTTCAAGGTCGTTGGCGAGGGTGTGTTCGTGCTCAACACTTCGTTGGGTGCGTTCGTTCGGAGAGAGGAAATCCATCAGGCGAACGGGTTTGATGTCCATGCGTTCGCACAAGGTTGCAACGCAGGCATCAACGTCCTCTCGGGTCGTGAAGGTCGGGTCCACAAGGACGCCGACCCATCTTCGCTTCCCTCGCAAGGCCTTCGTGAGCCGCTTCGCCACGTAGGGGCCAAGGCCTCACTGTTCAAGAGATTTCACTCTCCCACGACCATACCCTCAAAACGGGTCGTCGCTACGTCTGGTCATGGAGCCCGAAGGGTTGGACCACCCCGAGGATGAGCGCAATGAAGGCTCCCTTGAAGCGTTCAAACAAGATGGCTCCTCCCTGCTCGACCTGCTTCGGGTTCTGCTCAGCCCCAAGACCTTTCCTCACGTGGTCTTGCTGGCAGCGATGGGGATTTTCCTCTACTTCATGAGCATCAACGACGGTGAAGAATTCGCCGCACAGGGGTACCTCTCGTTGGCGGGGGGTTACATCATCACGGGTTTGCTGAGTCATGTTGAGGCGATTCAACGCTGGACCCAACTTCAGGGCGCAGAGGATGACCAACGAGGTTGGCTTCTCAGGATGTTCACCTCCTTTCGAATCTGCCTTTTTCCGGCAGCCATGGCCGGACTGACCTTCGTTCTCCTCCGTACGCTCATCGGAGAGGGGGGGTTGCTTGGAAACTGGCTTTCGTTCCTGCCGCTGGCGCTTGGTTTCGGCTTCGTTCTTTGGGCGATTGTCCAAGGATTGGGTGTTGGGCGATGGCTCTCGAGGGTTTCAGCCTCACGCCTTCCCAGCGACGGCGACCGTCTCAACCCTTCCACTCGGTTGAGCAGCGGTGGAAGTTTTGTTGCGATTGTGCTGCTCACGATTGGATTGTTGATGGGGTTCGAATGGCTTTCATCCGTCGGTCAAGCCCCGGGACTGGGCGAGGTTCTGCTTGGAAATCCCGCCTTCTTCGTCCTCGTGGTTGGGGTCTTCATCCTCGCTTGGAAGCGAACGGGGAGCCAGCGCTATGAGGCAGCGAAATCGAAGGAACTCCACTCGTTCGCCGGTCGGTGGATGTTCCTGAGCCAGGTCCTCGTTTCTTGGCATCTGTTCACGGTTTGGAGACACTTGGTCCTATCAGAATACAAAGCGTGGACCATGGTCGAAGAGGTGTTGTTGATGATGTTCACCATCATCATGGCGATTTGGAGCCTCACCTCTCGCTCGTTTAAGTCCCCGTTCAATTTGCTCAGCACGACCAATGCGTTGCCCATGGGGTTGGCCTTTGGGTATGCCTATGCGGGGAGCGTTGCCATGGTGTCCGAGGTCTTGGGGGACGTCAAACAGGTGTTCATCGCCGGTCACATCATCGTTGTCTTGACGCTTTTGTGGATGCAACCACGCGTGTTGGACACGGTGGTCGGACGCAACCACAGGGATTCGGCGATCAAAGCCATGGTTGAACGGACAGAACCCGCTGAAGACCCCGATGCAGCAACGCCGCCCGCGAGTGAAGATGAAGCCACCCCTGAGGTGGAGATGCAGGCCGTGACCGAGGAAAATCTGGCGGGTGACGATGATAGCAACTTCCCTGAGTTTCAAGGCGTGGAATGGAAGGAACCCGAGGTGTTGGCGACCGGCGTGGAGTGGGACGACGAGGTCGAACTCGTCGATTAGCCGCTTTGAATTCCAGAAAGCAACGTCACCACACGTATCGTATCTTCGAGGTCCTCGCTGACACGTGCTCCAAAAATCAACTGAGCGTCATCGTCAACGGCGCTGGTGAACAAGTCGGCCACAGCCGTCACCTGTCCGATGGTCATACCGAGGCCTCCTTCCACTTGGATGAGGCAACCCTTTGCCCCACTGACGTCCATTTCGGCCAGGGGGGCTTTGAGCGCCGACTCGAGGATGCCTCGCGGGTCGTCAGGGCGGCCGATACCCACCAGCATCGTGGCCTCTCCGGTTTGGTTCACGATGGCTCGCAAGTCCATCAAATCGAGGTTGATGAGGCCCATGCGCATGAGGGTACGAACCAAACCATCGACGAGATCTTCAATCCACTCAGCACCCATTTGCCAAAGTTGGCCACGCTCTCTGGCTTGGCGGGCCAAGCGTTCGAGCGACAAACGAACCGTGACGTGGGCCGTGTTTTCTAATCGTGTCAGCCCCTCCATGGCCAACTCGAGCCTCGTGGGCTGTGCTTCAAACGGCAGCCCTGCTACGGCCAACACGATGGCGCCTGATTGCCTTGCTTGACGAGCGAATTCTTGAGCCGCACCCGTGCCGACACCACCGCCCAAACCCGTGAGCAAAATCACCAATTCGGTGTCGCTCAACAATTTTGAGGTGAGGGTGCTGAGGCCCCGCATTCGTTGTTCTGCCAACGGCGGAAGGGCGGCACAACCGACGCTGTCGAGGGCATGTCCGAGTCGAAGGTTGTGGATGGACTCGCCGACATGAAAACTGGCTTCATCGGCGTCGATGAGGGCGAGATGAGCCGCACCTTGGCAGCGTTGGAAGGCTTGATGGGCCCACGCACACCCGATGCCCCCAACACCAGCGATGAGGATGTTGGAGGCGTCCATGCTCGCCACGGTGCATGGCATCTCCATGAACTTTGGTGTCGTTCACGGCTCATTCGATGTAGCGCATGTAACGCCTTCGGGCGTCTCGAGCCCATGCGTTGTCGGGCTCAAGGGCCAGTACCCGGTCGTAGTATTCCACCGCGGTTTCAAATTCCGAGAGGTGGCGCCCGTACAAGTGACCCAGGTTGGAGAGGACTGGAATGCAATCTTCGTCGGCTTTGAGCATGGAAAGAAGCATTTTTTCTGCCGCACCGAGTGAGCCTTTGAGCATGAGATCTTCGGCTTCGTCCAACATCTCGAGTTGTTGTTCGGAGAGGTTGTAGGTGTTTTCAAACGGGTGGTTGGACATGCTGCTCACCGTTGGGAAAAAACCGAGGAAAATGAACCCTTCTGCCCCCGGACCCCTCCTGTGGTCCAAATTTGAAAGATTGGGGTTAGAAAATCTCTCAAAAAACGCTATACTGCGCCGCACTTTCTGTGGTGTTTTGCTGACAATGTTTAAGGAGTCCTTCCAAGTCGGAAAGGGTGTAAGGGTGAGGCTATGCACAAATCTGCTTCGACATCCCGCATTGCGCTCCTCACGCTGGTGGGCGTCTTGCTGCTCCTCCCCACGCTCGCTTCGTCGTATCACGGCGGCATCGGCGGCGCTCAATCCCACCAAGGTTCAACCGGGCAAGTCGACATCGCCGATGTGGCAAAAACCGGGTGCCTCTGCCACAACGAAGTTGCCGACAACACCGTTCAGGTCATTCTTGACGACGTGCCCTACGGGTGGGTAGCAGGCGAGACCTACACCTTCCAGCTCCAACTCATCGGTGGCCCCACGTCATCTGGCCCGTACTACGGCGGCTTCTCCATGCGAGTCTCCCTTGGAACCCTTGCCAGTGCAGAGGGTCAGAACTGGGAAATTGACGGTGCTCTTGACGAACAATCGCTCACTCACACCGAAGCTTCTTCGGCCAACGAGGACCGAGCATGGGTCATTGAATGGACGGCTCCTGCAGATGCTGGTGCCGGTGAAGTGAACTTCTGGATCGTCGGCAACTCCGTGAACGGTGACCAAGTTCCCGGCGTCGAAGACCGATGGAACCAACTGAATTTTGCTCTCTACGAAGGCGATGCATCGACCACCGCCATGGGCACCCGAACCTTGTTTGCCGGTGATGGCAATGTGAGCCCTCCCGAGCCTGCCCACCACGGCGTTGACCTGCATCACATGGGTGCCAAACTGCGCGCCCACTGGCTCGGACTGCTCGGGTTTGGAGCCGTCATTGGCGTGATTATTTTCGCCGGCCTCTTGCTCCGCTACGGCTTTTCAACCTCTTACGAAGGGCGCACCAACCAACTGCGACTTCGCTACAAACTCATGCGACGAGGTGATCAATGATGGATGACACAATCACCACGCTCTTGCGAGGGGTTGCCGATGGAAGCATCAGCGTCGATGACGCCCGCACTGCGCTTGAGGGGGCAGAACTCACCGAGGACCAAATGACCTCGGCCATCGACCATGGTGTGTTCAATGTCGCCGAACCTGGGACCATTGTGAGCGCATCCCTTGCACCTTCTGGAGGCTCGTACCTCACCATGTTCTTCTTCGCATGGGGCCTGTTCTGGATTTGTTACTGGAGTTTCTCCATGATTTACGGCCTTGCCAACGGATGGGACCAACAACAACTCTCGTTCCACCTTGCCATGACCTTGACCACCCTCATCATGGTGGGCATCATCTACCTCAAGTACATCCTGCCTGACACCATCATCGTCAAGCACGCCCAGAACAAATTCATTCCAGAGCACCAGAAAGACTGGCGGGAGTACAAGTGGTGATGCACAATGGCACGAGAATACGAACTCAAACCCGCTCCATCCGACCTTGCAGACGGTGCCGCCGGTGCTGCAACCACCATCAATCGACGCCAATTCCTTCGCTACGGTTTCAACACCGCCGCAGGTGTGTTGACCGCCTCTATCGGAATGCTTGGTTTTGCGGCCATTCTGTTGCCTCCGGGCGGCGGAGGCGGAGGTGACCTCGCTGTCCAATTCTGGGCCAAGGGCCGTGAAGACGAAGCATGGTACGGTGCCAAGCACCTTCAGCCCATGACCAAATCTGACTTCGTGGCCGAGGCGGCCAAGTCCTCCACGGGTACCGCAGGTGCAGCCGGTGTTTGGAACGGCGTGCCGGTGGTGGTGAATTACGTCGAGCACTCAAAGTATGCGGGAACGCCCGAATCCAACGGAAAAGCCCGCTTCCAATTCATGGAAGGCTACGACGAGACCGGCAAGTACGTTGGTCATTTCGAAGACCTGGCTGAGGCTGACCCACGCTTGATGCCTTCTGACGACCTCGTGATGGTCTTTGGTCGATGCACCCACCTGTGTTGCATCCCGGGATGGCAACTGGTGTCGAACTCCTTTACTGAGGACTCGTGGACGCCCGGCGGTGGTGACGACGGTGGTACCAAGATGTTCTGCATTTGCCATTCCTCTCGCTTTGACCCTACGGCGCTTGAGATGAACACCAACCGTAACCGTTCCAACGGAGCCACGTTCAACTACGTCGGCATCCGCCGAGCCGGTGGACCTGCGCCTGTGGGCTTGCCGCTGATCCCTATCCAACTCAACGGCGATGTCATTGAAGGCATCACCGATTATGTGGACTGGTACACGTACTGTGATTGAGGTGAAGACATGACGACAATGTTCTGGATTTTGTGGTTCTTCATCGCGTTCCTCGTTCTTATCGTGGCGTTCACGCTGCGTAAAGAAAACGAGGAGATGCCCCGCCGGGATATTCTTCGGGCCGTGGAATCCACCGGGAAAATGGGCGTCGCTGAACGCTCGTTCCTCTGGGTGTTTTCCTGGCTCGATACCCGGTTTCGGCTACAGGACTACTGGAACATGTCAAAGGGTGCGTACTACAACATGCACCGCCAAATGCCGCTGACGCACGCCGAGAAGTACAAGTTGCGCATCATTTGGTACTGGTACCCTCTCTACTGTTTGGGAGGTATCTCCTTCCTGTCCTTCATCATCCTCGTCATCACGGGAACCGTGCTGGGTATCTACTACGTGCCCGGTGGTGAAGGTGACCCCTCCCCGGCTTATGCCAGCATGCAGTACATCATGACCCAGCTTCCGTTCGGCTACATCCTTCGAGCCGTTCACCACTGGACAACGCACTTCATGGTCGCCAGTGTGTTCCTTCACATGTGTCGCGTCTACTTTACCGGTGCCTACCGCAACCCGCGCGAACTCAACTGGCTCATCGGTGTGGCACTGATGGCCCTCACCATCGTGTTTGGATACTCCGGGTACCTCTTGCCGTGGGACAGTCTTGCCTACGGTGCTGCCATCATCGGTATCAACTTGGCCAACTCCAGCCCGCTGGTGGGCAAGTACATCGCCACCCTCCTGTTTTCTGGTTCGGAATTGACGCCGCTGACGGTCACTCGAATGTACTTCATTCACGTTTTCATCTTGCCCGTGATCGTGACCACCCTCATCATCATCCATTTGTTCATCGTTTGGGTACAAGGAATTGCGGAGCCGCATTGATACGGAGGGAATGACATGGGATTGATTGACAATTTTGGCCGCGTTGCCTCCATGTACATGGAGGAAAAAGCGAACCTTCAGGAAGCCGAGCAAAAGCGCAAGCGTACCCGCACCGGTCACGGTTTTTGGCCTCACGAGGTGTTGCGTGACACCATTATTTTCTCCGCCATGTTGGCCATTTTGCTGTTTTACGCATGGCTGATTCCCCCGCCACTGCACGGTGCAGCCGACCCCTACGCTCAGGCTGGGTTCGTCTTCCCTGACTGGTACGTGCTGTTTTCCTACGGTTACCTGCGATGGGGCGAATACCTGCCCCAATTCGTTGTTCCAACCGGCTTCATTGGCGACATCGTAGGCCAACCCATGTTCCCCTGGAACGCTGCTTGGTGGGGCGCTGCTCTGACCGGCATCCCTGTGGGCATTCTCGCTTTGCCACCTTTCCTTGGAGGCCGTGAAAAGCGACCTGTGGAAGACCCATGGTTTGCTGCAGCAGGTGCTGTGTATCTCGCCCACATCTGGTTCATCTCCGTGTTCTCCATCAACATCTTCTTGGAATTGTACGGGAAGAATCGTTCTGATTTTTGTAAACTCGATTCGCACGGGGATTTGCTGTGTGGTGTACGTGAACCGTGGATAGCCGATGTGTTCAACGCGATACCGTGGGTGATGACCGGTGTGCTGTTGTGGATTTGTATCTACTTCATTGGCCGTGTTCTGCTCATCAAGGCATGGGGTGCAGGATTCACCGTTGCCAAGAGTCGCCAACTCCTCGTCGGCGCTTTGGTGATTTCCTCTGCCGCCACCGTGGCCACCTTCGACACCTATGACAACGGGTTCTGGGACGCAAAGGGATTGTTGACCATCAAGGATTACGGCGAACTCGAAGCAATGCGCACCCAACCCACGGACGTTCACGTCCACGACACCAACGAATTCACGGACGATCGTGGATGGTCGGACAGCGGCGTCGTCCCCACCACGGCGTGGTTGAACTGGAACATTTACCAGCCTGCCCGGTACATCATCACCGACTTTGCTGACGCCAACGGACATCAAGACCCAAGCAACGGTATCAATGCTGCCGCAGGTGGCACCACCTTCAACGGTGGTGAAGGCTTCTCAGTTACGGGAACCTTCACCATCACGGAAGACCCGACGCTCTTCCCAGAAGGCCACCCAGAAGAAGTCGAGACACTCACCACCGACCTTTCCTGTGAATTCCGTTCCAGTGAGCGTAAAATCAACGACGTTTCAACACAAACCATGGTGGCCACCACCCTCTCAGTGACCGATGCCACCGGCGCCACCCTGGTCTCCTTTGCAGACTGTGAAGGCGCCACCGTCGAGATGAAGGTTGGTACGTACAACTACGCCTACGACGTTGTTGTCAGCGGAGCACTGGCGCTGAACGACAGCATCGCCACGGAGACTGCGTTCAGCATTGCCGCCTATCAACCGCTTTTGGTATGGGACGAAGATGCTCCAGCAGCACTGGCAGGCCACACCGTGAACCTGAGCAATGCCGAAGAAATGGCGGCTGGCGGAACGGCGTTCTCCTACATTGAAAACCCGACCTACCATCAAAACCCCAAGTCCTTGGATGCAAAACTCACCTACGCCATGTTCATTCCTTGTGTGACCTTTGGTGCCCTGGTCTTCGTGCTGTTGCGCTACATGGCACGTGGATACGAGTTTGAGATGAACAAGTGTTACGGTTGCGACTTGTGTGACGATGCCTGTCCAGTTCGCCTGTTCAACGGCGGTGACAAACTCAACATCATCTACAACTCGTGGAACAACGAGGACGACGGTGTGCCCCTCTATTCGTGTTTGACCTGTACGGCGTGCACCAATGCCTGTCCCCAACTTGTCAACTACGACTCCTATGTTGATATCCGCCGTAGCTTGATCGTTGGCGGCCCACAAGCCGAAATTCCTCACACGGTGCTCCAGGCTGTTCTCAACGCTGAAGCCGAAGAAGCTGCTGATGACGATTTCATCGCCACAGAGGACTACCCCATCACCTCAAACATCGGGTATTATCCCGGTTGTGTTGACTACCTCGACCAAGAAATGGTGTTCTCCCACGTCAACGAGGGAACCATGAATTTGGGCGATACCACCACGGCGGCGTTTACGCTGTTCGAGGAAATGGGTACCGACGTGTCCTACCTTGGCCGAGATTTCCTCAAGTGCTGTGGACACGACCAAAAGTGGCAAGGTCTGGATGAGGTCTTTGAGAAACTCAAGGCATACAATCAGCGGAAGATCAACGAATCCGGCATCGACACCTTGGTCTCGTCGTGTGCAGAATGTTTCCGTACCTTTGCTCGAGACTACGAGTTGGAGAACGTGAAGGTCATGCACACCACCGAGTTCTTGATTGAACAGGGCTTTGACATGAACCTGAAGTCCGAGGAAACCACGGTGACCTATCACGACCCGTGCAGACTTGGCCGTCAAATGGGCATCTACGATGAACCTCGGGAACTCATCAACGCCGTGGAAGGTGTCGAAATCGTTGAGATGGAGCACCACGGTGAAGACGCCATGTGCTGCGGTGTCTCCAGCATGATGTCGTGCAACGAGAACGCTCGCTCCCTCCGTGTCACACGCATGGAAGAAGTTCGTGCCACCGGCGCCGATACCATGCTCACCTCATGTCCGAAGTGTGTCTCTCACTTCGAGTGTTTGAAGTTTGAAGGCGATGAAGCCTATGCCGATATCGAGATTCTTGATGTCGTGTCCTTCCTCGCTCGACAGGTCAACGAGAAGAAGGGTGCGCTGGCTTCCGAGGCTTCCTCGGTTGAAAACGTCGAAGCCTGAACGGGCTGGTGAGTGTCGACGCGAAGAGGGTCAAGCGCCCTCTTCATCCTCGTCGCCCATGCCCACGATTTCGTAATTCGAAGGGAAGAGGGCAATGGCCACACCTGCGACCAACGATGCAAAGCCCCAGCCGAAGGACTTCTGAACAAAGAGCAGTTCCAACGCAAGTGCGACCAAGATCAACCCTCCGATGTTGGAGGTCCACACCAGGGTCTTGAAGGTTGAAAGGCTCACACCGGTGGTTCCCGGTTTTCGATACGGGCCGAATTCTCCTCCAAAGCGTTGGGCTGTTGCGTCTTTTCCTTTTTTCGACATGGTGGTTCACCTCATCGGTCAATCATCGTGATGGCGTCGGTCGGGCATGCCAAAACACAGAGCCGGCAGCCCGTGCATGCGTCTCGAAGAATCTTCGCTTTTCTGTTGCTTTCAACCTTCATCAATGGACTGCGAACGTCAACATGGTAGAGTTCAATCGCATCGTCATCGCACACGATGGTGCATTGGTCGCAACCAATGCATTTCCGCTCTTCCACAAACGCCACCGTGCCTTCACCGCCTTTGGTGTTGGCACGTTGCTCACCACGCTGACGATTCAGCGCCGTTCGAATGCGAAGGGCTTCTTCTTCTCGTCGCTTTCGCAACTCGTCCGCCCCCGTCATGATGTTGCCTCCTGCGGCGGTTCCCCTTCAAACTTGGCAACGCACAAGTTGACCAACAGGTCGCCAAAACAATAGAACGCTCCGACCAAAAGAGGCGGATTCCAGGCGGTGAAGCCGGTCCATGGAACCTCAGACGCCCACGTCCAATTTCCAAGATAGGTGCCCCAGAGTTCCATGGCCAACGCCGCCCATGCCATGGCGGCATAGAGTCGGGGTTGAGGTCCCCACTTCGTGAACCCGAGAACGAGCAAGAGCAAGATGACACCTGAGGTGTCGCCTCCCGTCCATGCACCGTAGGCGACCAGCGGGACAAAGGGGACCAGCAACGGCATGGCCCATGTTTCGTCAAGTCTACCAGCTCCTCGACGTCCCAAATCAAAAAGGAAGTAATGGCCCGCTGGGACGAACAACGGCATCAAGTCACGCTGATACTCATAAATGAGCCACACTTCGGAAAAGAACAGTTCCATGGGTGTTGCCAACGCCACCACCGTGAGCATCTCGATGCGTTCCTTTCGGTCAGTACGCAGATAGATCCACGCAAAAACACCCCAACACCAGATGTTGACGGGCCATTCTGCCCATGCCTCGCTGAGGAGACCTGCAACACCCGTTGCAGAACACCACAATCCAACGGCGATGGTGGTGATGTACAACCAAACACGGCTGCTCATGCGTGTGGGTGGGCCCACCTTGTTTTGATGGTATGGGGGTCAATCGTCACCATGGTACATTCGCCGAGAAAGTTGGATGCTGAGAATCAACGTCAAGAGAGCGATGATGAGTCCAAGGGTGAGATAGATTGCCCGTTCAACATCACTCGCCTCAACTTGTTCCTCCACTTCCACTTCCTGTTCCGGACAATCTCCACGCATCTCACATGTCGTTTCAACCGGCTCAACTTCTTCCGGCTCAGTTTCGTTTTCATCAACCTCGGGTTGTGGATAGGTGCAGCTTCCGTCGTCGAGCTCGCTGTTCATATCATAATTGAGAGCTTCCGGGTCGGTACAGCCTTCGACAGGCTCTTCGACCACTTCCGGGTAAGTGCATGTTGATGCGTTATGTACCTCGGTGCTTGGGTCATAGTTGGTGGCCTCTGCATCGTGGCAACCTTCCGTTGGTGGTGGGTATTCGCAGCTTCCATCGTCGGCATCAGCCTCCGGGTTGTGGTTCAGAGCCGTTGAATCGGTGCATCCGTAAACAGGAGGTGGCGGTGGGTATTCACACAGATCCTCATCGTTCACAGTAGCGTTTTCGTCATAATTGAGGGCCGTATCATCCATGCATCCGACAACATCTGGTGGCGGGTATTCGCAGGTTCCATCATCAACTTCGGCTTGTGGGTCGTAGTTCAATGCCGTTGAATCCGTGCATCCTAGAATCAGTTCCTCTTCTTCTTCGCATCCTTGTTCGTCAACGGGAAGTTGAGGCGCTGTTCCCGGGCACCAATCATTGTTGTTGGACACACCGTCTTGGTCGTCATCTTCGATACAACCATCGCCGTTCCAATCCCAGAGCACATCGTCACCTCCATCTGGACATATGTCGTCGTAGGACTCAATCACGCCAAACCGAGCAAGAGGTAAGGTTTGCAAGCGTGTGTCGTTCAATGGAAACCATTCCGCTTTGAAAAAGATCGGAGGGAAATTCCGTTGATTTCGTGAGGCGATTTCGCCTCCAGGGTTGAGCGGTACGTTGTATTCCCAATCGATTTGGCTGTCGTTTCCGATTTGACCGAGTTTTCCTCGCAGCGAGTGGGAGACCATGAATTGCCCGTTTGGCAACAGGGTCGCTCCAGATTGAAACCTTGGCCCCCAACCTGCGGGAAGGGTAAATTCGATATCAGGTTGAGCCGGGTCGTACATTCCCGTTGATTTGTTCAAGCGAAAAATGTCACCTTGCCGAGGTGGTGTAAAAATCCCAATGCTTGAGGGCCCGGAAACATCGTTGGAAAAATAGGAGATGGAACCAGCAAACGGCCGTCCAGGAGGAATGAACTGTGCGTCATGCTGCGTCACCGTGTATTGGTCCGCGGCAGAACCCATGTCGTAATTCATGGGGTTGCCCCAACGGTAGAGGAGGTCGCCTGCAGAACCGTTACTTTCATCCCACGAGAGGTTGTGATTGATGATGTACAATTCCTCCGTGTGTCGACAAGAGAGGAGGATGTGCTTGTGAATTGGATCGTAGTCAATTGAATTGCAATGCATCCAATCTGCATCATCTGCTCGAATATTCGGGCCAACGGCGTTGATGTTGATTTTTTCTGGGTAATCGGCCGGATTGCCGTAGGTAGGGAGCATGGAGTCTTCGTGCTGAACAAGATGGTCTGATGCTCGCCACATCCATACAATTTCGGCACCACCCGTTTCGTTTTTCGCATATTCAATCACCACGTCCGGCCAAAGACCATCGGACGTGATCAAGTTGTCTTTACGTCCCATGGATTTACCTGTTGTTTCATCAAAATACTCCCAAGCGATGGCCAAGACATTGCCGTTGGGCAAAAATGTAGCATCATGGTGTAAACGGTAATTGTTGGCGTATTCGGTGATTTCCCACATCAGGTTGCTGTTGGCGTCCAAGATTTCGATATGGGTGGAGGCTCCACCGGCTTCCATGAGCAGGGGTCCTTCATCAACAGGAAGGTCATTGACAACTTGCAACAAGGTGCCGTTTGGCCCGAGGTCCATGCCGTAACCTGAACCGTTTGGATGGGATGTTGTCCACTGGTGGCGGAGTTCGCCTCGGTGATCGATGAGGTAGATGATTTCGTGGGAAGTTCCAGAGAACAGGGTGTATCCCTCCTGTGTCTCGTTGTTGCAATGAAGCATGCCAGCCTCCGCACCAACATACAATTTGTTGCAGCTTGGAGGAATGGGATCTGTGGGTTGTTGCTGCCGGCCTGTTTCAGCCGCGTTGACTGCCCATGGCGATGCCACCAAGATAAAGAGCAAAAAAACGGCATAGGTCTGTATTTTGGCCTGCTTTCGTGGATGACTTTCGGAGAAATTCATGCCTCCGCCGGCATGCCGTTCTGGATTTAATGATTTTTCTTGATTGCATCCGTTTTGCTCGGAGCGAATTTTTTGTAACGATGCACTGAGAAACCTCGGGGCGACGACCCCAATCGTTCTCCAAACTGTACCTTTGTTGATTTTTCATTCCGCGGACTGTCGCTGCCAGTTCAGTGATTCATTTCCCATGGCGATCATGCTCAACTCCGCCACCAATGCGTGCCAGCCGTGGGCATCGGTGAGGTAGGGGTTCTGGGATTGGTCAAAGTTTTCAAATCGGGCACTTGGGGAGTTCAAATTGTCCATGTCGGATTTCTTGGCGTTGATGCGATAAAACCAGGACGCAGCTTCTCCATCCACAAGATAAACAACAGGCTCGAGAGCCTCGCCTTCTTCGGATGTGAGCGCAGTCGGAATGCCTTCTTGGATGAGGTAGTTCTCAACATCAGTCCCGCCTTTGGCGTAGCGAAGTTTGTTCGCCTTCCGGTTTGAGAGGTTGAGTATTTCACTTCCCGATTTCAGCACCATCACGCCCAAACCGTATGTGCCGCTATCGTTCTTGATGACCACCGTCGGTTCACGCTCGATTCCTTTTTCTTCGTAGGTGGCACGAAGTTTGCTGAGGAAATCGTCAATTTCTGCTGCGAGGCGTATTTTGCAAGCATCCTCTGTAAGGCATTTGTCTTCAGAAACAAACCATTCAGGCATCAAAAACCAAGGGTCCATGCCCAAGATTTGGGCCATTTCCTCGACGTAGGGTCGAAGCGCCTCGTAGTGTTCGGACTTTCTGCGCCGATACCAACCCATGTGGGGAGGTGGCGTGATGTTGGGTCCTTCGAGCCCGGGGATGCTGCCCTCGGTCAAATCGTTGTTGAGCAAAATGAGGTCGGGTATCGCACCTGCTACGGAAAGGTTGTCTTCATTCATCTCCACACGATCGAGCAACAACGGTCCTGAAAGGCCGTGAAGGGAAGAAAAGTCGTTCAGGGCGACGGAACCGACCGTGCATCGGAAACCGGCTTGCTCGACGATGGACTTGATGGTGGCGATGTTTTCAACATAGGCTTGGTTTCGGGTATGACTTTCTGGCAACAAATGCACCCATTGGCACCCTGGATGCGCACGCTGGAGATGCTCGGCAAACAAGTGAGCAAGTTCCTTCACGCTTTCTTGGGGGACGTTGTTGAATCCAGCAGGAAAATGGTTGGCATCAACCACACCGACTTTCCATCCAGCATCCCGCACATCAACGCTGCCGTAGATGGGTATGGGTACTTCTGACCTTTTTTTCTTCATCCATGCCTTGATGGCCTCCCTGTTCTCCTCCAAGGCATCTTGATAGTCTCTCAATTTCATGGTGTCAGCACCTCCGCTACCAAATCGTCAATCGTGGCCTTCGTCTTTCGATGCCCGTCTTCCCTCAAATGGAGGGCGTCAAACAACCCCAGCCCGAGTGCCAATTCCTCTTGGCCTTTCAGCACCCTCTTCCAAGGTGAATAATGAGCCAATAACTGCTCAATGTTGCTCACATGGTCGGTGAGGAAGGCGTCCAACATCGTCGGTGAGGTTGCTCTTCCAGCAGGGAGTTTCGGACGGCGAACGATGTCTTTTGGAAGTGAGGTTAAGTCTGCTGCTCGGCGTAAAGCTGCTTTTTCTTCTCTCGTGCTCCCACGCTTCCACGCCAACGGTAATTCATTGGACGCTGTGCGGTGTTCCTTGCCGAGGAACGGCACCCTTACCTCAAGGGAGTGGGCCATTGAGTGTCGGTCAACAAGGCGAAGTTGGAAGTTGCTGAGTTGGCCGTGTTCGAGTTCAAAATTCAACATGGATTCCAAATCCTCGGTGACCTCGAGTGGATCGTGCTTTGCTTGATACCAACCGTCACCAGCCGTCAGTGTGCCTTGGAGCAAGGCGTTACGATGAGATTCGGGTAAAGCGTTCATGCGAGCGTGAAGTTCCGTCCCGTGGCGAGCAAGTTCGCCGTACCTTGGGTACCCGCCATGCAATTCATCCGCCCCTTGGCCGCACAGACCTACCTTGACCTTCTTTGCCATCGCTTCAAACAGAGGATGGAAGAACATCACGGTCACGTCCGTATCCTCTCCGTGCCATGCCAGTTGGGGGAGGCGGCGTTCAAAAGCATCGGGCTCCAGAATGTGTTGGTGGTGGACGAGGTCATGGTGCGATGCGACGATTTCAGCAGCAACCCAGTCAGGATTCTCTTCGCTTTCTGCCACGGTCCAACATTCCGGTACCGGCTGATTCGCACGCTGTGAGGCCTCGTGCGCAACGGCACAAACCAAACTTGAATCCAAACCACCCGAGAGGACGATACCAACGGGAACATCCGCCATCAATCGCTGCTGAACGCTGTGAACAAACGATTCAAGCAGCCCGGCCGCCTCGGTGTTAGGGTTCCACGTGCTGCTTGGGACAAGGCGCTGTCGTTCAATCGAGGCGACATCTTCCAACGTCGCCCGGCCTTGGTCATCGAGGCGCCAACATTCCACGGTTCCCGAACGAACTTGGTGAACGCCTTGAAGCAGGGTGGTGCCGTCGAGCGGATATTCCCAAACGAGGCGTGCGGCGAGAGCAACCTCATCCAACATCGGCGAGTACGCTTCATCGGCATGGAATGCCTTCACTTCACTGGCGAACAGGAGGTGGTCTTTCACGGTGGTTCGCACCAGCGGTTTGATCCCGAGGGGGTCTCTGCCGAGCAGAAGTTGACGATGGCGGGGGTCCCAGAGCGCAAAAGCGTACATCCCATCGAGTTCACCAATCCAGTTGGCGTGTTCGCGAGCAGAGCACCGGCGTCCAGACGCTGTGGCTGCAGCGTGGAGGGCGAGCAGCGTTTCGCTGTCCCCCGCTGTTTGAAACGGATAGGATGCATGGCGGGCTCGAAGCGAGCGATGGTTGTAGATCTCTCCGTTGACCACCAACACCGCACCGTGTTCACCCCGCATCGGTTGTTGGCTTGATGCAAGGTCCAGGATAGCCAGTCGAGCATGGGCAAAGCCAACATCGTCGTCCATCCACACGTCGTTGGCGTCGGGGCCACGGTGGGCTTGAAGCGTGTTCATGCGGTTGAGAATGGACTGGTCGGGCTGCCCCAACATGCCACCGATGCCGCACATATGCCTTGGACAAGCCGCGCCCTTTTGAAGAGATGTTCAAAATCAGCGTAAAAAATTCACCAAAGTGGATAACGGAACATGGTGACGGCCAAAAGAATGATGGCGAGTGCAAATCCAACTTGGTAAGCGATTTGAGGTGGGTCGGTGCTGTGGGAATCATCGGCCATGTTCTTCACCTGCTTCCAACGACTGGAAACCCCCATTTGAACATATTGAGGGAAGCGGGTGAAACTTGCCGAACTCACG
The DNA here is from genome assembly GCA_049617635.1 of Candidatus Poseidonia sp. Lineage (GTDB taxonomy): Archaea > Thermoplasmatota > Poseidoniia > Poseidoniales > Poseidoniaceae > Poseidonia. The sequence continues at coordinate 18,516 of JBMZJQ010000003.1, forward strand.
CCATCATACCGGCAAAGGGTTCGAGCAACAAAACAAGGGCGAGCGGGATAAGGACCATCGTGGCGTTGTCATCGATGTAACGAAGTCGTGGCCATTCTGAAATCATGCAAACAGGAGCCAGGAGAAACGCCATCCAAACAGGTGTGCCAAACAGGGCACTTGACGCCAACCAGATGGCCCACAGGGCGGCGGTTGAGTACACCATGACGTTCCTCGAGGAGATGCCTTTTCTTCGAAGCTCACCCATGAGAGGGTCGCCGAGTGCCAAGGAGAGGATGAGCGGGTAAGCATAGGCTTCATGCGGTGCCAAGAGGAGGACAAAACCAACACCGACGGCACCCCAGGCGAGTGCTGAGACCTGCTTTGCTTCGTAATCACGTTGTCCAAACACGGTGATGCCAAGTTTGAGTCGGATGCCTTCAGCCACCAAAGCGAAGAGAACCACGCCAGCAACCACTTGTTGCAGTTCCCAGCCGATGCTGTCCGCCACGGATTCGCCGTAGGTGAAGTAGACAAACGGCAACGCGGCCATGCTCAGGTGAATACCTCTCCGCAGAAGGTGGCCGCGCATTCCACCCACCGAGGTTTCAACGGGGTTGGTCAACTCAACCTGTTCGCTCATGGGTGTCGCCTTGAAGTTCAGCCAACGCCTCTTGAATATCAAGGGTGCCCTCGCAAAGCCCGTCCAAGACCGCATTGTAACGTGGATGGTGCAACAGCCGTCGCTCGTGTTGAGCAAGAAGCCGTTCTCGCATCCGAGCACGGGTTGCTCTTCCTGTGCTGTTGAGATTCAGCAACGCCTCGGCTGCGTTCTCGATGCCATCGCCTCTCAATCCTGAGGTGAGGTAGACGTCGGGCGCATCGTCGCCGTCAAGTGCGAAGGATTCCCTCAACTCACCGGCATGGCGGTCGGCACCCTCGAGGTCCGATTTGTTGACGAGAACCACATCGGCCAACTCAAGCAAACCTGCCTTTTCAGCCTGAATGCCATCGCCGCGGGCGGGCCCTTCTACGACCACGATGCGGTCTGCAACAGCAGCACATCGCAACTCTGCCTGCCCTGCTCCGACGGTTTCAATGAGCACGCGCTGCCATCCACAGGCCAACAGGAAGGAGGCCATGTCTTCGACGATGAGCGGAACGCTTCCCGAAGAGGCCCTTGTCGCAAGAGAGCGAACGTAGACGCGTTCATTCAATGCCGGATTGTCCACCGAAGACATTCTCACGCGGTCACCCAAGAGCGCCCCGCCACTTCGAGGAGAACTCGGGTCAACGGCGAGAAGAGCGACCCTCAACCCGTTGCTGGCCCAGGTGGTGATGATCGCATCCAACAGGACCGACTTCCCCACCCCGGGGGCCCCGGTTACCGCCATGGTTTGCCAGCCCTCAGATTCTATAGAAGGCGGCTCTCCGAGGATTTTCTCCACGTTGACGGTGCCGTTTTCAATGGCCGAGAGCATCCGGGCAAGGGCGCGCCGATCGCCATCAAGAGCGCGTTGAAGTTCATCGGCCATGCTTGCCGCCTCCATCACGCCGAGGATTCCCAATGCCAGTCGCTCGATTGGCCAACACCGGCATCGTCCATGGCCGAGGCGGTTTGAATGAATTCCAAGATTTCGCTTGTGGGGGTGCCCGGCCCAAACACGGCACGAATCCCCACAGCGTGCAGTGCAGGGCGGTCATCGTTGGGAATGATGCCCCCGCCAAAGACGATGACATCGTCGAGGCCGGCCTCTCGGAGTTTGTCACAGACTTGTGGGAACAGATGAGCGTGGGCGCCAGAGAGCGAGGAAAGCCCGAGGAAGCGGGCGTCTTCGTCTCGAACGGTGTCCACGATTTGTTGCGAAGTCCGTCGCAGGCCGGTGTAGATGACCTCGTGACCGGCGTCCCGAAGGGCACGTGCGACCACTTTGGCTCCACGGTCATGACCGTCAAGTCCGGGCTTGGCCACCACGATGCGCAACGGCTGGTCCATGATGAGTGGACGAGACGCTTCCCTATCAACGCAACCCCACAGAAGGGTCGAGGTTGGCATTTTCCAAGAGCAAGCAATAAGGGCGGCTTAGGGCGAGAAGTTGCCGGGGAACCCCATGTCAAGCACGGAAGAGCGACTCAAGGATTTGCGAAACCGCAAATCTCGAAGTGAGGCCGGCGGAGGCCAAGCCCGCGTCGAGGCACAACACAACCGGGGCAAGATGACGGCGCGTGAGCGCCTTGAACTGCTTCTTGACGACGGTAGTTTCCAAGAAATCGACGCTTTGGTAGAACATCGCTGTCGAGATTTTGACATGGACAAGAATGTCATTCCCGGCGACGGTGTTGTGACCGGTCACGGCACCATCAACGGACGAGAAGTCTTCGCCTTTGCTCAGGATTTCACCGTGTACGGTGGTTCATTGGGTGAAATGCACGGTCTGAAAATTTGCAAGGTGCTCGACATGGCCCTCAAAACGGGCCGGCCCGTCATCGGCATGAACGACTCTGGTGGCGCTCGCATCCAAGAAGGCGTGGCATCGCTCGGTTCCTACGCTGAAATTTTCTTCCGCAATGTGCGAGCCTCCGGGGTCGTCCCCCAAATCTCGGTCATCATGGGGCCCTGTGCGGGTGGGGCGGTGTACTCGCCTGCGATCACTGATTTTGTCATCATGGTGGACCAAACGGCCCACATGTTCATCACCGGTCCGGAGGTCATCAAGACCGTCACCAATGAAGTGGTCAGTTTCGAGGACTTGGGCGGTGCTGCAACACACGGTTCCAAGTCAGGGGTGTCCCACTTCACGGCCAGCGACGACGAGCACGCGATTCAAATGGCACGAGACCTGTGTGACTTGTTGCCTCCCAACAACCTTGAACGCCCGCCGATGAAGAAAACCAGCGACAGCAAAAACCGTTCCTGCGACGCATTGGACAGCATCATCCCCGACGACCCTGCAAAGCCCTACGATGTCGTGGACGTCATTTCAGAGGTGCTTGATGACGGTGGCTTCATGGAGGTTCAAGCAGAATGGGCACAAAACATCGTCGTTGGCTTTGGTCACCTTGGCGGCCACACCGTGGGCGTGGTGGCCAACCAACCGAAAGTGTTGGCAGGATGTTTGGACATCGACGCCAGCGATAAAGCAGCTCGATTTGTTCGGTTTTGCGATGCGTTCAACATCCCGCTGATCACCTTTGAAGATGTCCCTGGTTTCCTTCCAGGGACCAATCAGGAATGGGGTGGCATCATCCGTCACGGCGCAAAACTCCTCTACGCCTTTGCCGAAGCAACCGTTCCCAAGCTCACGGTCATTCTTCGCAAGGCCTATGGAGGCGCGTACGACGTGATGTCAAGCAAGCATATTCGCGGCGATTACAACGTCGCTTGGCCATCCGCTGAGCTCGCCGTTATGGGGGCCGACGGAGCGGTGGAGATCATCCACCGACGTCGTATCGCCCACGCACGTAATCCTGAACAGGAACGTGAGCGCTTGACCGAGGACTTCAAAGAAACCTTTGCCAATCCGTACAAGGCGGCGGCGATGGGTTATCTCGACGATGTCATCGAACCCAACCAAACCCGACAACGTCTGTGCAGGGCGCTTGAAATGCTCATCGACAAAGAAGAATTGCGTCCAGCACGAAAGCATGGGAACATACCGCTGTGAGGGATGAGCATGACGAACAAGGTATCCGAACCGATGATGGCAGCGATGGCTGCGGTCATTGCAGCCACGCTTGCCGAGGGCGACGACCCTTCTCTCATCGCTCGCCAATTGGGTGCTTCTTGGTCACAAGATCACCGTCGCCAGATGACGGGTCAACGGTCGTTGATGAACGCCCGCGCAGGGCGCTCTCCTTGGAGGTGAATGGATGACAGAGAAGCGAAAAGTAATCGTCAACGGAACCGAATATGAAGTCGAGTTGGAACTTGACGGGTCGGTTTGGAACGCCACCGTAGCAGGAGAGACCTTCGCCATCGAAATGCCCGATGTCGAAAGCGTATCCAAGCCAAAGCGTTCCGGTGGGCGCAAGAAGAAGAAATCTGGAACCGTTTCTGCAAACATTCCCGGCAAAGTCGTGACGGTTGAAGTGAGCGAAGGGCAACGGGTGAACGAAGGGCAAGTGATCTTGATTCTTGAAGCCATGAAAATGCAAAATGAAATCCAGGCTCCCGTCACTGGAACCGTGGTGACCGTTCATTGCAGCGAAGGTGAAGCCATCGAGGCCAACGTACCGTTGGTGGTGATTGAACCAGATGCAACCGACGATGAGGACTGATGTTTACCTAGGTTTGAGCAAGGGTTAATGTAGCGTCGGAGGTGATGGTTGCTTATGGACGAGAAACCTGTGTGCGACCTTCCGGGATGTGGTGAAGAGGGTACCATCGTTTCTCGCCTCTCGCCCGAGGGGTATCTTGTTGCTACCGGGAAAAAGGCCTACTCGTTTCGAGAAGCATACCGTCGGTTCCACTATTGTCAAACGCACCACGATGAGTTGATGGGAGGCGTTTGGTCTCGTGTCCGCCAACCCGACGACAAAGGGGATGGGCACGTGGCCCCAACCGCTATTTGAGCCCGTTCGGGGTAGGTGTGATATACTATCCAACATTGGTTTGGTCATGCGCCATGTTGCAGCCACAAAGCAAGCCAAAGCGAGCTCCCTCGTCTTGATGCTGGTCCTTGCCTCTCTTCTCGCTATGTTCACACCCGGCGTGCAAGCCGTTGGACCTAACCAAAACGACCTCAACAGTAGCGGTGATTTGCCCGACAACATGACGGTCAACATCACGAATTACATCTTCAGCAGCACCTACTCAGGAACGGGTGAACTCGATTGGGGGGACGATGATGACTTCATTCGAGTAGCTCTCACAAGCACCCAAGGCCTTGCCGCCACCCTCTCCTTCGCCAACACCACCACGTTTTCGAACGGAACCACGGTCTCCAATGATTTCGACCTGGCCTTTTACGACAGCTCGATGAACATGATGACGATGTCGTGGAACAGCAATCCTGAATCGGTCACGACCAACGGGAGCACCTCCGGTCACGGTGGCATGGTCTATGTTGGAATTTCGCGCTGGACCGGTTCGGGTGCTTGGACGTTGAACCTCTACAAATTCACGGTCAGCAGTACCGGTGGAAACGGAACGGGTGGGCCAGGCGGCGGGACCATCACAAACTGCACGGGCAACAACACCCTCGCTTCAGACATCTTGGAGCCCAACGACAGTACCGCCACGGCTTCACCCGCCAACATGTTGCCGTTAACCTGCACCGGGCTTTCGATCCATTCCACTTCGGACATTGATTTCTTCGAAGTCTACATGATTGCAGGAACCACTTACTACGCCAACATCACCTTCTTGCATGCCAACGGCGACATCGATGTCAGCTGGCAGACGTCTCTTGGTGGCTTCCTTGACAGCGGGGGTTCCGTCACCGACGATGAGACCATGCAGGTGACGGCCAGTGTCAATCAAACAACCTACATTGAAGTCTTCGGGTACAGCGGCGCTACCAACACCTATGGCATCGACATCACAACGGACAATCCCGGAGGAGGCCAAACCTTCGAAACGGTCACGGTCAACATGGTCAATACCTCGTTCTCGACCCTATCGTTCAGCGGTCTTACCAACGGCACGACCTATCAGTACAACCATTCGTACGGGCACGAGTACCTCGACGGGAATTTTACATGGAGCACCTCCGTCACAGGCAATTTCACGGCCAACGGCACGACACACGCCATGAACATCACCACCCAAGCAGCCTCTGGCGAGGGTGAGATGTACGTGATGGCCTCCTTGCTTTCGGCCACTGGAACCTACCTCCATGCAGACATCGATACCACCTACATCGAGTCGGTTGAAGCAGCCGTCACCTCGTCAACTTCGGGTGACATCAGCGTCACGAACCTCTCCACCTCAACCACGTACACCTTGGAATGGGTCACCCTTGATTACGACGAGTGGATGACCAATTATTCAGTCTCCAACGATGTCCATGCCGCCATCAACGCCTCCATGATCGACAGCGATTCCTGGAGCATTTCCAACACCGCCTCGGTGAGTTACCAAGTCAATTGGACGGGCCCGACCACAATGAACGACCATCTGTTCCTTGCCTACATCTATTTGCCTGGCACGGTTCCGGATTTGGACACCAACGAAAACCTCACTGGACTCCATTTTGATGAGTTCATTCCACAACTTCCCGCCCTTGTCCTGAATGGCTATTCGACCAGTTCAACGGCGAGCACCAACAACGTGCAAGCCAAGGGTGCCGATTTGGTGGTGGGCGACAGCTACCAGTACCAATATCGAGTGACCGATGCTTCCGGGGCCAACTTGGCCACGTCTTCCATGACCTCGTTTACCGCCACGGCGCAAAACATGAGCATCACCTCGTGGAGTTACACCACGCCCACCTCATCGGGCACCTACTGCGTCCACATCGACCTGTATTCCAACGTCTCGGTGCAGTTGATCGGCGACGACGATTGTTTCCAAATCACCATCGATGACGACAACGACGGTGTGGCCAACGAGGCCGACCAATGCCCCAACACCGCTACGGGGGCCATCGTTGACCAGTACGGTTGTGCCCTCGCTCAGAAGGACACCGACGGCGACGGCTACAACGATGCTGTTGATGCCTTCCCCACCGACGCCACCCAATGGTCCGATATGGACGGAGATGGTTACGGGGACAACGCCAGTGGCAACAACCCCGATGCCTTCCCAACCGACGGAAGCCAGTGGTCCGATGCCGATGGTGACGGCTACGGTGATAACGCCAGCGGGAACATGCCGGATGCCTTCCCCATGGACCCCACGCAGTGGTCGGACGCTGACGGCGACGGCTACGGTGACAACGCCAGTGGCAACAACCCCGATGCATGGCCCTCGGACAGTACGCAATGGGCTGACAGCGACGGCGATGGCTACGGTGATAACCCAACCGGAACCAACGGTGACGCCTTCCCCACCGACCCCACGCAGTGGTCCGATGCAGACGGCGATGGCTACGGCGACAATCCAAACGGAACCACACCAGATGCGTTCCCCAACGACGGTACACAATGGGCCGACGGTGATGGCGACGGTTACGGTGACAATCCCAACGGCAACAACGGGGACGATTTCCCCAACGACCCAAGCCAGTGGAGCGATGCGGACGGTGACGGCTACGGTGACAATCAAGCAGGAACCAGTCCTGATGCCTTCCCATCTGATTCAACCCAGTGGAACGACACGGACGGTGACGGATACGGCGATAACGCAGCGGGGCTCAACGCTGATGCCTTCCCGAACGACTCGACGCAATGGCGAGACGCCGATGGCGACGGTTACGGCGACAATGCCAACGGGAACAACCCCGATCTTTGTCTAAACACACCTTCCGGTGAAGCCGTTGATGAAAACGGCTGTTCGGCCTCTCAACTCGACGCTGACATGGACGGTGTGAGCGATTCGCTCGATGCCTGCCCCGATACGCCAGCCGGCGAACCTGTTGACAATGTTGGATGCTCAAGCAGTCAAGAGGATGCGGACAACGACGGTGTCATGGATGCCTTTGATGCATGTGCAAACACCCCACTTGGTGCGGTTGTCGATGCTGCAGGATGTGCTCAAAGCCAGTTGGACACCGACGGTGATACCATCACCGACGACCGAGACCAATGCCCGACGACCACTGCAGGCACGCCGGTCAACGGCGTTGGTTGTGCAGCAACGGAACGTGACACGGACGCTGACGGTGTCGTTGATGCAAGCGATGTGTGCGACGCCACCCCGTTGAGTGAAGTCGCCGATGCACAGGGGTGCTCGCCATCCCAGAAAGACAGCGATGGAGACGGCATCAGCGATGACGTCGACAATTGCCCTGGAACCGATAACGACCTTCCAGTGGACCTGCTTGGCTGTGCAACCAACCAACGTGACACCGACAGCGACATGATTTCAGACGCCGAAGACGCTTGTCAGGCAACGCCTGCTGGCGAACAGGTGGATGCGCAAGGATGTTCGGATTCGCAAAAGGACACCGACAACGACGGCGTGACCAACGATGTTGACCTCTGCCCCGACACCGGCAATTCCCAAAACGTCGATGTTGATGGATGTTCCCAGCAGCAGAAGGATGACGACAAAGACGGCATCAAGAACCATCTTGACAACTGTCCCAACACCCCGGTTGACGAACTCATCGATCCGGTGGGCTGTGCCCTTTCGCAATTGGATTCCGATGGCGATGGTGTGAATGATGCCGAGGATGCGTTCAAGTTTGATGCCAACGAATCCGTCGACACCGACGGTGATGGTGTTGCTGACCGTTGGGATGCCTATCCAGAAGACGCTTCTCGTTCCCAGGCAGAAGCTGAGGAGTCCGGAAACGGTATCTTGTACGCCGTCATCGTCCTTCTCTTGTTGGCCCTCATTGGTGGGGGAGGATACATCTACACTCGCAAACCGGAATTGTCCTCAAGTCCCTTTGCACAAGCGGCTGCTTCGATGGACGCCGCTACTGAGCAGTACATGGGCCAAACGGAAAGCAAAGACCTTCCAAGTCTCCAAGAGGGACCGCATCAATGGGAAGAAAACGGCGTCCATTGGTCCCGAGATGCCAACGGCCAACTCTCCTACTACGATGCTCAGTCGGGTGCTTGGGTCGCTTACCAGCCGTGAAGAACCACGGTTGTTGGTCGGTTCCAGTGGCGTTCACGTCAAGACTTCGAGCAGGCGATCTTGCTCGGCAGCCATACGCAACTCCATGGCGATTCTACGCCCGCTTGACATGGGCTTCCGCCAGGTCGCGTTGCCGTAGGGGTGGCCAACACTGACGTGGACGTTCGTGCCGCCCCCGAGACGAGGAGCGACATCGTAGATGTAGTAGTTCATATCCTTGTCAATGCAGGTCTGAAGACAAAACGGACCAATGATGCCCGGGTCGTAGTGTTCCTTGCTGGCGTTGATGAATTTCTCTCCGAGTTCAAATGCTTTCTCGAGAAGGGATTCTCGGATGGTGGCCGTGTTGTGGCCAACCACGGTCATCTCGGGGATTTGCTGGTGAATCGGCATGGTCATTTGTTGAGGTGCTGGGAGGCGAACATGCCCGTCGAGCGAGGACTCAAATCGCCAATCAACGCCAAGCAATTCCAGACGCTCGCCTTCTTCAGCGAGAGGGCTGTAGAAGAAATTGAGGTTGAACACGGGGCCGATGACGTAGCGCTCAATTCGTGCACCGTCAAGGGAGGCTTGGTCGATGACCCCTTCTGCGAGAAGTGCAGCGGACTTCTCTTGGTATTCTTTGTAGGAAGCGCAGGTGAAGAAGCCGCGCTCGAGTTTCTTTTGGGCGTGATGAAGTTTCACGATAACGAGGCAATCAATGTCCTCTGGATTGTCAATTTTTTCGGGGTAGGGCAGACCGGCCTTTTCCAAGATCCAGTAGTAGTCTTGGTCTTCGGTTCGCTCTTCCATTCGCAACATGTTTCGAGACCCGAACATGGGAACATGGAAGTTGTTCTCAATATCGCCGATGGAGGAGTACGAAGTAAACGAGCGGTTTGGGATGTAAATGACGTTTCGCTTGCGCATTTCTTCCTGCATTTCTGGAGCGAGGACATCGTTGAAATCGTTGAGCACGATGGCCTTGTCAACCATGCCACGAACAACTCGACCGGATGAACTGCGTTGTGTTTTGAAATAATTCGCATAGGTTTTGTGACGGCCTTCTTTGCAGTAAGCCACGGTTGGAAACCCTTCCTCGATGGCTCCATCACAGATGTCCAAGGCAGAGTGGGAGGCCGTCATTCCGATGCGAAGTTTGAGGCGGTCGTATTCTTCAACGATGGCTGCGATGTCGGATTTCCCAATCATGAACCTCACGTCCATCCGGTGGCCTGTGTTGAGGGTCTTTGATGTGTTCGCCGTTGTTTTCTTCAGTCAAATCGCTGCAGTTGCATCAATTCGTCGGTTGACAACGTCTCTCCCGAGAGCAGTTTGGCCATCAAATTCTGTGTCTCATCGCTGGCTGCAGGACGCTGACCTTCACCGGCACTGGCACCTCGCATAGCACGGAGGATGTCTTGGATGGAATGCAAACATCGTAGCGAGACGATGTAGAGGCTGTGCTCTTTGTCGGCCTCCTTTTTCGAGGTTCGCAGCTTTCGGTGAGCAGATTCGGCCTTTTCTCGCTGACGATCGACTTCGGTGTTCCATTCAATCATCAAATCATGAGCGCTTTGTGCGGCCTCTGCTGCTTCTTTCACGGCGTTGTGGGCTGCTTCCTGAGCAGCGACAGCGGTCCGTAGTTCCGTACTTCCTTCAGCACCTTCAACGGCTGATTGGGACTCTTTGAGCGCTTTGCGCTTTGCGCTCAATTCCTTCATTTTCTTGAAGTACTTGCGCTCGTTTTTTCCTTGGTGTTTTCCCTGCTCGAATTCGCGTTCAAGGCGTTCCATCGTTCGGGTCAGGGACTGGACGGTGTCGGGCCGAACAGGTCGGCCTCGTCTGTCAAATTGTTGGGGTTGTTCGGGGAGCGTTGATCGGATGGCATCTTTCGCCTCTCGGACCAAATTGTTGGCATCTTCACGCTCTTTTTTCTTCTCACGAACCATTTCGTTCATTTGGTCTCGCAAGTCTCGTTGTTCGCGAACCTGAACAATGAGTTCTCGAACTTCGTTGTTGAGCTCGTTTCGTGTGGTGGTGTATTCTTTGGTTTTCTCGTTCCAATCGTCTCGAATTTCTCGGTGCTGTGTTGCTTTTTTGTCAACCATTTTCCTTCGCTCTTCAAGAAGATCTTTGAGTTCCGCCATCGTTCATCTCACCTGGTCCGGGGAAGATTCCCATCCTCCCGCAGGCTTGCGACCCACCACCCCCATTTAATCCTTCACGGACGATTCAGCGAACCGAGGAGGTGGTTCACTCCAAGGCTTTGCGAACTTCGCTGAGGGTTTTGCGAACCGCTCCGAGGTTGCACGTTCGCTCTGCAGCGACGAGCAAGATGCCGATGTTCACCTGCTGAAGCAGCACGTACCCGCCCTGTTGCACCATCGTCACCGCTGCGGAGGTGTCCCCCTCAGGTAACAAGGCTTGGAACACATGAAGGGGTTCATGGTTGATTTCAGACGGACCTCCGTGTTCGTAGAGTACAAACCCGTCCGATTCAAACACCACCACTCGCTGAACGCCGCGGAGTTCGTGAAGAGGGGCGAGGAGGCGTTCCAGCACGAGATTACCTACGCCTTGGGGTGAATAATGCTTAGCCTTCATGTGTTCTGGGAAGCAATCCTTTCATCATGTAACCGAGTCCAGATTGGTAGTATCCTTCCAAGCGTTGTTGAATTCGAAGGCCACGCCTTTCGTAAAATCGTTGGGCTCCAACGTTGGTGGCTTTGACCTCAAGTTGAACATGGGTGTACCCCCCATCAACGGCTGCTTGATGAAACATGTTCCATGCTTGACCGCCATGCCCCTGGCCCTGATGGTTGGTTCGAAGAGCAAAGGCTGCCACTCTGACGATACCGTCCTTAAACGGTGTCGCCCAAAAAACACCGTGAATGGTTCTCGGCTCGGGTTGTTCCAAGTCAATATACACCAAGTTACCGCCCCATTCAGGAATGGGGAGACTCATGAGCGAAGCTTCAGCATATACTTCGCCAGTTTCATGAAGGAACAATTCGATAACGTCCCTCATTTGGTCAGATGACAGCGCTTTGGGTGTCGGGCCTCGCACCCATGCCATGCTCGGCATGTTCTCAACTCCGACGATGACGCGATGTGCTAACGTCACCTCGTTTGGCTTGTGTTCGGCGCCGTCCGTTGGATGTTCGTTGCTTCTTTTCTCGCTTGATGTCTTGGTCAAGGTCAAGTTCCGTCAACCCGCCGTGCTCAAGCATGGCTGAAAACTCCTCCAAGGTCAACGCCTCGCCTGCAGCAAGCCGCTGGGCAAAGTCTTCCTTCGGTTCAGGTATGTCTTTGCCTGAGGCTCTGTTCCTGGATTCAAGGTAGGCTTTGAGCCGACCAGCTTCCCTTCGGCGAGCTCTTGAGACCTCGCTGTTCTTGGTGAGGAGCTGAACATACTTTCTGTCTTCACGGTTGATGGTTTTCACATTCTCAAGCAGCGACTTTCGCAAGGTGTTGATCTCGGAGAGCATGGTGCTGTGTTCTTGATACACTTCGAGCATGGCTTGCATTTCAAAGAATCTTGAAAACAATTCCATTTCAGATGCCAGTGAAGCAGAATCGGCATGATGGGAGCGGGTGGTCAAACGCTGATAGGCGTCGCCCATCGCTTGCACAAGACGGTGCCGGGGTACTGCGAGTCGAACGACGAGAACATCTCGCTCCTGCAGGAGTTGGTCGAATTCCTTCTTCTGCAGAATGGCCGTTTTCAACAATTCATCGGACTTGACATCGTTTTCTGCCGGTGGGTTTTCCAGCTTGTTGACAGCGTATTTGATGACGTCTGAATGAAGTTTTTTCTGGACAAAAAGGTCTTGCCGTTGTGCGTCCAAGGTTTCAATCTCGAGAACAATACCGCCGTAGCGCTCTTCAATTGCATTGAGGTCAATGCCTCTCAAATCCTCAAAAAGGTCGGCTTTGTTCACGAGGAAGCACCCCCTCCTTGCTCTTTGTTGATGGCATAACTCGAGAGGCCGCCGTTTTTGACGCGTTCAGCATCTTCCAAGAGGTGGCCCCATGTTCCGTTGATCAACTCCTTCCAGAACGCCGTGGCTTCGCCGTGATCATTGATGGCGTATTCCACAAGTTGCAATCGAGATACGGTCCGGCGTCGGAAGGTTTCACTCTCCTCAAAAGCATGCTTTGCTTTTTGCAAGCGTTCCATGTACTCCTCACTTGATTCTGGCTGGTCTTCAAGGGCAGCGAGTGCTTCCTTGTCTTGTTTTGCACGTTCATGGGCACGGTCGTATTCTTCCCGCCGTTGAACGAGCTCCTTGGGGAGTGATGCACCGCTTTGTTCCCTTCGCTTCAAGATAGCGGCAATCAATGCCTCGGGAGTGACGGCCAAGAGTTCGTTTGGCTGCATCGATTTGGCGGTCGCCTTCAATGTAAAAGAAACAACCCCTCCGCCCCTCTTTGAACGCGAAGGTGAAGAACCATGTGATTTACGCCGTTCCATGGGAGATGAACGGGGTCGCTCCACCCTTGGTTCGGTTCTCCTCGCTTTGTTGATGGCCACCTCGCTCCTTTCCACCGTTCAGGCCCAAAGTGGGTCGGTGTTGATTGATGAAGAATCGGTCAGTCTTCAGAATGCGTCAACCTTCGAGGGCTCCACGCTTTTCTTTTCATTGGAGATTCACGAAACAGGGGGGCAACAAGCCAATGTTTCAGCACGTTTGGTGGTCCAATCCCTCGAAGGTAGCGAATTGAACAACTCCAGCGTTTCCGTTGCCCCACTTTCCATCTTTGAACAACGGAACATTTCGTTTTCAATCGATGACCTACCGTTTGGTTTCAGCCAGGTCACGGTGATCCTCGAGGGTGATGTTGGCACCAATTCCACCGGATATGTGACGTCCGTTTCGAGAACTGTACAACGCCTTCGTCCACTGAACATTTCCTTTGGTGGACCAGCAAGTGTTACGGTTGAAGGTCTGGATGGTTCAGGAATCACCACGGGAAACATGACCCTTCACGACGGCGACTTTGTTCGATTTGCATTTCCCGTGCTCAACCAAGGTGATGTTCACTGGTCGGGCAACATCACCCTCGCCCTTCAGAACGGCGAGAACAACGAATCGGTGAGCCTTTCAGGGGTGTCCGTCAACGCAAGCAATGCGCTCACCCTCACGGTTGAACCATCCATTCGCCTTACGGAGGGTGCTCTTCTTTGGTCGCTTCACCTTGATGGAAACCTTTCGACCGCCTCCGGGATTCATTCACTTTCTGGCGAATTTAGCGTCTTGCCCCCACCCCTGCCCTTGATCGCCATTGAGATTGGGTCAAACGCTGCCGAGGTGAATGCAGGAGAACAACTCGACGTGCAGCTCACTGTTTGGAACAACGGCTCTGCTGCTTTTTCGGGGTACATCGTTTGCCAGGCTGACGGTGTAGAACGGTTGAACGCCACCACACCCCTCTCCGTTCTGGGCTCTGCCAACCTTACCTTCTCCATGTCCGCAAAACCGACGACTGTTGCGTGCACAGCAGGAGGTAGTCGCTTGGATGCATCCTCATTGCTTCCTTCATCCCTCAACATCGACATGGCATCCGCCGTGTTTGAAGCGGCCGGAACACCATCACCAACCTACTCCGGTGGCCCCTGGCACAAGGGGGACACGCTTCACGCCAACATGCTCCTGCGAAACACCGGTGACCTCGACGGTCGTGTTCGCTTGGTGCTCGAATCAGGTGGTACGGTCTCTTCCGGCGAATGGACCGAATTGAAAGGGGGTTCAGCGGGCGAGGTTGCCACAACACTTCAGTTGTTTACCGAAGGAGACGTGGATGTTTCTTGGACGCTTGAAAGCGATAACGGTCTGGTCGAGGGGGTCATCTCGGGTTCGACGAGTTTCACCGTCCTCGCTCAACAATCGGTTGCACTTGGAATTCAGGAGGTGACTCGAAACGAAGTGGGCCATGTGACCTTCACCGTGTCGCTGGACCTCGATGAAGGGCGAGGGCGGGACATTCAACTCCAGATTGGATACGATACCGGTGATTCGACCATCTTCCTTCGTGAGCAACTCCTTTCCCTCCAAGCGGGAGTGTATGAGGAAGAAGTTGACTTGGGTGAACTTGACGGGGAACGCGTCGTTGTTCAAATCGCTGCTGAGAACTGGGTCATCGGCCCGGGTCCATTGAGCATCACGTCAAGTATTCCCAACGAAGCCACCGTGTTCTGGATGGACTTTGGAGCAACGACCTCACCTCTTCGACCGCTTCAAGATGATTCGGTTTCTGTTTCGTTGGTGTTTCAACAATCCGGGCCAGTCAGTACATCGGTTGGAGAGGTTTGGGTCATGGATGCTTACGGTGCGATACTTGGGAAGGCAACTTCTCCCGACTGGGGCGGAGAACGTTCGGCTCAGATGGAAGTTGACGTGACCTGGCCGAAGGGTTCGACGGTGGCGTTAAGGGCGCTGTGGCACGTTGACGGGTTGGTTGTGTCAGAAGAGACCAGTTATGTCTCTGGTGAAGTCGTTGTTGACAACTCGTTTGAATGGCCGCTGGGTGCCATCGCATGGGGCATGGTTCTGGGGGCTGCCCTTATCCTTGGCGTACGGTTAAAGAATCGAACAACGAGCGAGCCATCAAGTCCTCAGCCAACCAAGAAAACACCAACTCCACCATCGTCCAAAGCGGACACCGCCGCCGAAAAGCGTGAGATTTCATGTCCTGAATGCGACCGTCGCCTCCGTGTTCCTGTGACCTACACCGGTTCAGTAGGATGTCCCGATTGCGCCACGAAGTTCCATGTCGAAGCCGAGCAACAAGAAACCGACGGTCAAAAGGAGGAAGTGGTGGATGATCTCGATCCTGAACCGATGGTCTCCAAAGCCCCGGTTGCTCAGGACGGCAAACTCGAGATCGCCTGTCCCGATTGCGCTCAATCCTTGCGTATTCCTGCATCCTACAACGGCTCGGTTCGTTGCCCTGCTTGCACAAAAATATTCAAAGCAAACGAAGGCGTAACCATCCTTGAGTAGGTGGCAAGATGGTTGGTCATTTTCAAGAATTTGAAGATGAATACCTCGAGACCATGTATGAGTTTCACGAGCATGAACCCCTCGGTTTGGTCCGAACAGGAGAGTTGGCGAGTCGACTGGGTGTGAGCCCAGCTTCAGCCACCGAAATGGTCCAGCGTCTTGCATCCCGAGGGTTGTTGGAATACGTCCCCTACAAGGGGGCACGTCTGACGTCTGAAGGCTTGGTTCACGGTCAAAAAATGAAGCGTCGGCACCGGCTTGCTGAAGTCCTTCTTGACCTTCTGCCCTACGATGGTGATGCACACGAAACGGCCTGCCGATTGGAGCACGCCATTGACGATGACATGGAGGTCGCTCTGTCACGCCTCATCAGTCCGACGACAACGGACCCCAGCGGTCGACCTATCCCCGCCCCGACCAGTGACATCGCCAAGCGATTGCTCGATGACCTTCAACCAAAAACCGTTGAACAACTCACGATAGGCGAACAAGGCGTTGTGGCCGGCTCGATTTTGCCTACACAGACGCTCGAACAACTTGCATCAAACGGGTTCAGCACCGGCGTACGCATCACCCGGATTGAAGAAGGCCTTCTGATGGCTGATGGAAAAGTCCTCCAACTTTCGGACGATTGGATGCGATGTGTTTTTGTGGACGTTCACAAGAATTCAGCGTGAACCCTTTAGAAGTGAGGTTTTCATCCCATTCCATGCCAGACTCAACCGAAGAGGTGGCGGAGGCTTCCCCGACACCCCCTGGAGGCGGTTTTGGTTTCCGTCTTTCTGAATCCATTATCCATGCAATTGACCGGCAGATCATCAGCTCTGGCTTGCGTTTGATCATGTTCTTGCCGGCATTTGCAGGCCTCACGTACTTTGCAAGTTGGGCCTTTTCACAATCGTCTCCTACATTTTGGCTCAACAACATTGAACCAAACCTCGGAATGGGCTTTTCCACGTTTATGGCAGGCCTCTCCTTCGTGGTGGTTTTGGGTTACATTTTGGCCGTGGGCTTTCACCGCTACCGCGTGAGTATCTCTCTCAAGGCGTTCCATGACCGGGTGGAAAAGTCAAACAACGAACACCGTTCTGTTCAATCGCTTCAGGGTTATGATGGCCTTCTGTATCAACTTCAAACATCCATGGCCCATCACACGAAATCGCTTGGCTTCGCCATGCTGGCTGTGGTCATGCTGGTGGCTGTGCTCTGGTACGGAACCGGTACCGTTTACGGCAACCTCTTCCTCCTCACCTCCGCATCGTTGGTCTTGCTGTCCGTGGGTCAACACCTGCCTACCCGGTCGACACCGTTCAACATGGTGGAACAAACCGGCTTGTTGCCTGCCTATATTCCGCCGGTTCATCCGTCCACGTTGAACATGGTGTTTAACGACCTCATCAAGACCCACATGGACCCGCTTCTCCGGTCTCAATACGATGAGTACACCAAGGAGTTGGAGAGCGGCTTCAAGCGGGGCATCAACCGACATTTTGCCCATGAGAAGTTCTTGATGACCCTTTACAGGCACGCAACAGGACTGGACAGAAAGACCCTCGAGTCCGAAATGTCAGAGATTTTGACAAAGAAAGGCATGGATTTTGTCTTCGCACACGAGGTCTTCACCCTCGAATCTTGGTTGGTGTTGCTTGGCCTCATCAACCAACGCTGCCCTGCGTTTTTCCGCATGGTCGATCGGTTGAAGCAGGACTTGGAAAGCGGGAGGCCACCGGCCATGAACGACCTGATCTTTGAGGTGGACATGGAAAATGTTGTCACCAACAAGGCCAACCTGTTCACGTTGTTTCACAACCTCTCCAACAAAACACGAACCGTTGTGTTTCGTGTCCAAACGCCGAATTTTGAACCCAAAGACCTTGCTTTGACCTATCGTTTGGAACCTGGAGAGCAATTTTGGTGGTCCAAGGAGGCCCTTCCCCTCGCCGCAGAAGGTGACGAGGATGTCCTCGGGAAGATGTCGGGATTGCTCAAGGACAGCACTGTTTCCTGGCAAACGCTCATTCCATCAACCAAGGGAGACGCCACGGTTTCCGTTCGACTTGAGGAAACGAACGGGGAACTGCTTCTCGGTCGCCAAATCAATGTCCGGGTCCGTTCCGAATTTGCACACTGGTTGAGAACGACAGGTTCCTACGTTGCCTACTTGTTCGGTGGCTTTGGTGTCTTCCTGTCCATCATGCTGATTCTCGTCGAAGTTTTTGGCGGTGCAGCGGTCTGACGTGGCCTCAACAAGCCAGCCATAGACTTGAAATGGTGTAGGTGGTGGAGCAGACCATGCGCGGATTCCCAAGGGACGCCGAGAAGAACCCCGATGCGGAGCTCCGCGATGAGCTCCAATCCATGGAAGCCAAGGTTCGAAAGATGCGTGAGAACCGGAACAATTTCCGTGAACAAGCACGTGCAGTTGCAAAAAAGCGGGATGCCGTCCAAGAGCAATACAAAGAACATCGTACCAAGCTGCAAGAGATGAAGACGGAACTTGACGCCATACAGGCCGAGCGCAACCTCCACAGGGCCAAGCGGGATGCCATCAACGCCCAACTAAAGGACCTCTTTTCCCAAGCAAAAGGACGCCGTGGAGAACACGGAGAGCGGAAGTCTGCGTCCGCTGAATACGCGCATTTGATGGGCCAAATCAACAACCTCGAAGAGCAATTCCAGACCACTTCGTCGAGCACGAAGAAGGAAAAAGAAACCATGGAACGCATCAAGCGCATGAAGAGTCGCGTTCGCGAACTCGAGCCCGATGTTGAAAAATTCGAAATGGTCGCTGTTGATCTTTCCAACATTGACGAAGCCATTGCTACACTCAAGGCCGAATCTGACGACGCACACAAGTTGTTTGTCGAAGCCATGCAGCGTGCAGATGAAAAATGGGCCGAGTACAAGGAACAATTGGAGCACCGAGATTTCCTCAAGGCAGAGGGCGACCGTCACCACAGTGAATCTGTAGAGCTTCACGAAAAGGCCAACGGCATGCATGAAAAAATCGACGAACTCATGGTTGATGTCAACAAAGCACGTGAGCAACTCAACATGGCTATTGAGGAGCGCAAGTCGTGGATGTCCGACCACAACAAAGCCGTCAAGGCTGAGATGAAAACCGGGGCCGAATCCGATGAAGTCGCCGATATGCTGGTCAATTCCCTTCTCAATGACGGAAATTTGGTGTTCGGTGGCATCGGCAAGGAGGATGGCAACGCTTCCTCCCGTGGCAAGGGCTCCTCCAAAAAGAAGAACATGCGTCGTGTCGGGCCAGTTCGTCGTCGCTGAGGGCGTACGATGTTGGGCATCATCATGGCTGGTGGCCAAGGTTCCCGATTGATGCCGTTGACATTGACCAGGCCAAAACCAATGGTCGAAGTTCTCGGCCGTCCAGTAATCGATTACGTCAAGGACGCCATGGTGGAGGCAGGTATCTGCGATATCGTGGTCACCACGGGATACCGTGGTGAACAATTGGACCTGCACGTGCAATCTTGGAACGGTGTACGAAAGGATGGACGGTCCATCAACGCTCGTATCAATCAAGAAGCAACACCGATGGGCACGGCCGGCAGCGTGGGGCTCTTACGAGACCATATCGCAGAAACGTGCGTTGTGGGTTCAGGCGATGCAGTTGCCTCGTTTGACATTCAAGCCTTGTTCGAGGTTCATCGTGCGAGCCAAGCCAAGGTGACCATGGCGTTGTGGGAGGTTGATGATCCGTCTCCCTTTGGTATCGTGGGCCTTTCTTCCGCTCAAGAAGGTCCGATTGATGGCGAGCTGCGAGAGGGGTACATCCGACAATTTTTGGAAAAGCCCACCCCCGAGGAAGCCTTCAGTAAGGTCATTAACGCTGGATTATACATTCTTGAGCCTGAAGTGTTTGAACACATTCCGCAAGGCGAGAAATTTGACTTCAGCAAGCAATTGTTTCCCAAGTTGCTCTCCCTCGGTTGGCCGATGTATGCCAAAACCATTGACGGGGTGTGGTTCGATGTTGGTCAACCGTTTGAGTTGTTGCAGGCACAGCAGACGCTGATGGAGGAATACGATTCCCTGCCGTTTACCTACCCCGAAGGTTATGTTTTGAAGGATGATTCGTTGTTGGCATCCACCGCGAAAGTCAATGGCGAGGTTGAGCGTTCTGTGATTGGAAGGGGGTGTGAACTCTCGCTCGGTACGCAGGTCGTTTCGTCGATATTGATGGACGGTTGTTCGGTTGCTGAAGGTGCAGTGATCAACGGCAGTGTTCTCGGTCGTCATGTGGTGGTCGGAAAAGGCTGTACCTTGGAAGGATGTGTTATCGGAGACAACGTGGTTCTTGATTCGGCCCAACTTCACCTCAACGAGCGGATTCCTTCGAAGGATGATGCTTGACGGGCGAGAGGATATTAAGGGTGGGCTCTCGCCAGCCCAATGATACCATGAGCACGACTCCAAAGCGAAGCTACGATCGAACATGGGAAGAAATTGAAGAGATGCTCGGCCAAGCCACGGTGAAAATGAACCAGTGGAAAGAATGGTACGACGCTTGCAAAGAGCAAGACGACAAAGAAGGGATGAAGGAAGCCGCCCGAAACCACAAGGCGCTTCAGGGCGTTGTGAAGACCCTCAAGTGGACACTCGGGGAAGAAGGCATTGCCGACCCGCTCAACTGATTACCAGCCACGCTGGTCAAGACGGACCTCGAGCGTTTCCAGTTCGTCCCCTTTCATCGGGTCACCTTGCATCATCGCCATGGCTTCAGCCACTTTTGAAGCGTCGTCATAATGAGCCGTGGCCATGACGATGGCGTCTGCCATGGTTTTTGGATCGGAGGACTTGAAGATACCCGACCCTACGAATATACCGTCCATTCCCATGCGCATCATCAACGAGGCATCGGCAGGTGTCGCAATGCCGCCGGCAGAGAAGGTCACAACTGGGAGACGGCCGAGTCGGTGGACATCGTCCAAGACCGAGCGAATACCAGCGTGCATCTCGTCGTCAATGGCACCAAACGGGGTGTGAAGGTGGGTGCCTGGAAGAACAGACTGGGAGGAGAGGACTCGGTATCGCTCCATGATGCTCTCGGTCGCCACATCGAGGCCTTGGTCGTCCAGCGATTGAATTTGGTTGATTTCTTGGTCAATCAGCCGAGCATGGGTGACGGCTGCGACAACGTTACCGGTTCCAGCCTCGCCTTTGGTTCGAATCATGGCCGCACCTTCCCAGATTCTTCGCACGGCTTCACCTAGACCGGTTGCACCGCAAACAAACGGAATGTCGTACTCGTGTTTGTTGATGTGGAAATAGGGGTCGGCTGGTGTCAGGACCTCGCTTTCATCGACCATGTCAACGCCCATTGCTTCGAGGATACGGGCTTCTCCATCGTGACCGATACGTGACTTGGCCATTACTGGAATGGAGGTGCAGTCGAGGATGCCTTGAATCATGTCCGGATGGCTCATGCGGGCGACGCCACCGGCTTTTCTGATGTCAGCAGGAACACGTTCGAGGGCCATGACGGCCACAGCGCCGGCGTCTTCTGCTACGGCTGCCTGTTCGGGGTTGACGACGTCCATGATGACGCCACCTTGTTGCATACGAGCAAAGCCTCGCTTCACCAAATCGCTGCCTTTTCGGAATTGTGAAATATCGGTGTTCATGCGGTTCACACTTCCATTTTTGGCTTCGTATTTGAAGCCGGGTTTTAGGCCATCTAGCCTCAGTCGGATGCCAAAACTGGAGAGTCACCTTCGGCGATTTCGGCATCGACCGATTCTTCTGCGTTCCGGTCAATCCATGCTTCTTCACCTTCGGGCACATCGGTGTCGGCAAAGATAGCGTCAACAGGGCATTCAGGGATGCAAGCGCCACAATCGATGCACTCGTCAGGGTCGATCACCAAGTAGGTTTCAGCCTCGCGAAAGGCTTCGACGGGGCAGACAGCAACGCATTCCTGGTATTTGTGGTCGACGCAAGCAGATGTAACGACGTGTGGCATGGGATTTCCTCCATTCTCTTCTGGGTTGAAGGCCTACTTAATTGCTTGTCATCTGAAAAACGGAGAGGTCTTCGAGGGACATCTTGGATTTCTTCATACCACCGAACGAGGGTATCCCCGTCATGGGTCTTCTTCTTCGACCGGAACGAACACTTTGTTGAGCGCAACAGTGCGTTCACCTCTCTTCTGTCGCAACATCAACCACACGACACCCACCGTTCCAAGGACGACGGACAAGCCAAGAACAAGGAGGGTTTGCCTTCCTAAGCTACTGGAGTCAAGGGTTTCCTCATCAATTTCATCGGATTGGTTCACCGTTTGGTTGGTGGTTGTTGATGCGTTGGTCACTCCGTTGGGTGTGGTATCACAGGCATCGGGGAGGCCGTCTTGGTCGGCATCCAATGCATCGTCTGCGTTCGGGCAGATGTCCATGGTGTCCGCCACACCGTCTCCGTCGCTGTCGATCAGGTCGTCACAGGCGTCCGGTATGCCGTCGCTGTCGTTATCCTGGTTGTCGTTTTCTCCCGGGCACAGGTCATCGTTGTTCCCCACCCCGTCGCCATCATCATCGATGAGTGGGTCGCAACCGTCAGGAATTCCATCCTGGTCTTGGTCTTCAGCATCGTCGTGGCCTTGACAGATATCCAAAGCGTCTTCGACGCCGTCTGCGTCCCAATCAACGAACCCATCACAGGCATCGGGCACGCCATCGCTGTCAACATCGACATTGTCATCACCGAGCAGACACCGGTCAAACGGATCGAGCACAGCATCACCATCGGTGTCATCAACGCAGCCGTCACCGTTGCGATCCCAACCCCAAGCTTCCTCCGTTGGGCAGAGGTCCGTCCAATGCTCAAGATAGTCTCCGGGTATCAACGTCCTCCCGTTGAGTGACGGGTGACTCGCAGGGATGTGGGTTGCTTTGAAAATTTGATTCAAGGTTGTTCCAGCCCGCATTCCGTCGGGTATGGTCTGGCTTTGATTGTATGCGCCGTTCGAACCGGTTGGATTGATGTACGTCCAAACAACATTCCCGTTTTCGTCCACTTCGTACAAGGTTCCCTTGGTTCCGTGCGTCACCAAGAGATGGCCGTTACTCAAGGCATCCACGCCAGAAATGGAACCGGAATACATCGCTTCACCCATGTCCCACGTCCATGAGGATGTTGAGGGTCCGAACGTCCCGTTTTCTTCGAGCACGTAGGTGTCGTTAACGGTGGGTGGAACGATGATTTCAACCGAAGAGTAGGATGGATAGCGGCCGTTTCCGTTGTTGAAGATGGACAAGGCTCCCGCCATCGGGTGCCCGTCTTGAATCCAATTGACATCATGCTGACCGAACAACTGCTGGTCTGATGAGAGGCCTTTTCCGTACACTTGGGGGTTGCCCCAACGGTAGAGAATGTCGCCCCCCTTGCCCCATCGACCACCTGAATGTCCTGCGGCTTCTTCAATGGTGGTGCTGTGGTCAATGATGTAGATTTCATGCATGCTCCTGCAGGAGATGGCGATTTGGTCAAGGTCAGCGTTGTAATCGATGCCGTTGCAGTGCATCCAGTCTGCACGGCCAGCAGCGTTTCCTGAGCCACCTACGTAGTTGATGTTGAGCCGTTCGGGGTGGTCGGCCACAACACCGTAGTTGTCTTTGCTCGGGTCGTAATCTTGGATGAGGTGATCCCAAGCATGCCACTTCCAAACGATGTTGGCATCGTCGTTGCCGACCGGTTCAATCTCGATGATGTGGTCAGGCCAAACGTGCCATTCTTCACCGGGAGAGTCGCTGGCAATTTCTGGATTCCTTCCTGCTTGAATGGACTCTTCTTGGGTTCGCTCTTCCCACGCAATCAACAGAATGTTCCCGTTGGGCATGGGTTCGATATCGTGGTGGCTGATATGAGTGGCTCCGTTGTATTCCCACGACCATTCAAGGGTGCCGTCCCAAGAGATTCGCTCCAATTTCCCACTCGTCCCTCCTCCCGAAAAATTCCCCACAGCGGTGCTTGCCGTGTTGGCCGTCCGCAGCAGGGAGCCATCGGAGAGCAAGTATGCGGAAAGGGCCGGTCGATGGTTTCCAGGCGACACCCATTCGTGTATCCAGCGTCCCTCGTGATCGATGAGATAAGTGGTGTTTCCCGGCATGGGGGCGAACAGTGTGTAGCCCGTCGTGGCGTTGCCGTTGCAGAAAACGACTCCCATCGTCCAATTCACGCGGTCGGCACTGCACGAGGGTGGCGTGTTGATGGATTCGTCCGGTTCGGTACCCGTGGTAGCGGGAAGGACAGAGATGAACATGAGCGTGGCCAAGAACACCGCAATGTGTGGGGGTCGCATGCTCGGTCACTCCTCAGCGTGTGCGAGACCGATGGCCTGTTGAATGGTTTCAGTGATTTGTTCCAATGCTGGTTTGCCGGGGTAGACTTCGAATTTCGCCTGTCCCTTGACATGGCCCGTTCCACTCCCTTTGGCCAGCACAATCTCTCCGTTCACCAGGTTGTCGAGAACCAATCGAAAATGAACGACATGGTCCTCGTCGAGTCGCTCGGGTAGTGTTTCCAAAACGGTGTTGAGTGCGTCACTGCCCAAGCGAGCGAGCGAGGAAAGCGCCTTCCGTTTCTTGCTGGTCTTGGCCTCGACGAGCATCAGAACGGGGCCGTGGTACGAAGTGCTTTGATCCAGTTGCACATCCTCCTCGTCCCCAATCAGCCACGCCATCGCATCAGCGATGGCATCGGTGTTTGAGAGGGCGCTGCCGGTCGCCCGCCATGTGATTCGATGGAGCCCCACGGTACAGGCCTCGCGTCTTTGGGTCATGAGGTTGCCGAAAACGCATCTTGGCCTTCCAACTTTCAATGAGGCTCCTTCAAATAGGGGAGGTTTGTCGCAAGTCTACTGGTGGGGTAGTCCCCTCAAGACACACCGAGTGGATTGACATGGCGAAGAAAGTGAGTGCAAAGGCACGCGCAGCAGCGCGTAAACAACGTGACAAGTGGAAGATGAAGCGATGGTACGCCATCCGTGCTCCCCGTCACCCGTGGAACTTCAAACGCATTGGCGAGACCATCGGTGAGACCGATGAGCATATCATCGGTCGCGTCTACGAAATGACCCAACAACAATTTGACGGCAACTTCTCCAAGATGCATGTCGTCATGCGCTTCCGAGTGACGGAGTGCGTAGGACAAGATGCTTTGACCGTGTTCATCGGCCATCACCATCAGACCGACCACATCCGACGTCAAATTCGTCGGTACCGTGGAAAGATCGACGATGTGGTCGATGTGGTGACCACCGACGGTTACCTCGTTCGAATGAAGCCGTTGATCATCACTCAACAGCGCGTGCAGACCTCGGTCAAGAAGGACATGCGAGGGCGCGCTCGAGAAATCATCGTCGCCTTTGCTGCGAAGAACACCTACGCCGACGTGCAAATGGCCCTTCTCGACGGCAAGCTCGAGGAATCCATCGAAAAGGGTGTCAAATCCATCTATCCGGTCCGCTCGGTGGCCATTCGCAAGAGCCAATTGCTGCAAGAGGGTGTTGTTCCGTCCTTTGGGCCAACCCTGGATGAGATTCACGCTGAAGAAGCCCGTGTCGCTGCAGAATTGAAGGCCAAGAAGAAGGCTGCTCTCGAAGCAGCCATGGCTGAAGAAGCTGCAGAAGAAGCAGATATCGCTCAGGCCGACGATGATGAAACCGAAGTATTCGACGCAGGCGAGGCAAGTCAAGAAGAGGTTGCCGAAGAGGAAATCTCACTTGATGAGGTTGATTATGCATCCATGACTGTGGCCGAACTGAAGGAACTCCTGAAGGCCGCCGGCAAGCCGGTGTCCGGAAAGAAAGACGACCTGATCGCACGCCTGCAGGAATAGATGCCTCAGCGACCATCGCATTGATGGTTCCCTCCCGACAGGCGGTGCCATGAGCACGCGTTCTGCGGTTGTCCTCGTGCTCTGCATGTTGCTGACGGGGTGCACCTCACCCGGTAGGGAGGACACTTTTGTTGTTGAGCAAGAGGTGGATGATGGGTTGCTGTGCAATGGTTTGTCGGTCTTGTGTGATCGGTCCTACGATAACGTGACCTTCCCCGAAACACACAACGCTTTTGCAACCCACGAGGACGGTATTTTCTACCCTGCCAGCAATCACCGGACAGGGTTGGATGCACAATGGGAGGCAGGCATTCGTGCGTTCATGCTCGACACGCACTACCTTGATTCGTCAAATCCAAGTTCAAGCGGGGTTCGATTTTGTCACGGGAATGGTGGCGGGGCCATCAGTCCTTGTGTCTATGGGAGTGTGAACGCAGTGACATGGCTGAGCGAGCTCAATCAACACATGGCTGAAGCACCATCGGACGTCGTCACGTTGCTGATTGAAAACTATGTTGAAGCCGACGATTTGGTCGCTGTTTTGGAAGAGGCAGGTCTTATGGAAATGGCGTATGTACACACGTTGAATGAACCCTGGCCAACCCTTCGTGAACTCGTCGAACAGAACCAACGAATGGTGTTGTTCTGGGAGCAGGCAGGCGATACCGGTCATCCGTACTTTCATGACTTCCTAACATTCAGTTGGACAACCGACTATGCTGAGGAGAGCAAAGAGGAGATGGATTGTGCTCCTCACCGTGGCGATGCAACACAAGTTGTCTTTCACATGAATAACTGGCTGAGTGGGCCGTTGGGATTGTCGAGTCCAAACAACGCTGAGGAGACAAACGACCCCGCTTTTCTCATCGAACGAGCAACCGAATGCTTCGACATGCACGGCAAGCGCCCCACGTTCATCGCCGTTGATTGGTGGGAGGATGGCGATGTCGTTGCTGCTGCCTTGGCCGTGAATCAATTGGAATTATCTCTCTGACGCGCGAAATCGCCGCAGAATTGACATGCAGACCAAGCGAGGGATGTTCCATGCGGCTCGGCGTCATCGGGGGCACAGGTCTCATCCAAATGGATCTCGGTGTGCGTCTTGAAACGGTTGATGGTACCTTGTTGCGAACATCCGACGTGACGGTAGAGACACCGTACGGGCCCGTCCCTCTCCGCTGCTTCACGTGTGAGGTCGGCGGCCGGGACGTCGAACTGATTTTCCTTCAGCGTCATCACAGCGCATCAGGCCACGGTTGCCCGCCTCATGCCATCAATCACCGTGCCAACATGACGGCATTGAACGGTGCTGATGTGGACGCCATTGTTTCGGTGTGCTCGGTTGGAGCTGTGGCGGCTACGTTCCCGCCAGGGAAGGTCGGATTGGCCGAGCAATACATCGATTTTACCGGGGTTGCCACGACCTTTCACGACCAAGAATCCGTGTTTACTTCGGTCACCGAACCGTTTGATGAGGCCTTGAACGAGCGCCTTGAAGACGTGCTTCGAGCAGCACAAGGGTTTGATGGAAACGAACCCATGAGGTACACCTACTGGTTGACCCAAGGACCTCAATTTGAAACTGGGGCTGAAGTTGATGCCATCGAACGGCTGGGCGGCGATATGTTGGGAATGACCATGCCCCGTGAGGCGAAACTCGCACGGGAATTGGACATCCCGTACGCCGCCGTGTGTATTTCTTCCAACTGGGCCGCAGGGCGAGACCCCGAAGACGGCTCCAAGGACTTGGATCACGCTTCCGTTTCAGCCCAAGCCAACGACCGGCTTGAACCTGTTTGGGCCTGCATCGTGTCCCTCATGTCGTAGGCCAAATCTCATGTGCTTCGGTGTTGAGCCGTTGCTATGAAAGGCCGCTCCGTTGACGATTGGGTGGAATGCGAACCCCAGAATGAGTGGGAGTCGATGATGAAGAAAATTGCTTTGTTCCACGACAAGCATGATTTTGCAGGCCAAAACGGACACGACATGGGTTACCGACTGGCCCTCACCATCGAAGAACTGGGGGAACTCGCTGCTGCGGTCACCAAGGGCAAGCCGCTGGAGGAATGTGCCGAAGAGATGGCCGATGTGTTGATTCTCTTAATGGGCCATAGTCTGGCGATGGAACTTGATTTGAAAGCGGCTTTCGAAGCCAAGTACGAGCGCATCATGAAGAGAGAAGCACGCCAGGGGCGGTTGGGCGTTCGGGTAACGGAATACAAGCCGGAGTGATCAAACAATCCAGTGTTGAAACGTCATGGGGTGGTCGTCGTGTTCACCAGCCTCAACGTGACGCTCTGATATCAGGTAGAATCCGAGGTGTTCAAACTCAGGAGCATGGGCGTCTGCCCCGTCAACTTGCGTATGAATGACGGTCCGGTGGAGTTCTTTGGTGTGTTCCAAGAAGAGCGCGTAAATTTCTCCCCCGCCGATGACCATCACGTCTTCATGTTGACTCAGTTCAAGCACCTCGTCAAAGGTCATGGTTTCAATGCCCTCTGGAGGGGTCTGCCTTGTCATTACCACATTCCGGCGATTGGGCAGCGGCCGCCCGATGCTTTCCCATGTCTTTCTGCCCATCACCACCGTTTTGTTGAGGGTGATGCGTTTGAAATGTTGCAGGTCGGTGGATTGACGCCATGGCAGTTCACCTTCTCGCCCGATGGCGCCGTGTTCATCGGAAGCGAAAATCATGGAGAGCATGAACATCCCTCAGACAGAAATGGGGGCCTTGATGTGCTCGTGATGTTGATAGTCGATGACGCGAATGTCCTCGTAGGTGAAGTCATCGATGTTGCGAATGTCCGGATTGAGTTCCAGTTTTGGTAGGGGGAGAGGTTCACGCGTGATTTGCAAACGAGCTTGTTCCAAATGGTTGTTGTAGAGGTGGGCATCTCCCAGCGTGTGGACAAAGGTCCCCGCTTCAAGGTCACAAACTTGGGCCATCATGTGGGTTAACAACGCGTACGAGGCGATGTTGAATGGCACGCCAAGAAACACATCGGCACTTCGTTGGTAGAGTTGGCAGTTCAGTTTTCCCTCAGCGACATGGAATTGGAAAAAAGCATGACAGGGCATCAACGCCATGTCCTCAAGTTCACCGACATTCCAGGCTGAAACGATGATTCGGCGGCTGTTGGGGTTGGTTTTGATCGCCTCAATGGCTTGTTGCACTTGGTCGATGATTCGGCCGTCTTTCGTTTCCCATCGGCGCCATTGTTTTCCATAGACAGGACCCAAATCACCGTTTTCATCGGCCCACTCGTTCCATATTCGCACGCCGTTTTCTTGGAGGTAACCCACATTGGTTTCTCCCTTCAAAAACCAAAGGAGTTCGTGGACGATGGAGGGAAGGTGCAGTTTTTTGGTCGTGACCATTGGGAATCCTTCGGACAGATCAAATCGCATTTGATAGCCAAAAACGGATTTCGTGCCTGTTCCTGTCCGGTCGCCTTTGTCAGCACCCTCCGCAAGGATGTGCCTCATCAAGTCAAGGTACGTTTGCACGATTCCACCCAACGGAAGCCAGCAGAGAAGGCACTTAGGGGTTGTTCACGCTTCCACGGAAAAATCCGGAAGGAACATCAGGTCACTGGGTGTGCTCGGATGGAGCGTGTAGGCGGCGATGTCTTTGGGGTCAAATTGGTCGATAAGCGGTTGAATGTGGGTGTTGACCTCATCAACCTCCATGCCCTTGCAGGCGTAACAACGGCGTGCAAAACAACAGAGCATATCGATGGCGGCATGCGCCATCCCCAAATTCAATGCTTCTTGAATATCCTTGATTTCTTGAACGTCCTCCAAGGTCAAATCGATAATACCGAGTTTGTAACGTTGAGCGATTCGCTCCGATGCTGCAACCGATGCAAACTCCCACAGCGTCTTCGGCGTTGCTGCTTCCGGCCAATTTGCTTCGCCAAGCAACACCAACGAGACGATGGCGTCGGTGATGGCACAGCCGGGGTGATTGTTGTTGTAGAGGATGCAAATGGGTTCAACCGTCCCCACCGTTCGGTTTCGACCGCGGTAAAGGTGGACCTGAATGTGCGGGTCGTGGTCCTTGAGGAAGGCGTTGATCGTTCCGATGACATCGATTCTCAACTCAAAACCGTCGGTCTCTGTGACCAACTGGGTGTCGCCGGACTTGACACACAAGTGCCTTCCCCAGCTTGGTGCGCTGGTCAAGACATCCTCCAGAAGTTGAAGCCCCCGAACTTCTGCGGCGAGTCATTGAGCTTCGATGTGGTTGAGGCTACCGTCTCCATTGAGGGCGCCGAACGGCGTGGTGTACACTGGCACAACGGACTTATCATCCGACTCTATTTCTAGTCTTAAGGCGCTCCAAGTGCTGCGAGTGAACCCATCAATTGGTCGGTAAATTTCCGGTAGAGGCCTGCCAGGCGACTCCTCACTTCGTGTTCATCCTCCGATGACCAACGGCCAAGGGTTTCGGCAGTCATGTTTCCACCTTCGGGGTGGCCGAGCCATTCCAACCACGTGACCCCTGTGCCTGCATGAACGCTGAACGGTTTGAGAAGGCGTGGCCACTTGTGATAGGAAGGCCGCATGATCTCTCGGGTTCCAACCAAAGCCACCGGCACCACCACGGCTTCAGGATAGGCAGCCGCGAGGCGTGCAACACCCGTTTTCCCGGGTAACAAGTAGGGCGCCTCATCTCTTTTCGACCGTGTTCCCTCCGGAAAAATTCCGAGTGCCTTTCCTTCAGCCAAGATGTTCGCAGCACTCGAAAGCGCTTCATTCCCGCCTTGTTCTCGCTGCGTTTCGATTTGGCCTGTGGCACGCATCACGAACCGAGTCCATGGATTGGTGAAGTGACCGTCTTTGGCGAGGTAGTGGGTGGTTCTACGGGCGGCTGCGATCACAGCGATTGGGTCGACGTGTGAGAGATGGTTTGCTGCGAGGATGGTAGCGCCTGTGCGAGGTATTCGATGTGATCCTCGAATCCTCCAGCGAAGAAGGGGTCGGAGTGCAGGCGAGAGGAACATACGCAACGCGCTGTAGACCGGTGTGGCCGGAAGGGGCGCAGCATGAGGTTGAATCTCCCAATGGGGTCGGATGGCTTCCCACGCTTGCTTTAACGACGGGCTGTCGGCCATGGTGCTTCTCTGCAGCAGGGTGTTTTCATGTTTCTTCCATTCAATGGGATTCATCGGCAGTTTTCACGATTGTTTCAAACGGGCCAAAGGACAAGCGTCAAAGAGGGCGGTCGGGAGCCAAGAACATGAGCGACGGTGGTACGCATTCGGCGCTCCATGTCCTCTTGGCCTCCACCTTGGTTCTTGTCACCGTTCACCCCGTGGTGTTGGCTGAATCGGCGTGGGAGGAAGACGGCTGGCTGAGAACCTCGTATGGTCAGGACCGTCTCAACGCAGGCGATGAATTTGGTTGCTACGGCATTCCCGGATTGGCTTGGTCAAACGACCCCGGGGCGGTGGCTCAGGCCTGCCAAGAATACATCACGCAACGTATCAATGCCAGTCAATGGGGCGCCAACCCGCTTTCCATCTATACGCCCAACACCCTCACGATGGCCGACCATCAGAAGATTTCGACACAAGGCTTTGTCGTCCACGGCGATGAAACGGGCCTGGCCGACACGGCATGGCACGACGGGGAGGACGAACCTGTGGACCTTTGGGAATGGTACAACCTCGGCCGACGAGGAGGAAGCCTCGAGAAAGGTGTTGCGTCCCTCGAACAACTCTCACAGGCCATCAACGAAGGTGGGCTGGTGAACATGTATTGGATCGGCCGTGTCAACGATGCTACCGTCCGGCACGACGCCGATGTTTTGGCTTACCTGGACGAGCATCCAAGTGTTTGGTTGACCACCTGGGGTGAAGCGTGGTCGCTCTGGTCGGCCAAACGCTGCTACGAGCATGCGCACACCCTCCAATCTTCGGAGGAGAACAGCACCCTGTTGTTTGAATCCTTGATCACGGAAGCCTGCTTGGGCGTTTCCGAGGGGCTGCCGTGGAACGTGCCCCTCACGTGGCGAATTGATACGGGCGGTGCCGTGGTGGTTGCGGTTGAGGGTGCCAGCGGAGCGTTGCTCTCTATAGAAGGCGAAAAAACATCGCAAGAGGGCTGGTGGCAACAAGATGACGGAATTCTTCTGCTCTCCGTGGTCAACGGCCACAGCGTTTCCATCCATTTTGATCAACCCGATGTTGAATACGACATACTCGGCCAGACTCAATTTTTCAACAACCATTCGGCAGCTGTAACGGTTGCAGGTCACGAAACCACAGACCTCTTCAAATGGTCGAAGCGGTTTTTGGAGGACACCGATGTACGCTTCACGTGGTTGGTTCAACCACGGCCTGCCGAAGGAGCACACGCATGGATACCCTACGCCGTTCTTGGGGTTGGCTTTTGCACCGTGGTGCTGATGCTTGGCGTGCTTGGTCGAGAGGGCATTGGTCCACTCGCAGGCTTGACCGTTCCAGAACCCGGCACAAAACACGACCCGTTGACCAAAATTGAGCGAAGCCTTGATGCCGAAGAGGCCGAGTAGATTTGTTGGAGGGCGTGCTGTGGCAAACGAAGATGTGGTCATTGACCCATGGGGCAGTGCGCAATCCACGGATTACGAACGCATCATCCAACAGTTTGGGTTAACGCCGCTTGACGGTTCCTCGCTCCCTTCGCCATCAAAGTTGCACCGAAGGGGCATTGTGTTCGCCCATCGTGATGTGGACCAGATCCTCGAAGCACATCGAACCGGAGGTGGTTTCGGCGTCCTCACAGGACTCATGCCCAGCGGACAGATGCACCTCGGGCATTCCATGGTGGTTGAACAGGCCAAATGGTTTCAGCAATTGGGTGGCGATGTGACCATCGCCGTTGCTGACCTTGAAAGTCAAGCGACGCGGGGCGTTTCGCTCGCCAAGGGAAGAGAGGTGGCTCTGCAGGAATACATCGCCCATTACGCCGCCCTTGGTTTGGACCCCGAAAAGACCAGTGTTTACTTTCAGTCGACACGACCGGTGGTTCAACGCCTCGGTTTCCAACTTGGAAAGCGAACCAATCTCACGGAGTTTGAAGCTATTTACGGCTTTAATGGAGAGACCAATCTTGCCCATGTTCAAGCCCCTCTCGTCCAAGTAGGCGATATCTTACATCCTCAAATGGACGAACATGGCGGGCTTCGACCCATCGTTGTCCCTGTTGGTGTCGACCAGGACCCGCACCTACGCCTCACCCGAGGCTTGGCTTCGAAAACCAACTGGTTCAACCTCAAAGACGCCTCATCGAGTGGGGTGTTGATCAGCCTCTCCATCCACGACGAAAACGCTGAGGTGTTCGGCCAACTTCCAAACGGAAGAATTGACCGAGACCGAGTTGCATCTGTGTTCGACCGTGTGGTCCAAGCCGTTGCAAGCCTCGGGTTTTCCGATATCATGTCGAGTCCGAAACAGGGGCACGTGCATGTTCCTTCGGCCACGTCCAGAGATAAGCACGGTCTTCGCATGGCTTTGCTGAAACTGGAGCGTGAGCTTGGTGGTCTTGGTTTACTGGCGCCATCATCGACATATCACCACTTCGCTGTGGGGATGACCGGAGATAAAATGAGCAGCAGCCAGCCCAAAACAACGTTGTTTTTGAGGGACGATTTAGCGACGGTTGAGAAGAAAATCAAGCGCGCTTTTTCGGGCGGTCAAGCCACCGTTGAGGAACATCGCCGCCTCGGAGGAAACCCCGACATCGACGTCGCCTATCAGTACATGATGTACTTCTTTGAGGAAGACGATGCGGTGATGTCAGAACTCAATGCATCGTTCAGGTCCGGGGCCTTGTTGGCTGGAGAAATGAAGCAGCATTGCATCGATGCAGCAACCATTTGGATGAAGAACCTGCACGAAATGCGCGACCAGACTGCCCATCTTGTTGATGATTTCCTCGCAGAAGATTCACGATGAGTCGTTGAGATCGTCGGTCGAAAACACCGCAGGATCGGGGCCAACCGGGAGCAACTCGAGTTCCTCAACAGTGAGGTCCCGTTCAACCGCCTCCGGATGAATGATCATGGAGTGGCCGTGAGGGTCGAGCAATTCAAGGGTGAGCGGTGCAGCACCTGCCTGTCCGAGTTCACCCATCACCAATGTCATGTTTTGAAGCGATGCCATGTGTTCCATGATGGTCTCCCGTTCCTCTTCGGGCGCTCCCTCGAATTGGGCAACCAGGTCTCGGTTCACCATGTTGATGATCTCGAGAAAACGGTTCAACACACCTTCGACGTTTGACACATAACCTGTTGAACTGCTGCCGGGATTCACTTGGAGGTCGAGTTCCGGCAGAACGACGGTGCAGGAAGATGAACGAACAACCCTCGCCCGCAACTTCTCTTCGCTGTCCAGAATCAACGACCAACCTCCGGCCTTTTTCCCTTCAGCAGGGATGAAATCGGTTTGGCGCCAACCGCAGTCATCGCAAAGCAACGTCACTTGTGTGTGTTCGCCGAAATACGGAATTTCGTCAATGTGGGCGATCATGTTAACCTTGCCGACAGAGGCGCACACCGGACAAGGGATGTCGATGGGTTGTTCGTTCATGAATACACGTCCGAAAGGTCGTCAGGTGAAACGGCGAAGCCTTCCATTTCTGTGCCTCGAATGCCTCGACAGCCCTGCGGCAACAGCAGGAGTCGGGTGTCGGTGATGCGGATGATCTGTCCCTGTACGTCGCCCTCTACAAATTCATTGAGCATGCTCAAGGCTTGGTTGAATTCGGTTTTACGCTTCATCATCCGCTTCATCTCAACGATGCAACCGTGACCTTCCGAGACCCAATCCATAAGCGTTCCACAACCGGTCAAATCCAACAATGTGGAGTTGTGAAGGACCATTTCACCTTCGAACAGCGGGACGGGGGCGTTTGGGTACAGGACGGCCAAGTCGTGGTACGTGGCGGTCGTGGAAGGAAGTGGACGGGGAGCATCGTTTTGCGCACTTGGCATGGAAAACGACCTTGGTCCCCGGTGCTCGTCAACAGTGACTGGGGCAGAGGTTACCGGCTTGACATGACCGTCCACTTTGGCTTCGGCCGCCTCAAGAATGTCCAAATCGGGCATGGCGGGGACGATCGGTTCCTCTTCGGGGCTCTCCCCTTGAGATGGGGCTCCCGTGAATCGGTCGAGGGAAGACTGCGATTCGTCCACTCTCGCTCGTCGTCTTCGCCGCATGGCACAACCATCACGGCGAGGATTCTTCAACACTCCCCTTGGTTCTCGGCACACTTCGTCCATTCCCGGCCCTTGGTTGATTCTCCGGTCTGGATGTTGTCCCGCAATTCCAGTCTGCCTCAAGGTTCAAGAAGTGTCGGGGTGGAGAGGGTATCATGTCAGAACAACAGCATGTCATGAAGACCGGTACAAGCACCGTTGGTATCACGTTCAAAGGTGGCGTCGTTGTTGGTGCGGACCACCGAGCCACCATGGGCCACTTCATCGCCAACAAGAGCGTTCAGAAGTTGTTCAAAATTGGTGACAACTTGGCGCTGACCACCGCTGGACTCGTCGGTCACGCACAATCCCTCTCCCGAACGTTGGCTGCAGAAGTCGCCCTGTTTGAACTTCGCCGTCAACAACCCATGACCGTCAAAGGAGCTGCAACGCTCACTGCCAACATCCTCTCGGGACGTCCGCATTGGGTTCAACTGCTGATCGTTGGCGTTGATGACGACGGCAGCCATGTCTACTCCATCGACTCTGCCGGGGGTTCAATCCCCGATGTCTACTGCGCCACAGGTTCCGGTTCGCCTTACATGTACGGTGTGTTGGAAGACGGTTTCAAAGAAAACATGAGCGAAGCGGAGGCCTTAAAATTGGCAGCACGAGCCCTCCATGCATCGGGACAGCGTGATGCGGCCTCCGGCAACGGCATGGATTTGGCCGTCATCACGCCCGGTTCCGGCTACCAACAAGTTTCACAAGAAGAGATTTCGAAACTCCTCAAGTGAGCGTTCAATTCCCGCGGCTGAGCCGCACTACGCCTCGGCGTATCGTGGTAACAACCATGAGCGGGAGCACCAAAGGTGAACATCATGCAGATGACCTACAGAGAACTGAAAGACGAGATTGCCAAGATCATCCCCCGTTCCATCGAGTACGAAATTGATCTTGAGGCGGGCAACATCGCCATCATTACCAGCGAAATGAAGCCCTTTACGGGCCCCGACGGTTTGATTGGCAAAATAGCCAAACGCATCAAGCGAAAGATTGTGCTTCGCTCCCCACTTGATTCAATCATGGACATGAACGATGCCAAAGACAAGATTCACGACATCGTTCCAGCAGAGGCAGAAATTACTGAACTCTACTTTGATCCCTGCTACCGAGAGGTAACCATCCAGTGCAAGCAGCCTGGGACAGCGATTGGTCGCAAAGGCGAGAACAATTTCAGAATTCGCGACGAAACCGGATGGTCGGTCAAAGTTGAGCGGACCCCTCCACTGTTCTCAAAAACCGTTCATGACATTCGCATGTACCGCCAAACCAACGGCGAAGAACGACGAAAGTTGCTGAAGGATTTCGGTCTCAACATCCACCGCCCAACTCGGCCTGGTGGAACATGGGCCCGCGTGACGGCTCTCGGTTCCTACCGTGAAGTGGGTCGTGCATGTCATTATGTGACGACGAACGAATCAAGAATCATGATCGATGTCGGCGTCAACATTGCATCAGATACCGACCCGATGCCGTTTTTCAACGCCCCAGAGGCCCTTCCTCTCGAAAAACTGGATGCCGTCGTGCTGACCCACTCCCACCTTGACCACGCAGGTATGCTTCCTGTGCTCTTCAAGTACGGCTACCGTGGACCAGTGTACTGCACCCCACCCACCCGGGATTTGATGCTGCTGCTCCAGACCGACTACCTCAAGGTCGGTGGTGCTGAAGGCAAGCGTGCACCCTACGACATGGAAGACATCCGCATGTGCATGAAGCACGTGGTTGACGTCGATTGGGATTCAACCACCGACATCGCCCCCGATGTCAAGCTCACGTTTTCCAACGCAGGGCACATCTTGGGTTCCTCTGCCGTGCATCTGAACATCGCAGACGGCAAGCATAACATCGTGTTCAGCGGCGACCAAAAATACGAGAAATCGTGGTTGTTTGACGCCGCCAACACCCGCTTCCCTCGCGTTGAAACCCTCGTGATTGAATCAACATACGGTGCTTCAGGAGACTACCAACCCTCCAGACAGGAAGCCAATCAAGAGCTTCAGGACATCGTTTCACGCACCCTTTTGCGCGGTGGAAAGATGATTTGTCCTGTGTTTGCCGTCGGGCGAAGTCAAGAAGTGATGATCGCCATCGATGAACTGTTCCGTTCAGGCACCGTGAAGCCGGTGCCGGTTTGGTTGGACGGTATGATCCAGGAAGCAACAGCGATTCATGCATCCCACCCAAATTACCTCACCAAGGCACTGAGCAAATCCTTGCTCAAGGACGACGGTGAGAATCCGTTCACGAGTGAATGGTTCCGCCCCGTCAAGGGTCGAGAACTTCGAGAGAGCATCATCATGGACAACTCTCCATGCATCGTTTTGGCCACCTCTGGTATGCTGAACGGTGGGCCGGTCATGGAGTACTTCAAGAACTGGGCCCACGAAGACCGGAACTCACTTTGTTTTGTGGGCTACCAAGCCGAAGGTACCTTGGGTCGCCGGTTGCAAAAGGGCTTTGGTGAGGTTCCGATGCTCATCAACGGGAAGACCGAGATTGTGAAAATCGGGTGTGAAATGGTCACCATCGACGGTTTTTCAGGTCACTCCGACCGCCGGCAGTTGCTTGATTTCGTTGACCGCATCAACCCGCCACCAAAGAACATCATCTGCCACCACGGTGATTACCAAAAGTGCAACGAACTCGGTCTCACCCTACGTGAGCGATACAACTGTCTGACGTTTGCGCCAAGCAACCTCGAAACGGTTCGTTTGTTCTGATCACAACGGTCGGTCAAGGCCGATGCTCAGCGGGTCGGGTAAGGATTCTCCTGCGTAAGGCGTTTCACTGCTTCCACCATCGTTCACAGGAACGAGAGATGCTTCAATTTTTGAACCGATTTGTTGGGACGGTTTCATGAGCATGACAAGGCCAATTCCAGTTGCAAACAAGCCTCCAAGGGCTAAAGTTAGCGTAAACTCACTTGAGGTGAATCCTGCGAAAAGAACGATGAGCAACCCGAGGACAAGGCTGGTGAGCATCACCGGTCGAGTGCCACCTGCCATGCAAGGCTTAGGACCACGGTGTTCATGAACCCGTTGTGTGTGTGTTTGTTCATGCAAGCAGCACGTGGACCAGCATGCCCAGGATGGTTGATGACCGCTGTGGCGCCTTGGGGCGAAAATGCTGAAGATGCTTTCGACCAAGGATTGGTTGAATTGGGGTTGGGCGATGTACGCCTTATCCAAGCACAGGGTGCGATGCTGCCCCTTGGCTTTGGTGTGACGCCACCGCGCCCCCTCCCGATGGGGTCCTTGGTGGAGTGCCACTTGGCGACCGCCTATGCCTGGAACGGTTCCTCTGCATCAGCAGGTGTGGCTTGGGCGTCGTGTGTGACGCCTGAAGGGGATGAGTGCGCTGTGGTTGCCACCATCACCACCGACCGTGACTACGAGGAAACGGTGTTGCTGCTTCGTCGAAACTTGCAACGGCGCCTCGCGAGTCGAGATTTGGAAGTGATTGAATTTGATGTCGCCGTTGACGAAGTCACCGCTGGTCCCGATCACCACGGCGTGGCTGTGGCGGCGCTTATCCTGCCCGATTCGTTGTCGCTTGGTGCACGAACCAAGACAGGTCCAGTCCGAGGCGCACTGACGCGAACGGCAGAGGAACCCAAGAAGCGGGTCGATACCAAGGCGCCTGCTGCACCCGCTCGACGGCCTGGCCAGCCTCAAAACAAACATGATTTCAGCCTCTGAGGGTGCTTCATGAGCGAGGCAAGCTGGTTGGTCTTGCGTTGTTCTGGCTGTCAGCAATGCTCCGGCCATCGT
This sequence comes from Candidatus Poseidonia sp., assembly GCA_049617635.1. GTDB lineage: Archaea > Thermoplasmatota > Poseidoniia > Poseidoniales > Poseidoniaceae > Poseidonia. The sequence continues at coordinate 57,051 of JBMZJQ010000003.1, forward strand.
CACCAGAAAGGTCGCTGTCCCCACTGTGGTCAAGCGTTGGGGCGAGAAAGTGAGTTGGTCAAGACCGTGCTGAACGCCAATGATTTGCACATGGAAGTGGCCTTGGCCAACACGCCCGAGTCGTTGAGGGAGGACCTTCGTGCACGCATGACGGAAGGCGGCCTCCAAACGAACCAAAGCCCTCCTTCACGGTCAACCCTCTTGCAAAAACTTCGTTCTGCAGCCGATGAAGACGGTGCCATCTCAGCGCACGCCGTTCAACGTGTTTTGCGCGAATTGAGTATCGAAGAACACGTGGATTCCGTCATGGAACACGCCGAGGTCGAAGGCTTGGTCATTCGGGCTGGCCATGGGCGGTGGAGTTTTCTTGAGTGAAGTTCATAGGTGAGACCTCGTGGCAAAGGCCAAGGGCGTATGGGTTAGTTTGGCCTATACTCGGGCGTTTGGGACGCTTGGACCCAAGTTCAAATCTTGGTACGCCCACCATTGTCATCCGGTAGCGTGACGCTGTGCACCCAAATCAGATGGTAGCCAAATTGGGTTTTGAAAAATGCGGATGGCGGTGTTTCGAGGTCGGCGACCCACACAGCGTCTTCAAAATCCTGTGACATCTGACCTTCAACAAATTCGCCGAGGTCGCCCCCTTTACTCCCGCTAGGGCAATTTGAGAACTTCTTTGCACATTTCTTGAACACCTTGAACGGCTTTTTCGAGGCTTGAATCTCTTCGAGAATGGTTTTCGCATCCGGTTTCGTTGCGACGAGGATGTGACGAACATGCGCCTTCCTTGGCTTTCGTCTTCGGTCATGTCTTCGCATTCAACCTCAACTCCATCCGTGTACGCACGGCCAATCGGTCAAAAAGGTGCGCCATGCTCCAACACACCAAGGCCAACAGCAGCATGGGAATGCCTCGGGAGCCGAGTTCGGCTTCGAGATCGTTCGTGAACATCGGCAAAAGTGCTGACCAACCGAGGAGGTAGGCGAACAAGGCGAACAGCGTGTGGGGCAAGAGGTTGGGTGGTTTCAGCCATGCCAGGTTTCGACGATGATGCTCACGTGCCATCATCCACCCCACCGAGACAAAGAAACGTCCACGTTTAATTCCGCTTGTTTCACTTCTATAGATTGATTGCACCGGTTTTTCCTCAATTCGCCAACCGGCTTTTGACAGATTGATGAGCCAAAAATTGGGGTAGCCATACCCTTTCCAAGAGCGCTTCCAGGGCCAATGGTTGAGCACTTCGGAAGACGTCGCCGTGTACCCGCATTGAGGGTCTTGGATGCGTTGTCCAGAGGCGAGTGTGGTGAAGAAGGCCAACAAAGACGAGGCCAACTGGCGAACGACGGGCATCCGATTGTATCCCTCTGGGTGGGATTTCCGGTTGCCTTTGACATGGTCAGCTCGACCGGCAAGAATCGGTTCGATCAGGTTCTCCATATCGTTCGGATTCATTTGACCGTCGCCAGCCATCACCACGCTCACAAAGGGTTGCCTGAGGTGTCCAAGCAGGTACTGGTGGCCTGCGTCAATAGCGGCACCAACGCCCTCGCCAGGTCCGCTGAGAACGATGACTTCACACGGTGCATCTGCGTTTCTTGCCACCGATGCGGTGTCGTCGGTCGAACGGTCGTCAACGACAACCGCCAAATCGACATCTTTTGGGAGGTGAAGCAACACATCACCAATGTGGAGCGCTTCGTTCTTGGCGGGGATCACCACGCCAACGCTCCATTTCTGGTCCATGGTTCGCCGAACGGTTCCGCCAAAATCAACCTATGCGTGAACCACCGTCTTGGTTCCAATTTGGGAATAGGATTGATAGTCTCGTTCGTGAGGGCATGGCCGTGAGTGAAGGTCTTCAGCGCATTGTGCTGGTAGGGCGCAACATCGAATTGAGGATTGTGTCCATCATCGTGCGAAGTCGAGAAGTCGCCTCAGAGGTGATGTTGTTTGACACAGGCTCCAACGACGAAACCGTTGAACTCGCTCAGGAAGTCGGATGCAAGGTGGTGCACTTTCGCCAAGCGGTTTCGCTGCAGAGCTTGTGCAGTGCTTTGGACGAAGAAGGAGCCAACGGGGGAAGGACACTCTTTCTCCCCATCACGGCTGCATGGAAATTATCGGAACTCCCCCTCAGCGTCAACCGTGCTCGAGAAGAATGGGATGTTCACTATGTCTTCCACCATGACGGCATCAAACAAGAGGACGTAGATGGCATGGTGTTTTCGGACACCAGCGTTGGCCATCTCATCGTTAGCGAATCAGGTTGTCGTGCCATGCTTGACTTGGATGAAACATCAACACCTGCTTCGCTTGACCAGGGTCTTCGGGTGCGTCTGGTCAAAGCCGACAAACCCATTCAACTTCCTCAGCGACAATCGCTGGCGACGGCTTCCCGTTTTGCACAACTGTTCTATTGGATGCTCGAATCAAAGCATCCACTCCTGTTGTTTGGGATTCCTGGTGTCGTGCTGTTTGTTTTGGGCTACCGGCTCTCTGGTGACCTTGCGACCATGTTTACCGAATTGAATTCCACGTCAATCGGCGTGACCTTGGTCACCATTGCCATGACGCTGGTCGGTCTGTTTGCGATGATGGTGGCCTTAATTTTGTACATCATGGGGAAGCAGGTTGCTCGTGTGCAGAACCAATACAACTGGCCGAAAGGCAACCTCTGAGGTGGCGGTGTGGGCGAGTATCTGGTATGTTTGGACATGGACCGTGTCCTTGTGGACCATCTCTCCACCTGGCAGTATGTCTACGACAAACTTGGTATTTCCAATGATGAATCCTTTGAACTCTACAATCAAGGTCTGTTGGATGAATGGGCTTGGATAAAACTTGACCTTGCACTCATCAAGTCCTCTTCCGACCAGCCCATCAGCGACGAACGTTTGCGAGGATTGATGGAGGGCATGCCGATGATGAAGGGTTGGAAGACACTCATCGGCCATTTGCTTGACCTCGGCGTTCATGTGGCTATCGTCAGCGGTGGATTGCAAAAGACAGCGAGGGACATCGCCGCATGCTTTCCATCCAACCAAACGTGGAGACGCCGATGGGGAGGCATTGATCGGCACACAGCACGAGAACAAATCGGGGGCAAGGACACAAAGCTCCACGTGTTTACCAACGGCTGGCTGAGGGACCAACCCCTCGGCGATGGTGAACATGGCATCGGAGATTTTGGTCGATACCAAGTCCAAATGGACGGGAAGGGTGCCATCGTCAACATGCTTCAGCGGCGACTCGGTGTTGAGAAAGCACAGACGGCATCTGTTGGCGATTCAATGGGCGATGTGGGCATGTTCCAACAAAGCGCATGTGCAGTGTTGTTCAACCCATGGGACGACCGCCCACGACCCTACGCTACCCACGTTATCGAAGAGCGAGACCTTGGGCTTGTGTTGGAGCATATTTGCGATACATTCGAACTCCCAAAACCTTGATGTTCGAGTCAGTCAACCACGACGCATGGTGGTTGATGATTTTCTGACGTCGATTTGCACGCACTGTGGCTTTTTGTTGGGGGCCTTTGTCCCCGGAATGCCTTGTCCGCAATGCGGTGAGTTGCTGCTCTAAGGCGTGACTCGGCGAGATGTCCGTGGAAACGGGATGACCTCGCGGATGTGGGTGGCTCCTGCAAGCCAACTCACCACTCGGTCAACCCCGAGGCCGAACCCACCATGTGGGACGCCACCGTAGGATCGCACATCGATGTAGAATTGGTAAGGTTCACGAGGTGTTCCCTCTTCGTCAATTCTCTGGAGAATTTCCTCCTCCGACCATGTGCGCTCGCCACCACCAATGATTTCGCCGTACCCTTCGGGGGCCAGCAAATCATGGCAAAGAACGTATTTTTCATCTTCAGGGTCAACCCGGTGGTAGAAGGGCTTCGCCACCTTCGGGTAGTGTGTCAGGAAATGAGGGACGTCAAAATCTTGCGTCAACACCTTTTCTTTTGAGTAATCCAGATCTTGGCCCCATTCAACTTGAACACCCTTGCCCTGCAGGATCTCAATGGCCTCGTCATACCGCATACGCGGATACGGGTTGTCGGCGTAACGCTCAAGGAGATTCATGTCCCGCTCGAGGTAAGTAAGTTCTTCTTCACGTTCATCCAACAGGGTTCGTGCGATATGGCGAACCACACCCTCGCCGTGAGCCATGATGTCGTTGTTGGTCGCCCAGGCCATTTCCATTTCAGCGTGCCAGAATTCGGTCAAGTGGCGGCGCGTACGCGATTTTTCGGCCCTGAAAGAAGGGGCGATGGTGTAGAGCCGCTCAAGCGCAGGCATGGCGGCTTCGGCGTAGAGCTGCCAAGATTGCGTGAGGTAGGCTTGCTTCCCAAAATAGGGTACTTCGAACAAGGTTGAACCCCCTTCAACCGCCCCTGCGACGAAGTTCGGGGCTTGGTATTCGAGGAAATCATGATTCCTGAAGTAGTTGTGAATGGCGCCAAACGCTGAACTGCGGAGTTTGAGCATCGTGGTTGCTCGTGTGGTTCGCAGGTAGAGATGGCGATGGTTCAGGGTGTGTTCGGTTCCACCGTAAGTGAGTTCTCCGTCTTCGTCCTCCACCAACATATCCGCTTCCGTGATCGGAAACGGTCGCTCGGAGTTGACCGCTCCAACGAGTTCAACGCCGGTGATGCTCAATTCATGCCCGCCATCAGCACGGTCGTCAACTCGCACCTCTCCGGTGAGCACGGCGCTTGTTTCGATGATCATGCTGCACAGCACGTCAAAGGCTTCATCGCCAAGAACGTCCCGCTTTCCGACGCATTGCAAGGTGCCAGTGGAATCTCGGAGCACGACGAACCAAATGTTGTTGTTGCCTCGTGCACGCTTCACCCAACCTTTGAGTTCAACCGATTGACCGTCATGTTGACCTTGACGCACATCGCCTATCCACGTGGTCTTGACCATGCTCTCACCGTTCCTTGGCACCATCCTTGCCTATGTGAATGTCTCCCTTGAACAACCTGCGAAACCGCATTGGCATGGACGCAGGCCATGCAAACCCTCAAAGCGAACAGAATCCACTTCTGTTTGTGCGTAGGTTGGCAGTCTATGCGTTGGGGGGCAATGCGCTGGCCCCGCCAACCGGTGATGGGAAAGGCGCAGCCACCGTTCTCGCCAAGGTCATGAGCGACATCATCGACCTCCTCGAGATGGATTGGAGGGTGGTCATCACGCACGGAAACGGTCCTCAAGTCGGCCACCTTCTTTCCCTCGATGAGGAATTGACCCATCGATTGGATGAATGGGTTGCGGCAACACAGGGCATGATCGGTCACGAACTTTCAACCAACCTGCAGGCGATTCTTCGTCGTCGGCGGAGGCCTGAACGTACCGCCGTCGTGTTGACGAGAGTTGAGGTTGATGCAGCAGATGAGGCCTTTGCTTGGCCAACCAAACCCGTGGGGCCGGTCCTGGATGCCAAAACCGTGATGTCAGCCGACTGGGACATTGCACAAACCGTTCACGGTCCGAGGCGCGTGGTGGCAAGCCCTGCTCCTCTCCGGGTGCTGGAAATCGATGTGATTCGTCAGTTGGTTGAACTGCAAGCTGTCGTCATCTGCGGAGGTGGAGGCGGCATTCCCGTTGCGATGGTTGATGGTGTTGAAATTGGCATGCCTGCCGTGGTCGACAAAGACCTGTTCTCCTCCTCTCTTGCTCACGGCTTGGGTGCAGATGCGTTGATCATCAGCACCGAAGCGGACGCCATCTATTCCAACTTTGGTACTCCATCGGCAACCCCCCATCACCACCTTACTCCAGAGCAAATCGAACGCATGGACGACGAAGGTCAGTTTCCCCCGGGTTCAATGGGTCCAAAGGCAAAGGCCCTGCGCGAGTTTGTTTTCCATTCACCTCAAGGCAAAGCGTTGTTGTGCCAACCGGGTGATGTGCTTGCAGCCTTGAGGGGTGAAGCAGGAACCACCGTCGCCGCGTCCCAGCCTTAGGGCCAAAGAATCATGTTCATATGGTTGCGGCCCTTGGCGATGTCCATGAAGACCCCAATTGTTGCCGAAGCCCACTGTGACGGACCCTGTGGCGTGTACGACCCTGCGAGTGCTCGTATCGCCGCTGAAGCCGTCCAATCGATGACCAAGAAGATGCTTGCTCTCTCGCCTCCTGATTCCAGTGACGGTGAAGCCATGGCCGCTTACATCAACACCATGGCACGTTACGCTGCCATCAAAGAAGAAGAAGCCCAGACCTGCAAGGACGAACTGCTCGTTCTCTGGACCGACTTCTTCAAGCCCCAGCATCTCGAAGCCAACCCGGACTTGCACGACACGTTTTGGCACGCTGCGAAACTCTGTTCGGCGTGCAAAGTCGAGGTTTCAGCTGACCACGCCCAGGAGTTGATGGATGCCTGCGAGGCCATTCACACCATGTTCTGGTCGGTGAAAGGCCGCGACGTCCCTTGGGTCCGTGCCTCTTGAGGCGCTGGTATGCCCAACCAGGTTGAAGTGATTCTCCTTGGCGACAGCATGTGGCCCACGTTCTGTGACGGCGACTCCCTGACTTTCGAGGTTGAGATTGACCCCTGCGAAGTGGTGCCTGGCGACGTGGTGCTTGCAAGTCACCCGTTCAAACTGGACGTGAAGATGGTGAAGCGAGTCCGCTCCATCAACGATGAGGGCCGCTTCTTCCTCGTTGGTGATCATCCCGACCCAACCTCGAGCGAAGATTCACACAACTTTGGCCATCTTGACACCACGGCCATCTTGGGAAGATGGACCGGTGAAGTGAAGCGGGCCTGACGGGGTTCGAACCCGCGACCGATGGATTAAGAGTCCATCGCTCTACCTGACTAAGCTACAGGCCCACCTCGGCCTCCTGACGGCTCTATTTAATGATTCATGCCTCGGTGTTCCCGCGAATCGCTCAATCCTCTTTGGTCAGCACCTGGACACCATCGTCCGAAGCGAGGATGACGACGTTGCACATTCCGTTGAACAGCCCGACCTGAACCACGCCGGCAATGTTGAGCAACCGACGTTCTGTCTCGATGGGGTCGACGATGGTTGCTCCGGTTTGGGCGTCGATGATGTGGTTGCCATTGTCGGTCAACAACGCCTCACCGTTGGTCATTCGCAATGAAGATGAACAGCCCAAGGTTGCTTCGATGGCTCGTTGTGTTGTGCCGCTGGAAAAGGGCGTGACTTCGATGGGTAGGGGGAAGGCTCCGAGGCAATCCACTTGCTTTCGTTGGTCAGCCACGACGATCATGGAACGAGCGGATTGAGCAACGATTTTCTCTCTGAGCAAAGCTGCACCTCCGCCTTTGATGAGTTGAAAGGAAGGATCGAATTCATCGGTGCCATCGATCACCACATCGAGGTGACTGAGGTCGTCGAGTTCAACCAGAGGTATGCCAACCTGTTGCGCGAGGTCACGTGTAGCGATGGATGTTGGGACACCGACGATGTCCAATCCCTCTTCGCTGACCCGACGGCCCAGTTCAAGAATGGTGTATTTCACGGTCGAGCCGGTTCCCAAGCCCACGTTCATCCCGCTTTTAACGTAGGAACAAGCGGCTTCACCGGCTTCTTTCTTCAGCGATTCCACATCCATGTCACCACTGCAGCAGGTGCATTCTATGGACTTTCTCACTGAGAGGAGGGAGGACACAATGTCCGAAGCCTTTAGACCTTGGAGAGGGCGTAGGAGATTGATGAGCCCATCTTCGCACAAGGCCGCAGTCGCCCTGAGCATGGTGGCCTTGTTCCTCATTTCTATGGTGCCGTTGGAGCACGCGCCCACGGGTACCTTTCAAGACGTCAATCCTTCCCAAACCACGCCCATCGGTCAAGCGACCAAATTGACCATCGGTTCCTGGCCCGATGGAGCCAATCAGCGCATCAAAGTTGACGTTCCCGAGGGCCACTCGATCAAGAGCATGGACCTCGCGCTTGAGCCGAGCGTGTTGCCCTCCTCGTTGGCCAGCACGCTGACCGATGCCGGTGATTTTGATGGAAATGCCGTTTACGATGGAATGGACGTGAACAAGACCTCTCTGCAAATCCTCCCTCAAGACTGGCATTACACCTTTGAAACGGGCTCGTTTGAACCAGAATGGTCCACCAGCGGTTCAGCACAATGGTCCATTGCATCAGGCAGCACGTTTCAAGGCACAAAATGGGCCAAAGCAGGAACCATTTCGCATAACCAAGAATCACGTTTGGTTCTTGATGTCTCCCAACTTCCAGCAGCCAGTGGGAGTTTCAAATACCGTGTTTCTTCGGAATCCAGTTTTGATTACTTGCTGTTCTGTATTGACAACACTGGTTGCAGTCGGTTCAGTGGTTACACGCAACGGTGGTCGGGCTCGCCGTCCGGTACACAGACCTTTACGATACCCGCCACTGCGCAAACCCTTACGTGGAAGTACACCAAGGATGGAAGCGTCAATTCCGGCTCGGACACGGCTTGGATTGATGACATTCTGATCACCCCGACCGGGGGTTCCGGAAACGGTGAAGGAAACTGGACCTCCGATATTTTCGGGCCTTCCTTACTTGGAAGGGGTGAGGAAGTCGCCCATGGATTGCTTCACATGGATTTGTACGAGTATCCCGGCTCGGTGTTTGAATATCAAATTCTAGACGCACAAACGTCCAGCGTGGTACCAGGATTTGAACGATTGACGCTGCCCTACGTCGATTTGGGAATGATCGACGCGAAGGAGCACCCCTTGCTTCGAATGAAGGTCCACATGAAGGAAGCATCCGGCGGGGGGACCTCCGAAATTCGTAGCCTATCGCACAACGGCTTGATTTCCAAATCGTTTGACTCGGACCCCTCGGCGGAGGGTTGGCAACTGCAGGGTGGAAACTGGATCAACGGTGCCATCTCTTCATCAGGAACAGTTTTGTCCAACCATTACGAAATTCGCAGTGGTTTTTCGGCCATCCAAACCAACAACAGTCACACCGGGCCGGGAGTTTTGGAATACTCAATTGATGCCGGTCAAACATGGCAGACCATCGGTGCACAGGAGCGTTTGGCGTTGAGCGAACCTGCCTTCATGGTTCAATTCCGAATGGAGAGTACTGGTGGCACGTACACGTGGCAGTCCTTCGAAGCGGAACTCATTCGGACCGCCGTTCCAGACGGTCTTCGCCTTGACGTGGGCGTCGATGGAACCCCCGAATGGACGCTTGACCGGCCCGGAATCGGGACGCTTGGTCTCCAAAACACCTTGGCAAGCGGCGATGCATGGGTGTCACGCTCGATTGCTCCAGCCTCGACCGCTTCGCTTGAAGTGGCCTTGCCAACACGAGGTGTTGAAGCGTTTTCGTTTGCCGTCGCCTCACCCACATCGGTGATTGCCAATCCGTTCATGGCCATGGCTGTCAACGGCCAGGATATTTTGAGCCGCAATCTTGCCAACATCAACGACTTGACCATGGTCAGTCTCTCTCCCACCGAGCTGCAAACACTCAACGATGCCCTCGCCCAAGCCACGAACACGGTTGGATTGAGCGCCCTTTCGATGGCCACGGTTGAAGTTCGAATCGGTTCGTCGTTGAGCACCTCAACCCTGCTCTTTGGCGGTGTTTTTGCTCCTTACGACGCTGATATATCGCTCTCGGTTAATGCGGCTGACCCGTTGGTGATGGGTCTGAATCACGCCCTGTCGAGCGTCGTTCCTGTCGCAGGGGTTCGCACCGTGAGCCTGCCCGTTCGAATGGACGGCACCGGTTCGGTCTACCTGACCGTGAACGACCTCCAAACACAATCGTCGGTCAAAGCAGTGAGCCTTGAGTTGGCGAATGTATCGGATACCCTCGTGCCCGGTAACGATTGGGTTGAAACCAACGCCTTGTTTGACTTTTCACCCCTTTCAGTTGCCGACGCCCTCACACATGCACGCCAGTCGGGTTGGGAAGTCGAACTGCAACTCGTTGGTCAACAACAACAATCTCGCCTTCGCTGTCCACTTTCAAGCCTGCCCGTGACCCCCATCAGCATCTCGTCCTGCACCGCTGCTGGTACGGCTCTTGTCTGGTTCGACGAAGGATTGTCGGGTTCTGTTTCCGCATCGGGATCTGGCTCGTTCCTTGAGGCCCGTCACCACTTCAAATTCCCCGATGGTTGGGATGATGAATCCTCGGTTGTCCTTAGTGTTCATCTCATCTCGAGTACAGGGCCCATGCTGCCTGTCTCTGAGGTGCTGGGCCTGGGTGAAGAGCAAGGTGTTGAGAACGACATTGAAGTGAAGTCATGGGCCGTCGTATCGAGCGAAGGCATCCGTTCTTCTTCGGATTATCCCTACCTTCGCTCCGGCCAAGTGGTCAACGTCGAAGTCGTGATGGGCTTTGAGGGAACGGAGGAAGGTACACCCCGTTCAGGACAAGCACTGATTCGCTTCCTCGTCGATGGTGCGGAATACGCCACGACATCGATTTTCCAAAACGGTGTTGCAACCTTCGCCTGGAACGTACCGACCGGGCGACCGTCAATTGACCTCGGCGTTGAAGTGGTTCCTCTGCGTGGTCAGGATGTGGTGAACGCCGTGCCAATGTCGCACACGTTTTTGTTTGACAACGTGGCACCGACCTTGATGGATCGAAGCGTCGAAGAATTTGACAGCCGGGATGTTTCACCATCCAACACCCTGTCGTTTGTGGTTGCCGACCGACCTCATCTTCCGACGCATGCAAAGGCGTACCTGTGGCGGTCCTGGGTTGACGACCACAACGCCAACGGTGTGTTTGACTACGGCGAACACATCGTTAGGGATCTTTCCCTTCCAGAAAACTTGTCGACCCTCATGGGTGAATATACGCTGACCCTCGATTCATCGGATGCTGTGCAGGGCGACTATTTCCTCGGCTGGTTGGTGATTGCTGACAGCGCAGGCTACGTGATGCAAGGAGGTGGGTCTCCCACGTCGCCCATGTTCCACGTCCAACTCAACAACAACGGTGCACCGTCGCTTGGTGCAACGACCTTGGGTTGGCCCAATGGAGAGCGCAACCCATGGTTCCACCCCGGAGAGCACAACCAAATCCGTGTCCCGTTGTGGGAGCAGAACGGTATCTTTGACCTCGAGGACATCACCCTCGCCCTCGCCTCAAACACGGCACAACCCTCGCTGGTAGCGTGGAACAAAACCACCAAGGCGTGCACTTCGTCCAACGTTTACATCGAGATTGATGCGTGCGAATTGGTTCCTTCGGAGGAAGGAGACCTGTTTTCTCGAAACGGGGAATTTGTGGTGAACTTTACCATTGAATGGGGCTATGACCCCGATACCTCGGTTGTACGAGTACCCCAATTGACCATGCGAGACCAATCGGGTCAATCCAATATGTTCACCCTTGAACCGCTTGGTTGGAGATTCTCTGGCGAGTTGGCCATTGATCCGTCCTCAATTCGGATAGACCTTGACAACGAAGACCCGAACTCTCTGGGCTACTGGGTCCAACCAAGGACGACGTTTGATGTGTCTGGCAACCTGATGTGGTACAGAACAGGCATGGTTCCAACCCAAGACTTGGACGTCACCATGCGTCTGGGTGAAAACGATGTAGAGATGGAAGCGGTTGAAGGGCATTTCACCGGCTCCATGCTCGCACCGCTGGCCGATGGCAATTACGGACTCTTTGGTGACCTCTTTGATGCGCCGAATGGTGCGGTCTATAGAGGTGAAGATTCAGCCTTTGTGTGGTTTATTGTTGACAACGAAGCCCCACGTGTAACCGCCGTTGACCGTCCTGTGTTCAACAACATCCTTACCGAAGACATGTGGTCCGACTTGCAGATTGAACTCAGGTTAACAGAAAATGCTCGGCTTGATGAGTCCTCTCTCACCCTCCATTGGTCGCTCAACGAAGCCGGCCTTGGCATCAACTCCTATGTGTTCGACAATGGTAGTCTACCTCTCGATGTCTTGGGAGAACGGCTGAGTGGAGATTCAATCCCTGTTCGCTGCACGTTGGACTTGGATGCATTGATGCTCCCCGTGTTCCGTACCAAGGCGGTCGAACTTCGAATCTGGGTCACTGGCTCGGATGAAGCCGGCCAAACCATTGATTCTGTGTTCAACGACATCGATGCGCCGTTGAGAGTATGGACATTGGAGCAGCGCGTGCCGGTGTTCAGCGTGTCGCCGGTGGAGATGAAACCCTCATCGAACATCCGCCAAGGGGAGATGGTGGAGGTCGTGGCCATGATCAACAACGACGGATTGGCGGACGGTGAAGCCAACGTCGTGTTGGAGTTGGTGGAATCGACGGGTGCTCGAACCCGATTGGATGCTCGGGTCATGAACGTTCAATCCGGCGAGGGTGTGCTCTATCAGTACCTTTGGAAGCCGGGTCGGGAAGGCACGCAGTGGTTGGAACTCAGCATCATCAACGGACCCAATGCCCAATCCCCGACCGTTTTGGTTGATGAAGCACAATCGGACGGGGTTCTGGGAACCATCGGTTCGGTCAATCCTGTCCTCCTTTCGGTGGTTGGTTTGCTGGTTCTTGGCTTGCTCGTCTTGCTCGTCGTCGGTCTTCGCAGAGAGCCAACGACCATTGGTCAAGCGCCGCGACCTCCAGCTCCTCCACAAAAGAAGGTCACGCCGATTCCTCCAACTGCATCGGGTGGTCCATACGGCACCCCTGCAGAAGCGGCTTCGCCGGGTGAAAATCCGTATCAGTGAGCACTCGCCTCCAAGCGAGTGGTTGAAATGCGAAGGGTTGGCTTGCCAACATGGAGGGAGTAGGAGGACCGCTGACAGAGCTCGACTCTGAGGAAAGTCCCCTCTCC
>JBMZJQ010000004.1:0-62619 GCA_049617635.1 Candidatus Poseidonia sp.
CCTCGAGCACCAACGGGGCTGGCGAAGCCGCGCCCAACAACCACGAAGGATGGGGTTTGGTGAACATGACGCAAGCCATCAACACCTCGTGGTTGCAAGGCGAATCGGTCATCACCAACGCTGAGCGTGGTTGGTCGTTCAACGTCCCTGCAAACGCTGCTGACATCAACCTGGCGTTGTCGTGGACGGACCCCGCCTCAACCCCATCAGCGAGCACGAATCTCGTCAACGACCTGGATTTGGCCGTCAAGGACCCCTCGGGCACCTGGACGAACCTGAGCAACAACCTCGACAATCTTCGAGGCATGACGTTGTCCTCCCCCGCTCAAGGGACGTGGGAAGTTCACGTCTTGGGCTCGAACGTGCCAACCGGACCGCAATTCTTTGCCCTCGCCATGACCGGCGACTACTCGCTCACCAACCTCACGCAAGACACCGACGGCGACGGTTACGAGGACGAGGATGACGACTGCAACCAAACAGCCGGGACCTCCACCATCGACCGCACCGGGTGTCCAGACACCGACAACGACGGGTACTCCAATCCAGACGGGAGTTGGACCGTGAACAACGGCGCCGACGCCTTCCCCTCGGAGCCTACCCAGTGGGCCGATACGGATTTCGACGGTTACGGCGACAACAGTGCGGGTACCGAACCCGATGCATGCATCAACCTTGCTGGAAACTCAACAGGTGACCGTTACGGCTGCACCGACAGCGACGGCGACGGGTTCTCCAACCCGGACAGCGGATGGACCACCGCCAACGGTGCAGACGCCTGTGCCTCCGTCTCGGGGCCCTCGGATGAAGATCGCAACGGGTGCCCCGACCAAGACGGCGACGGGTACTCCGACCCCGACAGCGGATGGACCACGGCCAACGGAGCCGACGCGTTTCCCACCGATGACACGCAGTGGGTGGACAGCGACGGTGACGGCTACGGCGATAACCCTCCCCCTGCCACCACCGGTGACGGGTGTCCAACCAGCAGCGGCACATCAACACAGGACCGTTACGGATGTGCAGACACGGACGGCGACGGGTACTCCGACCCTGACGTGTTGTGGACCACGGCCAACGGCGCTGATGCCTTTGTCGCCGATGCGACCCAGTGGTCGGACGGTGACAGCGACGGCTACGGCGACAACGCCAGCGGCAACAATCCGGATGCTTGTCCCACGCAGTTTGGGACCTCGACCGAGGCTGGACGCTTGGGTTGCACGGACACGGATGGCGATGGATATGCCGACGTTGACGACGCCTTCCCCAGCGAAAGCACCCAGTGGGCAGACACCGACGGTGACGGTTACGGCGATGAGCTGACCGGCTACCAAGGCGATGCCTGTCCCTCAACCAGTGGAACGTCCTCGCGTGACCGTTTCGGCTGCACCGACACCGATGGGGATGGTTCGTCCGACGGCGACGCCAATTGGACCAGCGCCAACGGAGCGGATGTGGCTCCCAACGACGCCACACAATGGCTTGACACGGACGGGGACGGCTACGGCGACAACCCCACGGGAACCAACGGCGATGCTTGCCCGTTGGTCAACGGCAATTCAACCAACGACCGACGAGGCTGTCCGGACACCGACGGTGACGGCTATTCCGACCCGGACGCCTTGTGGACCACGGATGACGGTGCCGACGCCTATCCCAACGACCCGACTCGATGGGGAGACAACGACGGTGACGGTTACGATGACGGGTTGGATGATGATTGCCCCACCCTGTTTGGTACCTCGATGCACGATCGCAAGGGGTGTCCCGACCAAGACGGGGACGGCTACTCCGACCCTGACAGCGGGTGGACCACCGCCAACGGCGCAGACGCCTTCATGACCGATGCAACCCAATGGAACGATACCGACGGCGATGGCTACGGTGACAACCCAAGCGGTTCGTTACCGGATGCCTGTGTCAACACCTACGGTGAATCGTGGCAAAACGGGACGTTTGGTTGTCCGGATGGGGACGAGGACGGATGGGCCAACAGTCAGGACAGTCATCCCGACGAGCAATCGCAGTGGGCCGACACCGACGGCGACGGCTACGGCGACAACCCCGGCGGTGTCAACCCTGATTCTTGCGTGAACGATGCGGGAAATTCGACCCAAGGCAACCGCCTTGGCTGCCCCGACACCGACGGTGATGGTTGGGACGACACCATCGATGCCCTTCCCAACTTGGACACCCAATGGTTGGACCAAGACGGCGACGGCTACGGCGACAACGCCAGTGGCTTGCAGCCGGATGCTTGCCCGGGTGAAGCGGGAACATCCACCGAGGACCGCTACGGTTGTGTTGACGACGACGGGGACGGTTACTCCAACGCCTCCGATGCATTCCCAAGCGACCCCACGCGGTGGAACGACACCGACGGCGACGGGTTTGACGATGTGGAAGATGCATGCCCGCTCACGGCCGGTACATCCACCGAAGACCGCCTCGGTTGCGTGGACACGGACGGTGACGGTGTCTCCAACCCGAGCCCTCCTGCAGGGAACGACAGCGGATGGAACGCAAGCGATGGTGCCGATGCATTCCCCGATGACGCCACCCAGTTCAGCGACCAGGACTTCGATGGTTTTGGTGACAACGCATCCGGACATCAACCGGATGCATGCCCCACCCAAGCCGGTGGTTCGACGGTCGACAGGTTTGGCTGCGTGGACGAAGACAGCGACGGAACATCCGACGACAACGACGATTTCCTCGGCGATTCGACCCAGTGGTCGGACGGCGATAGCGACGGCTACGGTGACAATCCGAACGGTTCGCAACCCGATGCCTGTCCAACCGAAGCCGGGACATCGACGCTGGATGGCTTCGGCTGCACCGACACGGACGGAGACGGAGCCAGCGATCTCAATGACCTCTGGCCCGGCGATGCTTCGCAATGGTTTGACAGCGATGGTGACGGCTACGGCGATGAGGCGGCGGGAACCGACGGTGACGATTGTCCGGCGGAAAGCGGTGATTCAACGCAAGGTGGTGTGATGGGCTGCCCCGATCAAGACGGTGATGGATGGGCCGATACGGTGGACGAGTTCCCCGACCAGCGCACCCAATACACCGATACAGACGGCGATGGATTTGGCGATAACGCCACGCTCGGCGCCTATCGACCGGACCACTGGCCCAACGATGCAACTCGCAACTCCGCCGAAGCGTCGATGACATGTTCCCCGACCACGATCACCGTGGACCTGGCGGCGAGTGGATGGTTCTCGTTCACCTGCACGGTCAGCACCCAGATGAGCACAGCGTTCGCCGCCAACGTGGACTGGGAGGCGACCACCAGCATTGCGGGTGAGACCTCGAACCATTTCCTGACCTTCACATCCAACACGGGCACCACGCAAACGGTCACGTTTTCGGGCACCGCGAAAGTGATGGGGACCCACGATCTGTTGTTGTCTGCTCGCGAGCCCGGGGCGAACTACCCCATGGATACCGTGACGGTCACGATCATCGCAAAAGACTCCAACGCACCGGTAACCGTTCTTGACGAAGCCGAGGGTTCCCTGCTCACGATGGTGACGGACAACGTCATGTTGCAAGCCGGTCTTGCCGGTTTGGTCCTGTTTGTGCTGATGGGTGCACTGATGATGCGAGGACGTGCCAAGAACTCCAAAGAAACCCTGCGTCGAGAGCGTCGGTTGAGCGAACTTCGAGAACAGCATGGCATCACGGAATTGCCACAACGTGGCATGGTTCAACGACCACAAACGATGCCTCGTCCACCGTCGAATTCCATGTTCGATGAGTTCCGGAGAAGGTGAGCGAAAGGTGAGAACCGATTCCCTCAAAGAGGGGAAGTTGGTGGCCGTACATACCACACTGCGGATATGGTGAAGTGGTTATCATCTGAGGTTTCCAACCTTATGTCGTGGGTTCGACTCCCGCTATCCGCACCTCCTTGGTTGACCAAAGTGCGCCAGCCTTGCCATCCGTGCTCAACAAACATGAAAGGCTGAGGTGGAAAGCAACCCTTGCTCCTTTGGGCGGTGACGACCGTGGATTTCCTGCTTCTTTGTTTGTTGACCCTGTGGTTGTATTTACCTGGGTTCTTGGCCAACACCTTCGCCATGATGTGGGGGAAATGGTTGCCCAAAACCGGATACGGACCGTGGCCCATCGATGGAGGACGCACCATGAACGACGGCAACCGGATTCTCGGTGATGGCAAGACGTGGAACGGTTTGATCGGCGGTTCGCTCACTTCGGGTCTGCTGTGCGTGCTGTTAGCAAGCCTGGTCAGTCTGGGAAGCATGGACACCGTGTTTGATGACGGTGCCACCGTGTTTGCGCATCCACTCACCGGCGCCGAAGATGCATGGTTCTTCATCGGCGGCCAAACAGGAGCAGCGTTCGTCCTCGGGACCTTTCTCGGGTTCACCTGCCTGCTCGGTGACAGCACGGGCTCGTTCTTCAAACGCCGAAGGGGCCTGAAGCGAGAAGGAGATGTCTCCTCCAAGGCTCCGCTCTTGGACACCCTGCCCTTTGCCATCATGGTGTTCCTGTGCGGTCAACTGTTCCTTGGCCCGTCGGTGCTGGCGGCCGAACAACTTCGCCTGCCCATGGTGGCGGTGATTGTCATCACCCCGATATTGCACCGGTCGTTCAACCTCATCGGTTACAAGATCGGTTGGAAAGACGTCCCCTACTGAGCCGTTGGGCCTGAGCACAAGGCCAAGCCCTATGAAGGCCAATTCAAACGGCAGAGCATGACCCGTCCCTCCGCAGGCACCGTCCGAGCCTTGTTGCTCGTCTTCGTGATGCTGATGGCGCCGCTTTCGGGTTGTTTCGGGGAAGAGGAACCACCGTCCATCAACCTCAACGATGTGCTGACCATCGATGGCTCCCCCGCCGGTGATGTGGTGGTGCGTGCAGGTGAATGGCACGACCTCTTGCTCATCGGCGAGGGGTTGCGAATCAGCGCGCCGGCTCACGACGTGCTGTTTTTCGTCAACGGTTCACTGGACATCGACAGTTCGGTGCCGGTTGACGGGGACCGCATTCTGCTCCAAATGCTCACCACGCCCTACGCGGAATCGGTTGAGTTGACCATTTATGCCAAAGACGGGACCAAGACCACCTACACACCTGCGATTGAGAACGGGACGCCCATCGTCAGCGGCGAGGCGTGGTTCGAAAAGATGGATTACATCACCTGCGACACCCCATCCGACGATTGCGGCTCCTACAATTTCCGATGGATGGGGAGTCCCAACCCTCAATTTGAGCGAGCTGCCTCGTACTTCCAGGGTCATTTCGAAGGCTTGGGGTACGACACTCATTTGATGCGCGTGGTCGACACCCTCAACCCGACACAACCGGAATCCCTCAATGTCGTCGCTTGGAAACAAGGTCGCTCCGACGATTGTGTCCAGGGCATGGGTGCTCACATGGACATCGCTCCGCCTGCTGGACCACCTGGAGGAGGGACGTGGGAAGGCGCCTACGACAACACGGCGGGTACGGTGGCCATCATGCTGTTCGCACAAGTGTTCGCCGAGATGGAGGTGGAATGTGACACCTTCCTTGCCCTTTGGTCCTCCGAAGAAGAAGGACTGCGTGGTTCCAACGCGTTCGCGAACAACGATTGTGATGCTTGTCTTCCCCAAGACAAGGAATTGCGGTTTTACATCAACATGGACATGATGGGCATTTCGTGGCCAGCGGTCAAGGAAAACGGCGATCCGTTTCCCTATCACGCATGGTCGGGACCTGATGTTGACCCTGAGGTTCAAGACGTGGCCATCACAAGCATCCTTGACCACGTCCACCGAAACGTGTTGAAAGCCCCGATGGATTTGCGAATCGATGGCAGTTACGGGGCTGGATGCGACCAGCACTGGGACAACCACAGCAACCTGGTGATGGACGTTCACGAGGACACCTTTGGTCGTTCAGACCATGTCACCTTCCGCAACCTGGGTGCTCAAACCATCTTCCATCTCGGCGCATACGACGAAGACTACTCGGCCTACCATTCACCGCAAGACACCCTTGAAAACATGGTCGCCGTGGTCGGTGGTCAAGAAAACCTGGAAACCAGTATTCAGTTCGTGCTGTGGGCGGCCATGCTCGAATTCTTTTTCGCAGACCAAACCCCCGAAATTCGCAACGTCAACGCTTGAGGGACTGAACGAATCTTCATCAATGAAACGACCAACTTTGCGTTGTGGATGTGATGCAGGACCACCACGCCCCCGAGGAACAAGAACATCCATCCTCCATCAGAGGTGGTGTTTTCGCCCTTGGTGTTGGCTTCCTGTTGGCCTACAGCGAGATGATTGTTCTCTTGCTTTCTGGCAAAGACCTTGTTGATGCCGTTTGGCCCCATGCCGTACGCTCGCTCGAATGGACCATGATGCTTCGCTCCAACCCGACGGTGCCCCTGAGCCTGATGCTGGTGTTGGCCGCAGCGTGCTATGGTGTTCGGGCCTCCACCAACCACCGACCCGCTGTTCAGGAGCGCGTGCACATCGCTCTGAACGTGGCGATCGGCCTGGTGCTGGGGCTCATTGCGCTTCACCTCATCATGGACGTGTTCTACCTTCGAGGCGCCTTCCTGCTTCTGCCCACCCTGCTTGGGTGGACATTGGCCTGCTTGCTCCTCGCAAGAGCCGGGGCACCCACTTGGCGCACCTTGGACACCGATGCGGTGGCTTGGCCCCGTGTGGCCCATCTTTTGGGCGTGTTTTTCGCAGCATGGCTGGTCATGCCTGGCGTACCTGCCGTGGTCGGCTTTGCGCCCTCACCACCCGACCGTCCTTCCCTCGGCTACGGCTCAAACCCAGGGCCCTATGACACGGTTCAGTTCAGTTCCCCCTACACCCTACCGGAGGCCGTGATAGCGGTGCAGGGAGGACTTGAGGACGACATCGATTTCAGCGTCTACGTGACCCTTCCGGTGCTTCCTGATGATTCACCCGTCACCCATCTTCCACTGGCGATTCTTCTCCACGGCTTTGGGTATCCAGACGTCAACGCCTACCAAGCGTGGACCACCCACCTCGCTGCAAAAGGCATGGTGGTCGCCTTCATTCAGTACCCCTCAGACCTCCGTCCGCCAGGACACGAAGACCTTGACGAACAAGACGAACAAGGGACCTCCAATTTCCTCCAGCACACCTACCGAAACCTTTCGCTACGGGCTGGAATGGCACATCTTGACGAGATGTTGTTCGGTACGCAACGAGCCTCGAATGTCGACGCACACCTTGGAGAGGTCATCATCGACCCCAGCACCCTGTGGTTGGGGGGTCACAGTTTGGGTGCTGCCTACACCTTCCTGACCTTGGACGAATCGTTGCGCCGTGGGTGGGGCCAGCATGCGATGGTGGTGGCGTTGGAGTCGCCTGCAAGCCGGCCCATGCAAACCGACCTGCAACCAAACTTGAGCGGCTTGCCAAGCGAGATGCTGGTGCAAATTGGCGTCACTCAGGACGACATGAGCGTCGGTATGTGCCCGGGTGCCTTCCATCAGCAAATGTTCGCCTCGCTGCCCACTGAACGCAACCAATTGATCGAGGTTCAGTCGGACAAATACGGCTTTCCACGTCTGGTTGCAAGCCACTACCTCCAAACCGACCCTGCCCACGACACCTTGTCGGATTGGAGCTTTTACCGGCGCATTGACGCCCAAGCCGACTACTTGGTCGCTCAGGCCCGAAACGACACCTTCACTGCGGATTGGGCGTTTCAGTACATGACCGATGAATCGATGCTCACCAACATGGGAACGTGGTCCGATGGTGTACCCGTTTTGCCGTTAAAACTTCATCACGATGCCATCAACACCAACCCCTCGTTCAAGGGGTGCGAATGAGAACACATCTTCAAGACCTCAACAAACCAGGTTGCGTCATGGCCGAGGAAACCATGTCCCACGACGTGAAAGCGTTGTGGAGGTACATCGGTGGCTCGGCGTTCCTTGCGTCCATGTGCTGTTTTCCCTCGGTGGTTTTGGTGCTCTTTGGCCTCGCCAGCGTCTCCACCGCCGCCGCCCTGTCCAACGATTTGTATTGGGGAACAAACGGCATGGGATGGTTTCGTCCCGCCCTGATGACAGCGAGCGCAGGAATGGTGCTTGTCGGTCTCGTCCTTTACTTCAGAAACCAAGGCATCTGCACCTTGGACGATGCCAAACGGCAACGACGTCGTATCGTCAACACCTCGCTCATGGTGTTCTCGTTGGCCACCTTGATCTACATCCTGTTCAACTTCGTCATCCTCACCGAAATCGGCATTGCGCTCGACCTGCCATGGGAGAGCAGCCGGTTGTGGACGTGATCAGGCGTTGTTGCGCTGGGTTTTGCATCCCACGCCCCAATCCGGTTGAGCAGCCATCGCCCGACGAGTGGCTTCAAGCAACACGTCCTCTGGCGTGGCTTCGCTTGGTGTTGAGGGGGTCATAGCAAGGGATAAATGGTATTCATTTTCCACCCAATATACCAATTGGATTTTTGAATTTCCAATTGAAATTTCACATTCTTCTAACCCAATTGGAATTTCAATTTCTCGTGGATTGAGGTGCATCCCGAGACCGAGTGATTTCTGCACCGCTTCTTTGGCGGTCCACGACACCATGGCCGATGCTGGGTGTTCTTGCAAGGCAGCAAGTTCCCGCCCTTTTGCCATCATGTCGTAGGCGTTCGACGCAAGTGTTCGTGTCAGCGGTTCAGCATCGATGCCCACACGGTGACTCGGCGGGCTGAGCGCAACGAACACACGACCGTGGCTGTGGGCGATGGAGACATGGGGCAGTGGTGTTCGTTTCCAAACCCCCTGAATGTAGTTGAGGTACGGTGCTCGATGCTCGGTACGATGGACCTCAAGACACGACAGGTCGTCAATACCCCAGCGATGCAAGGCCAGACCCAGCAACCAGCGGCCGCTCAGGTGTTCATCCATGCGCTTCTGTGTGACGAAGGTCGCCACTTCGTTGGCATCAGCGAGAGGCACATCACCGGGTGCGTGGTGATGCAGGGGAGCCGACAGAACGAGAAGCCCATCGTGCTTCAACGGAGGTGCGTGTTGGACGATGCCGTCCATGTCCTCACCGTTGGTCATCGGTCCAGCGAGAACCGCTGACCGTCTTCAACCGTTGCCATGGCCTTCAACTGCAGACCTCTCAACGCCATGACCGGGGCATCGTCCTCACCAACCACAAGCACATCGTGAACGGTGATACCGTCGTCTTGATGGCCGGTTTGGACGCTACGCAATCGAAGGGCTTCGTTGGCTTCGGGCACACGCAACATGGTCGACCACGTGATCCCGACAGGCAGGCTGCTGAAGCCCAGCGTTTCCATCGCCACCAGGCCGGCGTTTTGGAAGCCCGCCTCAATAAGCATCGGTAGGGCTTCGAGAAGCACCTGTTCTCCCTCCCGTTCCACAGCAAACTGGTCTGTTTCGGGGAGTTGGTGTCGCATCAAGGCAACACCGTCAATGCCCATGACATCCCCTTCGCCTACACCTCGCAAGACGCCACCATGGGATTGGAAACGGGGGCCGTGGAAATACCGGTCGTAGATGAACGAGGCTGGGTGCAACAAGGCTCCGGCCGGTGGCGTTCCAATCGTCGGCAATTCATCCACCTCGCGTTGCAAGAACGGACACATGTCGTCGCATTTCTCCACCAAGCGGACCAACGCTGTGTGGTGGTCACGCTCACCAAAGACCTCTCCTTTCGAATTTGTAAGGTCAGACACCAAGCGGCATCGAACCCACGTCATGTCGCCCTCGGTACGCTCAACTTGAGCGTCAACCCGAACCGTCATCGGCCCCTTCATGAGTTTCACAGGCAGGCCAAAGGTGACCTCTTCGAAACCTGCAAGGCAGGTTGATGGTCGAAGCAACAAGGCGTTTTGTGCAAACATCTCAAGCGCCATCACACCGGGATGATAGGGCACGCCTTCGATGGCATGGTCAACCAAAAACGGATGGTCTTCGGTTGACAACGTGCTTTGCGAAACCATGTGGCTCCCCTCTTCCAGCGACACCACCTTGTCCATGAAGGGGAATCGTGCAGGGTCGGCCATCATGGCCGACATCTCTGCTGGAAGTTTCAGTGGCGCCTCACGGAACGAAGAGAACCGGTCCATCAGGCCGAGGGACCCGCACCCAAGCACCCGCCGCTTGCCCCCTTGAAGGGCTTCGGCGACGAAAATGGCCACGCCGTCCTCAACGGCGAGGGTCTCGATGCCGGCCGCTGCGAACACCGCTTCAATAGAGCCTCGAGTGGCCATGCCGACGTCGCGCCAGCCCGTCCACCCGATGGCGACACCGCGTCCTTCCGAGGTGGCGGTGAGCCGAGCCATTTCAGCATCAAGCACGGAGTTGGCCGCAGCGTAATCGGTTTGTCCACCGTTCCCAAAGCGACCCGCAACGCTGGTGAAACAGCATGCAAAGGTTGGGTTCTCTCGTCCAGACGCGCGAACGGCTCCCAGCAAGGCTCGCCAGCCGTCCACTTTGACACGAACCACACGGTCAAACACGTCGTAGCCTTTGTCGCCCACCAGCTTGGAATCCTCCAAGCCCGCTCCGTGAACAATGCCCGTGATGGGTCGTCCGAGTGACGCCCCCAACGTCGCCAGGCCCTCGTGGTCCATGACATCAACAGAATGGTAGGAGGCGTGGTTGCCGGTGGCTTCGATAGCGCTGAGGGTGAGGTACACGTCCCGGCTTCGAGTGAATCGCTGCCACGCGTTGTTCCATTCCACCATGGTGACCTTTCCACTCTCGCTGGCTTCGATGAGCCGCTGGCGAAGTTCGTTCTTTTCTTGGTCGAGTTGAGCCTCATCCCAATCAATCCACGAAGAGGTCGACTCGACGAGTGTTGAGCGCCCGAGCAAAACAAAGTGAGCGCCAGCCTTTGGCGAAGCCTTGGCCACGCCGATGACGGAGGCAGCGGTCACGCCCGACCCACCGCCGGAAACCAGCCAAGTGTCCTCCGCCGTCAATGGCTGGGTCTCTTCGACCACATCCTCGGCAAAGGCAACCAGAGCCCATCGTCGCCCGTCTCGGTCAAGACCGATTTCGACCTCGCCGGCCAAGCCAAAGATATCCGCTTCGACCATGGCGGCCGCAGATGCCTCGTCAAACACATGCTCTGGATGCAGATCGAGGGCCCTGCAACGGAGGTCCGTTCGTTCAAAGGCGAAGGATTTGGTCACACCGCTTGCCGCACATTGCACGGCGTTGAAGCGGTCACCAATGTTGCCGTGACGACCGTCAAGGGCGGTCACGGAAGCGATGAATCCTGGAGCCTCGGTGGACATCAACGGGCTCAACTCCTTCAGCAGACCGAACCAACCGTGGGCCGCAAGGGCGATTTGCGAAGAAGGATAGGTGTCCTCTTCCCATTGTTCTGAGGCGAGTTTCATCGGTGCCATGTGAACCATGCCAGCGATGCTTGAGGAACCAAGTTGTTGAGCAATCCACTGAAGATGCTCGGGTTGCTCGGGGTCGGCACGGTAAACGGTTCGACCGTTTTCGTCCATGGACGAGGGGTCTCGAATTCGGGTTTCGAAGCCGATTCGAACCGCCTCCAAACCGCGTGCTTCCATGCGTTGACAGAAGGCTTCAGCGATGCCCCAGCCGTCATCGGACACCACGACGGTGCCCTTCACCTCAAGCGAAGCGGGTACGCCAGGGCATGCCTCAATCTCAACTTGCCACCGGCGCGTACCGGCTTGGAACGAGGAGGGGGCCGAATCCAAAGGAGCCGAAGAGGTCGGCGCTTCACTGACCGATGACGATGCCTCGGCTGGCGGGGTCGCATCACCGGTCATTTTGACGATGTAGGCTGTGAAGTGGTTCAGTGTAGGATGGTCGGCGAGAACGAAGTCCTCGTCCACAGGCAGAGCGAAGCGGTCCCTGATTTCTGCCATGATTTCAGCCTGTTTCACGGTATCAATGCCCAATTCACCTTCCAAATCTTGGTCCATCTCAATGAAATCCGGAGGATAGCCTGTGTGGCTGACGACCACCTCGACCAGCACCGACTCAATGTCGGGTCTGGGCCCGGTTGGTGCTGGCGGAGAGGGAGCGGGCGATGCGGTTACAGGTGGCGATGGAGGCGTGACGGCTTGGGGCGTTGGTGCTGGTGCCGCTGCAGGCGTCGCTGCTCCGCCACCCTGCATGCGCTGAATGTAGCCGATCATGTGGTTCAGCGTGGGGTGGTCGGCGAGAACAAAGTCCTCGTCAATGGGGAGTGAAAATCGATCTCGAATGTCCGCCATGATCTCGGCTTGCTTGACGGTGTCAATGCCCAACTCACCTTCCAAATCTTGGTCGAGTTCAATGAAATCGGCAGGGTATCCAGTGTGCTGAACAACCACGGCGACCACCGTTTCGGTCATGGCCGCGTCATCGACAACAGCAGGCGCAGCCGCTGCTGGTGCAACGACCGGTGCGGGTGCGGGGGTCGCAACTTGGGCGGGCTCGGAAGGTGCGGGGGCCGGGGCGGGCGGGGCGGCAGCGGGGGCACCTCCGGTCATGCGCTGAATGTAGCCGATCATGTGATTCAAGGTGGGATAGTCGGCAAGGACGAAGTCCTCGTCCACCGGCAAGCCGAAACGTTCTCGGATGTCGGCCATGATTTCGGCTTGCTTGACGGTGTCAATGCCCAACTCGCCTTCCAGGTCTTGGTCCAACTCAACGAAATCAGCGGGATACCCCGTGTGATGAACCACAACGTCGATCACCGTGGCCACCGTATCTCCACCGGCTTCGACGGCGGGAGTTGCGACAGGGGCCGCTGGTGGTGCAGGCGTTGGTGCCGGTGCCACCTCAGCGGGAGCGGGTTGTGCGGGCGGCTCAACCGCCTTGGGTGCGGGCTGTTCGACCACGGAGGGTTGGCCTTCCCATTCTTGGGTTGGTGGCCAAGCATCGCCTTGTACCCCGCCGTGGAGGTTGTCGTCGCCGTTGACGTAAGCGACCAGTTTGTTTTGCAGAATTCGCATCACTACGTCGTCCGTACCTGCCAGCGTGCGTGCCCAAGCGAGGAGTTTTGCCCCGTTGATACGGTCGCCCTCAACCGGCCATTTCTTCATGAGCGAGAGCGCAATTTGCGAGCCAAACCCTGCCGCAAAGCGGAGACCGTACTTGAGTTCGGGGTAGTCTCCTCCCGTCGAGAGGTTGAGATCGCCGAGCTCTGGGTCCTTCTCTTTGTGGTTGGCAATCGGAGGGATACGACCCGTGAGCAAGCCGTAGAACATGCTGGCGTCTTCGATGCCCACCGCCATTGGATGGCCGGTGAAGCCTTTCGTGTTGGCGATGACCAACTTGTTGGTTGATTCACCAAAGGTCTCACGCAAGGCCCTCACTTCGGACTGGGCGGAACCTCCACGGGCTGGCGTGTAGGTCTCGTGGGAGAAAAAGACGGTGTCAGGGGCCATCTCGTGACGGTTAAGGCCCCATCGTTGTTCCATATCGGCGATGAACCCGTTGACCACGGCACCCACGTGTTCCACATCGAGCCGTGTGCCGTGGTAGGCTGAGTTGGCGGTGGTTGAACCCAAGAACTCGGCGATGGGTTGCACGCCTCGTTGTTCTGCTTCGGAGTGGCGCTCGACGACAAAGGCCGCCGCACCCATGCCCAAAATCAGGCCGTTACGACGACGGTCAAAGGGCAATGCCGTTTCCTCAACCACGTTGCTCGTGGCGGCTGCACCCGAGGCTGCAAAGCCGCCGGCAATCCATTCCCAGAGGTCATCGCCGGTCACGTCGTCACCGCTGATGATGACCACACGGTCCACTCGACCGGCGTCCAACCAATCCTCGGCAACGCCGAACGCTGCCGTGGCCGAGGCGCAGGCGAGGTTGATGGTGGTGTTTGGTCCCCGGATGCCCGTGTATTGGGCAAATTGAGAGTGGCCCATGTTGAGGGTTTGGAACAGGTAGCGACGGTCAAACCGTCCCTCACCGTCATCGCCGTTGTTCTTGGCGTGCTTGGACGCCATTTGCAAACCGGGGAAACAGGAGGAAAACACGATACCGGTGCGTTCGCGTTGCATCTGCGGCACCTGCCAGTTTCGAATCAGGCGCAGGCCGCCTTTGCCCACCTGCTCAACGGGCGTGAGGGGGATGCCGGCGTCGCGCAACGCCAGCAATCCGGCAGCAACCGCCAACTGTGTGCTGATGTCCCATGCCACGATGGCTTTTGGATCGATGCCGAATTCCTCAGCCAAGTCAAAGGCGCCCTTGAGACCGGCCAGTTGTGGAATGTCACCAAACACCGTGGCTTGGTCCATGTTCACCGAACCGTCACGGCCTTTGATGAGACGAACGATGTTCTTGTCCAGCAAACGTTGCTTGTATTCATCCGAAACCTCGCTGATGCACGTTTCTCCACGCACCAACTTCTCAAAGGCGTCCTCCGAGAACACCCGTTCCATGCCCGGCAAACCCAAGGAAATACCCGTGACCACGTACGGGTCAATATCGCGCGTTGAGGTGGGCTGGAGCGCAGATACGGTCTGCACGGCAACCGCCTTGAGCGAGGGGGGAGCGGTGACCGTGGCCATCGGCCTCCAGGTTGCTGGTGGCTCGCGTACCCAGCGAGTGAGATCGCCGGCCGTCACGGCCGACGCCCCATCGAATTCCGGGTCGGTGGTCGATTCCGAGGCGATGGTCGCCACCACCTGTTGCACCTGAGCTGACGTGAGGCCCAAGCCTTCCACCAAGGCCACGTTGCCGTGACAGAAGGAGGCAGGATAGCCGCTGAACTTGGCCACACGGTCGCCGACATACGCCCGGATGGAACGTTCCCGCGCGTACTCGTCGTCCATGTTGGCAACATGAACCACGGAGGTTGGTGGAGCCGAAGGGACACTGGCGCCGCTTCCGGGCAGGGGGCGAGCACGGACACGCAAAGCCTCCAATTCTGCGCTGGTGGAGGAAGCGCTGAGGGATGAAGCCATGCGAGCCTCGATGGGACCGGCTTTGAACCCGTCCTGCAGTGCAGGCGAATCCAAGGCAGGCCAAGCAGGCGGACGACCGGCGATGGCCATCGCACCGATGGCGGTGAACAGACTGGCAACGCCGCCTTGCTTGGGATGGTTCGTCATCACCGGCACGTGCGGGCGGCCTTCGAGAATCTGCATCGCAAACATCGTGAGGGCTCGCTTCGGACCAACTTCGACAAAGAGGCGCCCTCCAGCCTCGTACATGGTCTCAATCTGTTTGGTCCACTCAACGGACGATGCCATTTGTGGAGCCAATTTGACCAGGATATCGGTCTTGGAATCCTCACCCTTCATCGGATAGAACATACCGTCAACGTTGGCTGTAATAGGGACCGACGGCCACCGAATCTCAAGGCCTTCCAGGAAGCGGCGCAGCGGTTCGTTTGCTGGCGCCACGATACGCGAGTGGAAGGCGTGCGAGGTGGCCAATTCCACGCAGTTGAACCCCTTCGCCTCAAACGCCGCCATCGCGGCACGCACGGGTGCTGTCTCGCCGGCGATGACCGTCATCTTGGGTGAGTTTTTGTTGGCGGCGATGACGTAGCCGTCGGTGGCGTCGAGAATGGCCTCCACCTCTTCGAACGGAGCCGTCACGCTGGCCATGAGGCCTTTGTCGTCAATTTCCACAGCGCCCATTTCCGTGCCACGGGCGGCAGCTGCTCGCAGGGCACCGTCCATATCGAGGATGCCCGACGACATCAAGGCAGCGTATTCGCCCAGCGAATGGCCAGCCACCATGTCGGGTTGATGGCCGAAACTTTGCAGCGTTCGCTCGATGGCCAAATCGGCCGTCAGCATGGCCGGCTGGGTGTATTCTGTTTGCTTGAGTTTGTGCTCGGCCTCTTTCAATTCCTCAGCCGTCAGTGAGGAACGGAGCACGAAACTGGAGAGCGTTTCGCCGTCGAGTACGTCGATCATGGTCTCGTCTGCCTGCGCCCACACCTCTGCAGGGGCCGTGAAGCGCTGAACCAAATCGGCGGTCATGCCCACGTATTGACTGCCTTGGCCGGGGTACATGTGGACGGCTTTCGCTTCGCTTGGCAAGGCCGGCTGGTCGGTCACCAGCACCCCTTGAGCCTGCAGGAACCCCCACTTGTCTTTGTCAGCCAGGGCTTGGGCGGCCAGGGTTTGGCGCTTGGAAAATTCGGCCCAGGACGTGGCCACCACGGCCAAGCGAACGGCGGCTGTCGCCTCAAATGCACCGCTGGCGGTTTGCAAGGCTTCGGAGAGGCGTCGCCCCCGCGGGTCGTCGTCAAACAACGGGCCGCTGAACGACAAGGCCCCAAGTTGTGCCGCCACCTCTTCCAAGGAATCTCCTGAAAGCAACAGAACGCCTCCCTCAACGGCTTTGAGCGCCTCGTGCGTCATTGTTGCCTCAAGCGCACCATCGAAAATGGACGGTGCAGCGGCGCTGGATTGGCCGCTGTAGGCTTGCCATCGTGCGTCCCATTGGGAGGCCAACGGGGCGTGGTAGTCGGGTTCGTATCCTTCGAGAGCCAGGTGGAAATTGGTCCCACCGAAGCCAAACGCAGAGACACCGGCACGCCTTGGGTGGTCGCTTGGCCGAGGCCAATCGAGCGGCTGTGTTGGGACAAAGAACGGAATGTTGTTCCAATCCACGGTTGGATTGGGGGTTTCGAAATTGGCACTGGGAGGTATGGTGCGGTGGTGCAGGGCCATCACGGCCTTCATGATGCCAGCAATACCCGCAGCCGCCTTGAGATGGCCGATTTGTGACTTGATGGAACCAACCGCCACCTTGCCCGTTCCCTCAACGCCGGTCCAGAGACGGGACAGGGTGGACAGTTCCGTTGCATCCCCCACTTTGGTGGAGGTGCCGTGGGCTTCGACGAGTTCAACGCTTGATGCGGGGTATCCCGCTTGGGCATACGCCCGTGCTATCGCTTGAATTTGCCCGCGTTGGCTCGGCGCCGTGATCCCTTTTCCTCGGCCGTCGGAAGAGCCGCCCACGCCTCGAATGACGCTGAAGATGGCATCGTCGTCTCGAATAGCATCGCTCAATCGCTTCAGGACCAACACGCCGGCTCCTTCGCCCATCACGAACCCGTTCGCCCGAGCATCAAACGGAGAGGAGTGGCTTGGAGAAAGGGCGCCGATGGCTGAGAATTTTGCAAACGTAGCAGGGTCCATGGTTCGGTCCGAAGCGCCCGCGAGCATGACGTCCACTTGACGGGTCTGCAACAGCCGGCAAGCATCGAGCACCGCAGCCATGGAGGACGCACACGCCGCATCCATGGCGTGGTTCGGCCCCTGCAAATCGAGCAGGTTGGCCACGCGCCCCGACACCACGTTGGCCAACTCACCCGGCATGGTGTCTTCGTCGACTCGCGGCGTGCCTTCGAGCACAGAGGCCGTGAAGGCGTCGGCTTGGTCGGCCGGCAGGCCGTGTTGCTTTGCCAGTTCGGCGGTGTGGTTGGACCACACGCGAATGTTGGACATGTTTCGGTTTTCACCACCGAGAGCATTGGCGAAGACCACCCCGGTTCGGGAGCGATCGAGGTCCTTGGATTCGCCATCGTAGCCAGCGTGCTCGATGGCATCGGCTGAGACCGTTACCGCCCACTGCTGGCAGGGGTCGATTTGCGGAAGGGTCCCGGGAGGTTGTCGCCAACGACGCCAATCGAATTCCGCATCGGTCACCAGCGCTCCGATTTTGGCGTAGGTGAAGCCTTCGGTGTGGGCGCCAGGGCCGCCTTCCTTCCAAAAATGGTCAACAGGGCCGGGCCAGCGGCCTTCTGGCAGGGGTTTGATGCTGACCTTGGCATCGAGCACGTTTTGCCAAAAGGCGTCAATATCGTGAGCGTCGGGCATCAACGCCCCTACACCGATGACGGCGATGGGTTCGAACGGTCCTTGTTCGATGCCCTCGCAGGCTTTGCCGTCTTCGGTCGTCAGCGTCATGTCGTCACCTCAATTCATGATGCTCTCGGGAACCATCGTGATGGAATATCCAGCATCGACGTAGATGCATTGGCCGGTGACGCCCGATGCCAGCGGGCTTGAAAGCCACAACGTTGCACCGGCGACGTCGTCCTGGTTGACGTTTCGACGGAGCGGAGCGTTGGCTTCGACGTGGTCCAAAATACGATCAAACCCTGGAATGCCGCTGGCGGCGATGGTGCGGATGGGGCCCGAGGAAATGGCGTTGATGCGATGGCCTTCGGGGCCAAGGTGGCAAGCCAATTCCCTGGTCCAGCATTCCAAGGCGGCTTTCGCCATCGACATGATGCCGTAACTTGGCACGAATCGCGTGGAGGCGGCGTACGTCAAGGTCACCGTCGACGAGCCCGGGTTGAGGTAGGGGAGTGCATGCTTGAGACAGCGCTGAAGGGAATTGGCCGAGATGGTCATCGCCGTGTTGATGTCGTCGTCTTCAACGAACAGAATCGGTCGGTCAAAGCAAGAGCGAGGAGCAAAGCCGATGGCGTGAATCAGGATGTCGGCCTTTTTACCCGGATGTTCTGCTGCAAACGCAGTGAAAAATTCCGCCGTGGTGGCGTCGGAGGCGACATCCAAAGGATAGAATCCTCCAATCGCAGGGAGTTGGTCCTTGAGCTGGAACACACGGCTCATGAACCGCTTCTGGTACCCCAGATAGAGGGTGACTCCAGCGGCTGCCAACTGCTGACAAATCGCCCATGCAATGGAGTCTTCACTGGCCACCCCGAAGACAAAGGCTGTTTTTCCTTCAAGACCCAACATGAAAAACACTCCGTGGGGAACAGGTGTAGTGCGCTACACCAAGCCTTTGACTGTTGCCCATGAAAACGGGACACATCGGCCGAGTTACGAAGCAAAACACCACGACGGAGCAACCCGTTCATCACAGGTCAGCAAAGACGGCATCGAAGTCATCTTCACCGTCTCCGTCCTCGGGGAACAAATCGTCGAGTTCTGAGAAATCAAATTCTTCCTCTTCCGGCTCATCCTCAACGTCCACGGGCGGGACATACATCGGTTGCGAGTTGGCTTTTCGACGGAGTGCTTTCGCCAAAGCCAGGACGAAAATCAGACCGAACAGGACGGCTGCACCAATGCTGCCATAGAGCACGACGGTGTCTTTGTTGACTTCTTCAAGCCCGCCGCCCAGTCCGCCAGCCGTGTTGCCGGCCTCGAGTTGAACGGAGATGCTCAGTTCACTGACGGGTGCTTCCTCGTCGTTTTGGCTCTCCGCTTGGAAGATCAGTTGGAAGCGCTCGTCCTCCACCACATCTGAAGGTGCGCGCACCGTCAATTCACGCACGGTGGAAATGCCATCCTCTGCAACATTTTCCGACACAAACGTGCCGCCGGGGAAGGTGAAGCCTGCTTCTTCGAGGACGTCGGCGTTGGTGATGGAGACCCTGATGTTGTCGTCATCGTTGCCGTTGTTTTGGAACTGGAAGGAAATTTTGACCTCATCGCTCTTCTTCATGGTCCGTGTGCTCTTGTCAGAGATGTCAAGGTCCACCATGCCAAAGGTGGCGATGTTCAAATCACCGCTCACGGTAGCGTTGGAGGACAAGCCTTCGGGCCAGTCCAACATGCCGACGTTGGTCACGGTTGCGACGAGGGTAAAGTCGTAGGATAGCGAAGAGGAGAGGCGGGTTTGCCCCGTGAAGGTGACGAGGAAATCTTCCTCTTCGTCAGGACCGAGGTCAAAGGTGTCCTCCTCAAGCATCATGTCAACTTCGATGCCATCCCATTCTTTCTCAACGTTGATCGATTCTTGGAAGGAGGAGGGGTTCTTGACCGTGCAGGTGATTTCAACCACGGGCGTGCTCAAGGGGTGGACGTCAAGTTCGGGTTGCTTGTTGTCGCAATCGATTTCCACACCCGGTGCGGTGGGCACCTGAGCGCCAACAGGCGGTGCGAAGGAGAGAACCATCAACATCAGCACCAAAACGGACCAACGGCGAGATGACAACATGGCGCTCCCACCTTCGCCTGTCCATCCTCTTTCATCAATGTGCTGGGCGGCCAAGGCGGACGAGGCGGGAATTGCTCATGCATCGTTTGGCCCGTAGACCTCGACTGGAAGGGTGTGGTGGGTGTGCCACATCACCTCCTCGTCAATACCGGCGTCAAGCAGTTGACGGGTTCGCTTCGGCACCGTCTTCGGCCCCAAAACGGCGCCAGGTCGACGAGGATCGTCCATGTAATCCGTTTCCATGAAGAAGCCATGACTTGCAGAACCGTGCGTTTCAATCAATCGTTCAAGTGCCCCTTTCCCGCAGAGCACGCTGGGCGTTAACCCGTGGGTGTGTTCCAACCGAACATCGGGCGGCGAGTAATGACGAATCAGTTTCTTCAAATCCATGCCCTGACGAACGGCTCGTTGCGCCAAATCCGGGTAGGTTGCATCGCTTTCCCCTTCAACGTGCAATTGCAGAGGAATCTTTTCCTGAGCAGCCAGGTG
This sequence comes from Candidatus Poseidonia sp., assembly GCA_049617635.1. Classification (GTDB taxonomy): domain Archaea; phylum Thermoplasmatota; class Poseidoniia; order Poseidoniales; family Poseidoniaceae; genus Poseidonia. The sequence goes on from JBMZJQ010000004.1 coordinate 20,404, forward strand.
CATGGTTTCTTCCAAGAGCATGTTGGAAAGGTCCCAAATGTCCTGCGACACCTCCCAGTGAGGCCGTCCAACCTCACCGATGGCGTGGGCTTGACCTTCGTGAACGAAGTGAAGGGCAGCATCGATGGAATGGCGGTAATTTTCAATCGCTCGCTCCTTTCCAACCTCGCCGTCCTCAGCCACCCATCGCTCAAATTGGTGAGCAAAGGCCGCAGGATGAGGGCCAAGCACCACCCGAACGCCTAAACCGATCTCCTTGCGTACCTCTTCGGCCATCTTGAGCGTGTCTGCATAGGTGGTTTTGTGGCCCTCCAAGGTTTCGGGGGGTGCAGCAAAATCGGGGCAATGAACCAAGACAAGGTCCGTTCCACCGGCTCGCTGAAAATCACGGGCGGCGCCGAGGAACAGTCCACGACGATTGAGGTGGAAGTGGTTGTCGAGGATGGGGCCATCGTAGACCATGAACAGCCCTCAAATGCGCTCAACGAAAAAGCCACGCTCGGTGAACACGGTGTTCCAATAGACGGCAGCCATTGCCACCATGTTGGCGTGCCGAGCGTCGGCCACAACACACTTCCCGTTGGGCCAAATTTGGACCGTCAGGTTGTGTCGCTGGTCCGAGAGCGTGGTGCATCCAAGCCGCTCGTCGAATTCGGTCGTGCCGGATGGCAACGACGCAGGAATGGCTTGCAGGTTGATGGCCTGTTCAAATTGGAAGGAAGCGACCACCGGCCCCATTTCGGCGACCAAACCGCTGTCGTCCATCCCCAGGCGGAGCAACAATTCCTTGGCCGCTGCTCTGGCGGCTTCGACCCGATGCGTACCGTGGACGACAATGCGCCCTTGCTCGTCGATGACCAAGGTTGCTCGAGGGCGATCCAAGGCTTTGATGACCACGCCGCTGTTGCGCTGTCCACCCACTTCATTCACCACCGCATCGTGGTTGATGGGGGTTGGACACACGAACCGCACGAGTTGATTCTCAACCCGAACGTCGATGGACCCGCCTGCCATTTCACTCCTCCTCCGTGGTGGCGCTGTCGGTCGCTGTTGATGAAATCTCCTCAGGTGTCGGCCCGAGATGCAGCGCCTGGAGCAACGAAGAACGGTGCGGTTGGTGCAAAGCAACCAACAGCGTTGCCTCATCGCCGTGTTCGTCCCGCAACGTGGCCAGAGCACCACGGATGCGAGCAGCAAATCGGGTGTCTCGGCGTTTGACGAGAGCAGGGGTGCTCAGGGCCTCTGTCAACTCCCACCACACCGCTGCCATCACGCTGGCCGAAGCGAAGTCAACCGATTGGCCCTTGGGTGGAGGACGGGCTTCAAACAGGTGACGTTTGACGCCTTTTTTCCACCGCTTGCCGACCCAAACCATGCTCAACAACGACCGCCAATGCGAGACGGCTTTGGCCTCCAGCGTCATGTAGTCTTCCCAATCCGAATCGTCAGCGGTCGGTTGGATGAAGAACACAGGGCGGCTGTGTCGCATGGCGTTTCTTTGGAGCCGTCGAGGTTCCGGGTCGGGGAATCGACCGCCTTGGAGTTCTTCGAGCACCGAAATCCCCTCAGCGTATTTTCCAAAGGCACCACCAGAAAGCATTGAGTGGGTCAGATTCACCCCGGGTGATTCCGCTTCATCGAGTTCCTCTTGGACCCACAAGTCCACGACATCAGGTGATTCAAGCAACGCAAGGCCGTGCCATGTTTGGCGGGGTCGCATGATGTTGGGATAGACCACCGTGGGCAAAGTCCCGTGGAGAATCACGGTTCCGCCGTCCGGGTCGGCCCAGACCACATCGGCCCAGTCCTGCGAAGAGGTCATCGGGGTGCCTCACTGGTTGTTGACCCAGTCTTGAAGCGACTCCACGGTCCAACCTTGGTCGAAGTAGCCCTGGATTTCGGCCTGCGTCCATTGGGGGAAGGTCTGCATGGCACGAGCCATCTCCGGGTCGACATCCGCTGGAATTTCAGCCAACACCTTACCGCTCTCGCTGTAGGCCTCTTCGTCGTCTTCGTCTTCGTACTCGTCATCGAGCATGGAGCCGCCTCCGCCGCCACCGCGACGAGCCATCACAAAGACCAGCGTGCCAAGCACGCCAATCACCACGACCAGCAGCACCACGATGAGCAACAAGGAGGAGGAATCCTCTTCCTCAGCCACCTTGACGTTGAACACATCGCCACTGGTTGAACCATCGTAAATGGTGTCGCTTGAGCCGTTCAGGCTGATGGTGTAGTACATGCCCGTGGTTTGCTCAGCGAAGGGTTCGAGCTGAACGATGATCCAATCGCTCTCCTCGGCGATGCCGAGTTCTTCGCTGGTGACGATCTTCTCAACCACTGGCGTGCCGCTGTCGGTCACCGACTTGATGACCAATTCTGCCACGCCGGACATTGTCCCCGTGTTCTTGACCTTGATTTGCATCTTCATTGAATCACCCACGCGAGGGTCATCATCGAGAAGCACGTCTCGAACTTCGAAGGTGGCTTCTTCGTGGATGAAGGTGTATTGCGACTTGTACTTCGCTTCGCTGGAGAAGATGGGCAGAACGGTGCCGTCTTCTTGTGGTCCACCGCCCAAACGAACGTTGGAACCTGCGGAGTCAACACCGGAAACCCAGAACACCAACAGCGGTGCTTGTTCCTTGGTGGTGGTTGGATTGGCATCGAACACGCCCTCGCCGACCGGCCACAAATCAACGCACGTGGCCGTTGCCAGGTAGCCGCCTGCGATGGTGGTGAGGCTGAGCGTTTCCGTCATCGGTTCGCCGTCCGAAATCTGGTTGAATTCGGGCCAAGGGAAGTAGTTGATGTCGTTGCTGTAGAACATCCAATTGACCTGCAAGTCACCGGGGAACATGGCTTCTTGTTCCTTGATTTGGACCTGAATGTCAACACAGTGGTAGGTGGCCGTGGACAACACGTTGGCGATGGGGCGGTTCTCGTCCAAGGCGGGCAAAGCACCTCGTTCGGCAAGCCACGTGTTGGCCACCACTTCTGGAGGTGTACGGTCAACCTTGAGTTCAAAGGTGCCACAACCGTACGAAGTGGACGTGGCACACAACGCCGAAGTGAAGTCCTCAGCACCGGTTGGTAGGTTGATCAAGCGGAAGGTGTAGGTGTACTCGTTGGTAAACACGGGTGCGGTGATGTTGATGTCAAAGACACCGCCTGTGAACGTGTGCAGCACGGTTTCGCCGGGGGTGGCGATGTAACCCTTTCCGAAATCTTCTGCGGCATTCTGGCGCACAATTTCCATGGTCAATTCAACTTCAGGGTTGATGTACACGCTGTCGTAAATTCCCTCTCGGAAGGCAAATTGACCCGCAAATCGAACCGTGTCGCCCGCATACACGAAGCCTTCCCGAACGTCGCTGGTGTAGGGTTCGCTGAGGTCTTCAAAGTACGGCGTCACCATGAGGTTGTTCGCTTCATCGGTGCGGAAGTCCAACTGCATGCCGTCGCTGTATCGCCAAATCTGGATGTAGCGACCGGGCACACCCGAAAGCATGGTGTACAGCGGGTTGTCGAGGTCTTGCATCTGCAACTTTGGCTCGATGTCCTTGCCGTCAAGACCAACGACACCCCAATTGATGCGAATCGGGATGTTCAAGATGAAATCGGCTTCGAACGGGTCGATAAGGGCGGTGTTGTCCATCGTGAGCATGGTGGGCGCCACGTTGCCGTCGTTGACGATGCTGATGTGGGGGCTGTCGGACCAAGCGGTTTCGTTGCGCGGGAAGTACCACACGTTCATGTCTTGCACCTTGCCTTCAGCATCGGTGGTTTTGTCGAGGTTGATCTTGAAGAAGTCCACGTCGCGCCATCCGTTGTCGTCGCTTGCCTCAAGGATGAGGTGGTAGGTGTTTCCAGCGTACATGGTTTGGTTCCACGTGCCGTCCCACTGCAACTCGTTGGAGTTGAGGAAGCCGTTGCCCTTGGAATCCTCGATAAAGAAGTTGCGAATCACCGGAGACTTGGAGGTCATCGACACGTAGGTAACCCGGTCGTTGTCAAATCCTGGTGCACCACCATCGATGGGGTTGCCCGCCAAATCGTAGCCTTCAACCCAAAGCGACACCTTGCCTTCCAGCCCTTGGTTGGCGTAGTCGTTGTATTCGCCAGTGTAGTTGGCGGTGGGTGCTTCACCGTCACCGGTCATGGTCACGGTAATGTATTCCTCAGGTTGGGGAATACCGTCTTGAGGTTGTTCGTTGGTGCCGTCGTGGTCGTGCTCCACCCAGAGGTGAAGGTCGAGCGTTGCCGGTGGGTTGGGCAAGTCTTGGCTTGACATGCGAATCTTCTGGGCTTGCTGTGGAACGACCCACGTGTCGTCGAGCAGCGTTCGCCAGTTGGAATCGACGCTCGCATCGGTGCCTGGACTCAACACTTGGATTTCGAGAAGGTTGGGCTCGTAGGTATCGATGGTGATGTCGAACGGAATCGCACACGTTTCGTCTGGGTTGTATTCCGACGGTGGGCACAGCAGGTCGCCGCCCTCATAGCCTCGAACAGCGAACCGGTAGGTCTCGCTTCCTGCAGCGTTACCCAAATCGATGTTCCAGTTGAAGTCGCCACCAATGACACCGGACCGGTTCGCCACTTCTTCCCACTCGATGGTCAGGTTGCCGTCGGTCGTGTTGACGTGCTTCAGTTCGAGAACGAGGTAGTAGGAACTGGGGTCGGGTGCTTCGTTCAAGTCCTGAAGACGCACTTGTCCGATGAGGTTGATGTCTTGACCGGACTCAGCACCGGTCAACGCTTGTTCTACACCAATGCTGTTCTGCAACTGGAACATGGTGATGCCTGCATCGTTTTCGACGGCGTTGCCAACGGCTGGATCAAACAGCACAGCGTCGGGCAGCCCGTTGATGTTGTTGGCAGTCGTAAGACCCGCATAGACGCGGACGGCGTCGGTGTCGTCCCAGGTGGGATTCACACGGAAGTGCCAGGTGATTTCATGTCCGTTGGTGATTGCCGTGGCCGAAGATGTTGACTCCAGCGTGACGTGGTTGTGCTCATCGCTTGCTTCGGCGAACGACATGAAATCGCTCCATGAGAACTTGATGAAGCCGCCCGGCGACTCAAACGTCAACCACGCTTCGGAGAGCGAGGTTCCCGTCAGCGGGTCAACCGTGTGCGTGGTCACAACTTCGTAAATCTCGCCGTTTGGATACAGACCCACTGGATTGTCCGTGAACGTCAACGTGTTGGCGTATCCTGTGGAGGACGACACGCTCAGGTCGCTGAGCAGCACGCCACCACCGGTGTCGGTATAGACGGCAACGGGCACGGTGGCGGTGGCACCACCGGTCCACAATGCAACACCCTGGTTCAATTCGATGTCCAAGCCATCGCTGGAACCCAAGGTGGTCGAGTAGTTGTAGACCACGTCCAAGTTGACCAACTTGGCCGTCGTACCCGATGAAGCGTTGGGAGAGTCAACCATGAACCTGAACTTCACCCAGTATCGGCCAAAGGCATCCTCGTGCGTTCCGGCCACGGAGGGGTTGCTCAGCAAGGAATTCAAGGCGCCTTTGAAGTCCATTGGAGGCGTCAACGATTCGGGGAACAACACGCTGGCGTTGGGCATATCGCCCAACTCAACGGATTGCGAACCCGCCATCAAGGAGAGCTTGAAGCCCTCTTGCGGGTCGGAGTTTGAACGGATGCTCACTTGGTCAAAGGAGATGTCGGCAGCAGACACTTCTGCGCCTTCGGGAAGCATGAAGACACCACCGCTGGCCTCACCGTTCAAATCGAGGGTGAGCGTGGCGGAATCGGCAGCGTAGTTCACCTGATTGACGGTGCTGGATACAAACGTGGTTTGACGCCCAAACATGTCAAAGGCTGGCTCAAGGTAACCGTAGTCGACGTCGCCGTCGTCAGCGACATCGATGCGCATGTGTTCTGCATGATGACCGAACTCAAGGTCAAACCAAATGCCACCAACATCGCAAGGGCCCTGATAGGCCGTGACCGAGGTAAATCCGAACATGGGGGCCGCAAAGACGCTCTTGACGCCGTCGGTAACGTTCACGGGCGTGGTGGAGCCGACCGGTGTGATCTCGATGCTGGGCGACTCAGAACAATCGTCCTGAATGTAGGGTGTGACCGAGGTGATGGGGTAACTGAACTTGCTTCGTTCAACCGGTGGTGAGAACGAGGTCAGTCGGAGGTCGGGGGTGTAGATCATCGGGAATCCACCGCCCATGGTCGACCAAACGCCGTTATCGATGGAGGAAGGCCCAAAGGCGGAGTAATTGAATCCGGTCCCCACCCGAGAACCGATGCTGAATCCGTGGAGGACCGGCGTTGAGAGTCGGTCTGGCCCAGAATCAAAATTGAATTTTAGATTGACCGCCCGGTATTGACGGGTGTCGATGTTCCACAATTCGATGATGTCGCCGCGAAGACCTGCCATGGCGCTTCCGTCTTTGCCGTAGATGAGGTTGCCGTTGGTGTCAAGCACGTCAACCGACAAGGTGGCGGAGGTGGTGGTCTCGGCTTCGAGCGTGAGGATACCGTATCCGTTTGGATGGTTATCGCCTCCCAACACCGATGGCGTCATGCCCCGCACGGTCATGCTGGCACTCTGAGGGAGAAGGTCGCCCAAGCGGAAGTTGTCGACATACCAGCCGGACATGTTGTCGTCGAGGTTCATGCCGGGGTGAGCCGTGTGGTGCATCACGAAGCGAATTTGGACGTACTTGTCAATGAAATCCGTGAGGTCGACCTCGAGCGTGATCCAACCGGAGGGGTTCTGGGGGGTGGTGGACGTACCCGCGAGGCCGTAGTGCGGATTGCTCCCGTTGAGCAAACCGCTGCAGGCGGAGTCGATGCGCCCGTTGGTGCCAGAGAAACCGCCACCGCCTTGAGCAAAGTTCGTACCAAACGTCAAGCCGTTGGAGGTTTGGTCAATGGGGAGGTAGGAGAAATCCGTTGGGTTGTAACCGGGGGGGAATCCGGGGTTGGGGGATTCGCGGATTTCAAGGTAAGCGCAGTCTGAGAACCGCTTGGAGTTGGCTTGTGAACCGGCGCGGGTCTCAAGGTTGTGCCAGGAATCAAAGTAAGCGGTTTTGTCCTTCAGCAGCGGGTCAACAAACAACTCTGCGCTGTACATGGCCACTTGGAAGGCTTCGCCGATGCCGTTGTTGTCGGTGTCGTGGTCGTCCGTGTAATTGCTGTCAGCGAGGTTTGTTCCCCAGCAATCCGCACCCGAGGCGCAGCTGGAAGGGGTGTCCGCACTGGTCAACGCACCGTGTTGCCATGCAACGCCGCTTGAGGGCATGGTGTTGGGGTCGGTGGCGTCCGCAAAACCACCGTCTGTCCCTTCAAAATCGGTCAGGAACCCTTCGGCGGCCAGCGAAACAGGCGTGGCATCAGAGCCGTCCTCGTAGGTGAACAATGCCTTATCGGAGAATTCCGTGAGTTGGTTGTTGTAGTCTGGATTCCACACACGGGGCATGGTGTCCGTATCAATGCGAACATGTGCTCCGTGCTCCACCATCGTGGTGGAGACCTTCATGGAGGCACTCGTAACGGTTTCACCGTCCGGAAGGTCAATGCTCCCATCCACGAGATTGGCGAGATCGTTTCCATCTCGAATTTCAACGTCAACGGACGCATCTCCGTTCGAAAACGTGGTCACGTTGGCAGACGCAAAGGGTGCGAGTAGCATCAAAAGCATCAGAAAAATCGGCGTTATTTTGCGGGGCGATTCGGTTGGCATGGTGTCACCTACGCTCCCCGGAAGCCTTGACCACCTAAAATCTCGTCGCTCTTCCGACTCTGCATACCGATTTGACGGCCTTTGGCTGGCTGAATTGAAGATGAGTTATGAGGGAGAACAGGTTGGCAGGTTCATGGAGCCTTATTCCACCGAACCGGTGACCCTGATTGAAGAGGTGTTTCCACAAGACACCAACGCCTACGACACCTTGTTTGGTGGTCGATTACTCTCGCTGATGGACAAAGCAGGTGGGATCGCTTGTGCCAAATTTGCCCACCGCGAATTTGTCACGATTTCCATCGACACACTGACCTTCATCGCTCCCGCCCGTCAGGGTGACTTGTTGGAAGTGACCGGTCGCGTGGTGTTCACCAGCAGCCACACGGCTTGCACGAAAGTCACGGCGTACACCATGAGCAAGGCCACCTGGGAAAAGAGCATCATTTGCGAGGGGTACTTCTTTTTCGTCGCCATCGATTCCATGATGCGCCCCATTCCTGTGCCTCAATTCACACCTTCTTCAGAGGAGGAAACCGAGGACTGGAACAAGGCCAAAGCCATTCGGGACAACATGCTGGCGCAAAAGGCCAAGCGCCAAGAATGACCACCTATGGATTCATCAAGCAAAGGCAGGTCGTGGGAACATGGTCGTGCTCAACGTCGCCGTGATCGCCTCGGATGAATTGGCCAAAAGCATCGCGAAAGCGGCTGACCAACGCGACGTCCACACCTACGTGCACAAGGAAAACGGACCCGATGGCGCCCGAATCATCTCGTTGATTCGCCCCGCCAAATACCCCGAACGTTTGCGTCCGTTCCTCAATGCCTTGTCAACCGCCCAAGCCGGCATCATCGAAGTGACGGCTGTTGATGCCACGCTTGGTGAAGCGTTGGTTGCTTTTGCCAGTGCGGGTATCAAACGAGGTCTCGCCGTCATCAACCCCCCCCAGGGGTCGTGGGTGGACGAGGACCAAGTGAAGATGCTGTTCAATCAAGCCGGCTTGTCGGCATGGACCTTTGAGTCCAACGACGGCATCCATCTCAGGGAACGCATGTACGCCTTGATGGATGACATCGACAGCGTGTTGGCGGCCAACGCCGCTGCACCGTTGGTGTTGCCCGTTGACCAACATTTCAACGTGAAGGGCATCGGCTTGGTGGCCATCGGGTACGTCCAAGCAGGGCAGGTCAAGGTGCACGATGAACTCGTTCTCCTCCCTGCCAACGGAGGTGGGACGGCGAAGTCCTTGCAGGTGATGGACGACGATGTGGACACGGCTTCAGCGGGTGACCGCGTCGGATTAGCGCTTCGAAACGCCAACGAAGATCACCTCAACGGCAGCACCCTCATCGTTCACCCCGCTGTTGACGACAAACGCACCAACACGTCTGTTCCCCTCGCTCTCGAGCAACACGCTTCCTCGTCCATCGACCTCACCGTCTCCCCGTTCCAAAAGCGGGCCCTTGAAGTGGGAGACGTCGTTCATGCCAGCGTTGACCTTCAGTTTGTGGTGGGCAGAATCCAAGCGGTCAACGGTTCGACCATGATCGTTGAATGGGAACATCCGCTGTTCATCCGCCGCACCTCTCCCCCGCCGTTGCTCATCGCCCAGTTGGACGCAAAGCCACGCATCATGGGTTCGGCCGTGGCCACCAAGCACGAAGCGTGATTCGGCGTTTCGATTGACCCCTGTTTTTCCGACCGAGATTCCGCTCAATCTGCGGTGGTTTGATAACCTCGCAGGGCTCCACACGCAGCGGGATGCACGAGATTGGACAGGGTTCTGTTCCAACCGGTGACTCGGACGTTGAAACGTTCACCTCACTGCGGTTGGCCGAACCAGCAGAACGGGTGAACATCACGCTCGATGAGCGGATGCTCAGCATTCAAGGCAAACGGCAAGCCACCTTTGAAGTTCGAATCAACGCCATTCACACCATGAAACATTACTCGACCAACCTCGCACCAGCGTGGATGCTCATCCTCGGTTTCGCCATGCTATGGATCGGCTACAGACTGATGGTTCCTCCGCTCTACCGATTGGCGTTCATGGGTGCGGGAAGTGGCATGATTCTGGCACGATTCATCACCAAACAGCCGACCTTGGCCATGCAAACAACCTCCGGTGACAACTTCGTGGTCCATGGGAACGAGCGTACGCTCAATCGTCTCAGTTTCATGTTCCACCATTTGGCCAACGGGAAATCCTTGTCGCAAGTCAGGCACATGTTAGCGGCTATTCAAGCAGAAAGGACCGCTGACTGGTCAGCGGGCGACGTCCTACCGGCTCCGGAACTTCCGGTCGTTATTCATACACCCAAACCGGTGGACATGTTCCTCGCATCCAATGACGAAGGTACAGAATCCACAGAATGGGGCCTGGACGACATCGTTCCTGAATGGACGCCAACCCAAGAACCCGAGCCGGTGACCAGCGTCATGATGTCCCATCTTATTCCGGGCTATTTTGCAACCCAAACAACCACGACGGCCAACACCTATCCCGTTGACCACAGCCCAACACCCGTCAACCGACCGGTGCTCGTTCCGTTTTCTCCACCACCCATGCACCAAGGAGAGCGTTCCGAACAGGAGACGCAGGTGTTCATCCCTTCCTTCATGAACCGAGATGAAGCCCATGTACCCGGCCTCATGCCCGCGACAGAAGAGAACACACCTGACCTTCCCCTCCTCGATGAACAACAGGTGCTCGATGCTGACATGGTGCTCGATGCCGAAATGATTGATCCCCCCGTTGAACCTGTCCCACCCGCTGTTGCGCGAGAATCCCTGTTGTCACCAAGGCCACAGCGAACCATCGAAGACACGATGTTTGAGCCGCGTCGGGCACGTTCGCTGCGACCAAACGCCTCACGTAGGGAAGCATGGGCCAGCACCTTGCTCTCCCGTTCGGAGGGGCTCATCAACCGACTCAGACCCGCTCAACGGCCTCGTCCTTTTGCGACAACGGAAACATCGGGAGCGCTGCGAGAGCAGGCCGAAGCGAGTCGCCCTGAACCGAGCGCCGTCATGTCCAACCTCTCCGAAGCAAATGGGGGTGTGTTGGACGCCGAAGAGACTGCACGCCTGAGAGCAAGGTCGGAACAAATTCTCGCTGCAGCCAGCACCATCCAAAGCGAACAAGAACCCGATTTGGACGCCCTCTCGTTCAGTGATTTACAACCCAGTCGAGGCGAGGAAGAAACGGTCAATGTTCCTCGCCTTGATGAGGACTGATTCATCCCTGCACCATGGACACGTAGGATGCGTATCGCTCGGCAAAAGCCACATCGTCAAGGGCACGAAGCGCCTCGGTGCCAAACGCCTCAAGCGTAAAACTGGCCGAGACGGTGGCCACCATCAGGCCTTCGTGAAGTTCTTCCCTTGTCAGGGCGGAGGTGTGCTGCGAGAGATGAGCTGCCAGCGCACCGGCAAACGTATCGCCGCAACCGGTCGGGTCGACGACATCGGGGGTTGGGTAGGCCGGCAGGGCGATGAACGAGCCGTCATGAAGAGCCAAGACACCGTGCTCACCCCGTTTCACGACGAGGGTGTTCGTGCCGGTCATCTCCGCCAAGCCTTGCATCGCACGGACGATGTTTGCATCGTCCATCAACATCCGAACCTCGCCATCGTTGATGATGACCAAATCCACCATGCGCATGGTTTCAAGCAGGGCATCTCTGGCAATTGAAATCCAGAGGTTCATTGAATCGAGCATGGTCAGCCGTTGAGGTGTGGTTTGTTCGATCACGCTTTGTTGGATGGCAGGGTGAAGGTTTGCACAGAAGAGAACGACAGGGGTGTTGAGGTGCTCAGGCACGTCGGGTTGGAAGTGCTCGAAGACGTTCAGGTAAGTGGCCAAGGTTTCGGCCTCCGCCATGGCTCCGGTGTAGGCACCTTCCCATCGGAAGGTCTCGCCATCAGCAACGACCAAGCCTGAAAGGTCCAATCCTGCATGTTCCAAAACGCTGCGGTCCTTCGCTGCAAAATCCGAGCCAACCACACCGACCAAACCTGCACCTGCAAGGTCGAGACGTTGGAGATGAAACTGGCAGGAAAGTCCGCCGTAAGTGGCCGAGCCCCCGAGTGCATCCACCACCTGTCCTGCTGGTGATGAAACGGAATCGTATGCAAGACTTCCAACGATAAGGACGCTCATGACAACCACCTTTCAATGTCAACCGAGCAGTTCCTGATGCATCTCGATGTACTGAATCGTGATATCGCCGTTGTTGAAATCTTCCTCGTCCATGATACGACGGTGCAGGGGAATGAGGTGTTCCACGCCCGTGATCATCGTTTCGTCCAGGGCCGTCTTCATACGACGAACCGCGTCCTCGCGGTCCCTGCCCCACACCAGCAATTTGGCAAGAAGAGAATCGAAGCAGCCCGGCATTTCGTAACCAGCGTGGGCGTGGGTGTCGCAACGGATACCGAAGCCGCTGGGGAAATGGCACTCCCACAGGCGGCCGGGACTTGGGACGAACTCCCTCGGGTCCTCGGCATTAAGACGACACTGGATGGCATGGCCCCGCCACGTGATGTCCTCTTGCTTGAGCGGGAGGGCTTCACCTTGGGCGACACGAATACCAAGTTCGACGAGGTTGTGTCCGGTGATGAGCTCCGTAACGGTGTGCTCAACCTGAACACGAGGGTTCACTTCGAGGAAGTAAAAATCGCCGTTGGCGTCCCGCAGGAACTCAAACGTGGCCAGACCCTTGTAGCCAACGGATTCTGCTCCCTTGCACACCAATGCTCCAATTTCGGCTCGCTTTTCATCGGTGAGCCACGGGCCTTCTTCCACGAGTTTCTGATGGCGCCGCTGGATGGAACAGAAGCGCTCGCCGAAATGAATGGCGTTTTTCCCGTCGGCCAGCACCTGGAATTCCACGTGCTGCGCACCCTGAATGTACTTCTCAACGAAAACCCGCTCGTCGCCGAAGGCTGACTTTGCACGAGACTGGCAGAGTTTGAGCGCACTCTCGAACTGGTCGGCTTGCTCAACGATTTGCATGCCGATGCCGCCACCGCCTGCTGCGGCTTTGATGATCACTGGGTAACCGATTTCATCAGCGAGCGCACTGGCAACATCGGCGCTGGCAATGGGTTCTGAAGAGCCCTTGGCTGTTGGCAAACCGGCCGCCTCCATGGCGGCTCGAGCCTCAATTTTGTCACCGAGCAGCGTGATGACGCCCGAGGCTGGGCCGATGAACGTGATGCCTTCTTCCTCGAGGCGAGCGACGAAGGCAGCATTCTCGGCCAAAAAGCCGTAGCCGGGATGGACAGCATCGCATTCGAGTTCTTTGGCGGCTTGAACAACGGCTTCGATGTCCAAGTAGGAATCGAGCGGGTTGCTTCGGTAGTTTGGGTAAGCGATGTCGGCCATTTGCACCGGAAGCGACAGGCGGTCTTCTCGACCGTGGATGATGGCCGCCTCAATGCCCATGTCACGGAGTGTTCTCAAGATGCGAAGAGCGATTTCTCCTCTGTTGGCAATCAGCACCCGCTTGAAGCCCATGCCTCTACGGCAGCCGAGTCAATCTATGAGCAAAGCGGTCGGTTCTTTCACTTGTTTGTGTTCTCTCAACAGGCCACGCATCGATGAAATGTCGAGGTTTCAAACATGGAGTCCCATCGTCTTCTTCTTGCCAACCAATCTTGGAAATTCCCAACTGGTTCCGAAGAAAAGAGAACCTGAAAAAGACAAGTTGCTGGTTATTGATTTCGGTTTTTCGGGGATTTTTGTGATTTTTGGGCCGAAGATTGATATGTGCACACACCTATAGCCACGCATGGGCAGGAACGGCAAATCAGGAGAGACGGTGCTCGGTGAACTCGCAGGGAAGGACCTCAACAACGATGGTGTCGTGATCAACCTCATCATTTGTGGCAATTCACGCTACTACGACTACAGCTTTATCGAGCAAGAACTCGAATTATGGGTCAAGTACAACGGATATCCGGATGTGGTGATTTTAGGAGGTGCCAGTGGTGTTGACTATCTGGCTGAACGTTGGGCAGACAACAACAACATCCCACTGGCCGTGTTTCAAGAAGCATGGACGAGCCCTCGCCCAAACAGGGCCGAGGACACGGGCCGACCTGAAGCGGTGGCGGATCTCGCCGACCGCATGGTCAAGTATGCCACGCACATGTTGGCGTTTCCCGGTCCGAAATCAAAATGGACCAAACGTATGGAAGAAACTGCACAGAAGGCTGGTCTGCCGGTGGTGAGCATACCACTGCCGATGGAGTGATCAGTACACGTCGCGCAAGTAGCGCTTTTGCTCCTTCATCATGGTCTTCTCGATGAAGTGCGTGGCGTCGTCTTCGGACATACCGCCGTGGTCGATAGCGATTTGAATCAAGGCTCGGTGAACGTCTTTGGCCATGTACTGCTTGTCGCCGCAGATGTAGAAGTAAGCGCCTCGCTCGAACCACTCCCAAATTTCAGCGCCGTGTTCTTTGAGGCGATGTTGAACGTAAATTTTCTCTTCTTGGTCTCGAGACCACGCCGTGGTAAACCGGTACAGATGGCCTTCATCAATCCACGACTCAATTTCATCCTTGTAGTAAAACTCGGTTTTCTCTGACTGGTCTCCAAAGAAGAGCCAGTTCTTACCGCCGCCACCGTCGTGAACACGCTGTTCCATGAAGGCACGGAACGGAGCGATGCCCGTACCTGGTCCGACCATGATGATGTCGGTTTCTTTATCCTCAGGGAGGATGAACGACTTGGTAGGCGACATGAAGACGCCGATGGGCGCACCAGACGTGTCAATTTCATCGGCCATGAATTGGGTGCACAGACCACCACGGGCTCGACCGTTGTATTCGAAGCGAACGATACCCACGGTCAACTCAACGAAGCCCGGGTGGGCGTCATGGGACGAGGCAATGGAATACAACCGAGGTTTCAGTTTGTCAGCGAGTTCCATGAACTCTTCAGGGGCGTACTTGACGTCAAATTCACGCATGATGTCGATGTAGTCCCTGGTCCAGAGATAATCGGCGATGGTGTCAGCGTCGGCGTTGATGGCTTCCACTTTGGAGGCCGGGTCGTCGGATGGTGCAGAAGGGCGCAAAGCGGAGGGTGTGGGTTCGTCATCGCTGGCCTGCCAAGTCGACGCGTTTCGGGTTCTGGAAAGCATGTTCATCGAGATGCTCATGCCGCTGGAAACCACCTTTTCTGCCAGGGAATGAACGAATTTTTTGTTCGCCATGTGAACTTCGAAATCCTTCTTGAGGGCTTCGTAGAGGGTTCGCTCGCCGTTGTGAGTGGTCACGCTCATGTCTCGGTCCCATCCCTGCACGTCGATCAGTTCCTCGACGATGTGAGGGGGATTTTCAGCAATCACGCCGAGGGCGTCGCCGACTTTGTAGTCCAGTCCGGAGTCCCCGAGTTCGAAGACAATGTGACGGGTTTCTTTGCGAGAGCCTTCTCCGTTGAGGATGAAATTCTCGGTAATTTTTGTCATGTAGGGGTTCTTTGCGGACCAATCGGACGCCATTTCCTCACCTCAGCCCCTTGGGGGTTGGTTTTTCCATCAAAGGTCGCTATATCATGGTTGGTATGACTTCACATCACCCTTGCCATCCCGCACCACCGATGAGCAGAAGAAGAACGAGAGCGTCGGCGCTTCATGGCCCATCGCGTGGACATGATGGGAACGGGGAACGCCTTCCTCCCTCATGGCCGACACCATTCGTTCGCGATGATTGACGGCAAGCACATCATCGATGCACCCCCCACTGCGCTCGCGGGATTGCGTCGGCTGGGTCACGATGTTGCAAGCATCGAGACCGTCTTCATTACCCATGTTCACGGTGACCATGTCTTTGGCTTTCCATTTCTGCTGCTCGAACGAAAATACATCTCCGACCGGGAGGGTACGAAGCCCTTGCGTGTGGTCGGAACGCCGTTTGTGAAGGAGCGGCTCTCCTCCCTCTGCCAACTGGCCTTCCCCGGTTCGCTTGAAAGCATGCTTGACGCCGTTGAGTGGGACATGAGGGATGTTGGAGGTACCGATGACGGATGGTCCTGGGAACGCTTTGATGTTCATCACGACGATGCCGTCGAACCCCACGGCTATCGATTTGAACACGAAAGCGGAGCTTCCTTCGTTCACAGCGGTGATTCTGGCCCGTGCGACGCCCTTTACGAAGCGATTGAACGGTCTCATTTGGCGATCATTGAGATGGGTTTTCCTGATTGGGTCCCATCCACGCACCATCACAAGCCTGCAGATATCGAGTCGTTGGCTCGTCGATGTACGACACCCCTCGGGGTCACCCATACGTTCATCGACGATGCAAGCCCTTACTCGCCGGTCTTGACCGACGCCCTTCCCGACCACCCCTCTCATGTCCACCACCTTCGCGACGGGCAAGTGGTGGTTTGGACCGGTTCAGAATGGTCGTTCACCCTGCCGCCCTCGTGAACGCGAGAGCGGTTGCAAAATGTTCATTTTTGAAAAAAATGGGGTGCCTTTATATCACATTTTAACCGGTTGATTCCAGTTGAATTGAACCTCTCCCAAGTTCAACCGTGGACAGGCATATAAGGGGGACTCGGACTCACCGAAACCATGGCGGTGAGTCCGGCGAGGACTCTTCTGTCGCTGGTATAAATAGGAGATGAACCGAGATGGAACCAAACATCTTTGACAAGTTCATTTCGCAAAAAACCCTCTTCAAAAACAAAGAAAATCTTCGCCACAATTTCCGCCCTGCACAACTGCCCCATCGGCAGGAAGAGATTGAGAAAATCTCCTACAACCTTTGGGAGGCACTCAAGGGCCACATTCCCTCCAACATGACCTTGTACGGGGTCACCGGAGCGGGGAAAACCGCTGTCACCGATTACGTATGCCATCACCTCAAGGTGAAGGGTGAAACGATGAATCGGAAGGTGGAGGCCATCATGGTGAATTGCCGCCAAATCGACACGCAGTACAGAGTACTGAGTCACATTGGAAATTCGTTGCTTGAAGCTCACGAACAAGACGAGATTCCGTTCACTGGGTGGCCAACCGACCGTGTGTTCAACGAACTCGTGCGCCGAATGGACCAGCGAGGTGGGGTGTTTGTCATCGTTCTGGACGAGATCGACCACCTCGTTCGCAAGGCGGGGGACGATCTTCTCTACAACCTGACCAGCATGAATTCGTCCCTCAACAACGCCCGTGCGTGCGTTATTGGCATCTCCAACGATCTCAAGTTTACCGATTTCCTTGACCCGCGAGTTCGCTCCCGACTGGGGCAACTCGATGTGTTGTTCAAACCCTACGACGCTGAACAGCTTCAGGACATTCTTCGCCAGCGTGCAAAAAACGGCCTCAACGAGAACGTCCTCGGTTCAGGTGTCATTGAATTGTGTGCAGCACTGGCCGCCCAAGAGCACGGCGACGCTCGTTGCGCGCTTGACCTTCTGAGAATCTCTGCAGAGAAGGCTGAACAAGCCGGGGACGAGCACGTGGATCAAAACCATGTTCGCGTGGCCCAAAGTCAAATCGAATCCGACCAGATGACCCCTGTCATCGCCTCGCTACCAAGTCAACAAAAATTGGTGCTGGCCTCCGTCATCATCAACGAACGCAACGGCCTGCGCAACGTGCAAACCGGCCAAGTCTACGACATCTACCAGCAAATGTGCAAGTATATCCGGCAAAACCCGCTGACTCAACGCAGAATTTCCGGACTCATTTCCAACCTTGACATGCTCGGCCTCATCACCGCCCGAACGGTCAGCAAGGGCCGTTATGGTCGTTCAAAGGAAATCAACTCCTGCATCCCCCCCAACATCAACGCTCAGGAAATCATGTCCACCGCTGAGGAAGAAATAGGCATCGTCTTCGCTGCCAACTACCACCACCAGACGTCGTTGTGAACAGGTTGTCTGAACAAGGGCTTCACCCTTCGGTGTGCTTAAATGCACCACTCCAGTCGGCGAGGGCATGAGCGACGACGCTGGTGGCACGGACACCACGAAAAAAGTGGACGGCCCTGTTCCTGTTTACGCTCCTGCCATGGTGTTCATGGGAGCCTGGGGGATTCTGCTTGCTGTCCTCAACATGTTCAGCATGGCGCTCCCGAACCAGCGTGTTTCTTGGGGTGGTCTGCTGACCTTTGAAACCACCAACGCTGCCTTTGGTAGTGCGATTGATGGCTTCCATTTCGAGCCCTTGGGCGATTCCATCTTCCTCGTTGCCTGTTTGGCCATGATCGGCTACGGCTTGAAGACCATTTCAGAACGCAGCGATGTCTCGGCGTGGTTGAAAGGCCTGCTCAACAACGACACGTGGCCCGCCCTCAACGATTTGACCATCGGCGGTGGTCAGCGAACCCTTGCCGCATGGTGCCTTCTCTCCGGCCTCGCCTTCTACTTCTGGTTCGGCATCCAACACTCGGGTTGGATGGATGTTGGTGTGTACTCGGTCACCATCGCTTTGATGGGTTCTGGATTTGCACTTAACCACGCCAGCCGGGTCCCCCCAGGCGACGAAAACATCGACTGATGGCACTCAATGGCCGTTCCGCCTGAGCAAGGCGTCCATGCACCCAAGCAACAAGCCATGCCAGAGGGCGACCGACCACCGAAGGGTCAAGCCCCGAACAGCAAACATGGCCAAGAGCTTGCTGCCCGTGGTGGAACGCATCACTTCCCGATTGACCACTCCCAGCGGGCCACGCCACAACAGCAATTCGTGAAACAACAACAAGGTAGCCGAGACACCCAACACCTGAACCTCCCAGCGATCCAACGAGGAGGTGGGATTCGAAAGGTCACCGCTGGCCAAAGACCAAAGGAACGGAACGCCGGCCGAGAGAATAGCCAACCACAACGGAAGCAAACACAACACCATGCTTGAACTTCCGAGAAAATCAAAGCCCGGACCTTGGCGCTTTCGCCGTGGGAAATGGCGAACAATGCGGACGTGGGCGCGAGCATCCCGCTTGCGTTTTGAGAGAAAATGCTTGATGCCGGATTCGGGAACATGGCGCACGATGGCTTCTGGTGCGTAGACGATGGTGCCACCAGCATCGAGAAGGCGCAGGCTCACTTCCATGTCCTCTGCGTGGTACCAAGCAGGGTCGAACCCACCCACCTCGACCAACGCCTGCCGATGGAACATCGAACACGGTCCGTTGGCCAGGCTTGTCCGTCTTGGGCGGGAACGGTATTTTGAAGCGATTTCAACCGAACGAAGACGGCTGACCAAATCGCTCGCCTGTTCAAACACCGTTCTTCCTGTCACGGCCACAATGCGTTCGGCGTGGGAAATCGGCTCTGATTCAGCCATGAGGTTGGTAATCCAGTCGGGTTCGGGACGGACATCGATGTCCGTGATGGCCACCCATTCCCCTCGAGCCGCTTCAAGTGCCCATTGACGGCCCGCCGACAGGCCAAGAGGCGCTTGATGATGGATTCGTACCGATGGACCGTTGGTACCATCGGGATCGTGATAGGGGTCCATGATGGTCTCGGCTCCATCATCCGAACCGTCGTTGACAGCAAGAATCTCGATGTTTGGATAGGTCTGAGCCTTCAAGGCATCGAGGCAACCCGCAATCCAGGATGCCCCGTTACGGACGCACACCGTGATGGAAACCAAGGGTTGAGGCAATCAACGCACCTCAAACAATTCGAGCAATCGTCGGCATCGTGCTTTGGTTTCGAGCCGACTGGACTGAACCACCACCCCTTCCCTGGGTTGACCGTACACCACCACGGCATGGACGGGGGCAAGAAGGTGAATGAACAACGGCGCCAAATCTTCCTCACCGTCGACCACGATGACCGTTGAACCATCGTTGCTCAAAGCGTGTTGGATGGCTTGGTGCAGGGAAGGTGTCAATTCACCGGCTGGATTGATCGCTGTCAGTCGGTGGGAAAAGGGTTCAAGATCGACCAGGTCGCTCTCTGCGAGGGCTTGGCGTTTGGTTTGGCCGTCGACCAAGGCGAGGTCGGGGGTCACGCCGATGGCGAGCATCGTCGCCACCGTGACATCGCCCACCGCCACCAGAAGGGTTCGTTCCACGTCCATTTCATCAAGCGCCGCATACATGGCCACCTCGGGATTGGATTCGGGCCCTTTGTACAGAACCCCCATGGGTGTTTTCAATTCCGGTTCAGCGTCAGGATGCATACGAAGCGTTCGTTCCAACCAGGACGGTGAAAACCATGGATGGCCCTCTTGGTCAATGTGGCCTCCACGAATGCGCGAGGAACTGATGATGTTCCCGGTCATGTCCGCCATGTGGGGGACCTCAAGAATGGCAAGGGAAGGAAGACCAGCTTTCTCACGGTGCTGATTGATGGCCTCGCACTGAAGCCTGGTTTCGGGGGTAGCGACGATGCAATCAGCCGTAAGATGGGTAGGGGCAGGCCCGTGGACGTCCTCAAGGAGATGAACGGTGGCCCGGTTGGGGGCATGGACCTCAACCCAGTCGAGCAATACGTCGCGGCGGGTCTCGAAGGATTGGATGTGGTCCGATTTGGCATCGGCCATCGCATCGCTGGTGATGTGAATCTCAACATGGGTTGCAGCACGCTGGGCTGCATCGAGGAGCAAGCGGTGGCCGGCATGGAATCGGTCAAAGGTGCCGCCGACCAAACAACGTTGGAACCGTTGCCCGCCTTCCATGCGCTGTGGTCATGCCGTAGGAATATGATTTCATCGCCCATCGGGAGACGATTTTCAAGATTTGAGCAGGCTGTACCCCGCCACCTAACGGCCTCGTTCACAGTTTCCTCGGAGGCCTGACCCTCGGTGGCGGGGTGTGCTGTCCGGTAAGGTGGTTGTCTTGTGTTCATTCTTGCGTCGCACAAGGACCCATAACCCACCGGTGGTTTACCGCATTTGCACCGAGATTCATCCCCCGAAGGGTCGTCCCAGTCTTCGATTGCGGCCGTACACATGGTGTCGGACATCATAGCAATTTCACAGTAGCTCAGCCCGATGTTGCAGGTACGGTACGTGGTGCTCACGCCGACTCCCTATTAAGGCAGCGGCATCATTCCTGAAGGCGACTGGCAAAGCCGATGGCAAACAGAAGATGACCGATTCGAGTGTCACCAACCTCCAAAACGGCGGCATCGAATCGGGGCCAACGGTCAACTGGATGGACCATCCAGCCCCCATAAGGATGAACCTCCAAGGGAGGAGGAGGGAGCCCTTGCTCCATCGCATACACCGCCTCATAGGTGTCGTTGAGGTTGGTCACACCCGGACCATCCCCAAGCAATTTCACGCCAATCAGCATATCCGAAGTGAGGGAATGGCCAGGATGGGGGCGTTGGGCCCCGGGCAATCCAGTCACCCATCCAGCGGGAAGGGTTAGTTGGGCAAGCCAATTCAGTTCATGCTCCTTGAGCCACATTCTCCCTGAGGCGCTGTTCAGTTGTGTCGTCAACCAACCCTCGGCGTAACATGACCACCACTCAGCGGGCAATCGCTGCATGAACACCCGCTGCCGTTCTGAAAGCCAAGGCTCGTTGCTCCGCGCAACCTCAACCGCCTCAGCCCAATGGGACAGCAACGTGGACTTGGGTTGTTGCCGAGCAAAGGCCAACCACGATGACAATCGTGCCTCATCGTGAGCAGAACCGAGGGTCTGAGAAGAAAACATCTGTTCGAGGACGTGTTGTTCACAGATTGGCTGTTGAAACCAACGTTGCGTCGCCTGCTCGATCACGCTTGCATGTTCGGTAGCGACTGGATCGAGGCCACAAAGCAGCGCCGTGGCGCACCATGAACCAAGTTCTGGGTCGCTCAGACCGTTGACAAGGTCGAGCATCAACGAGGGCGTAGCGAGAAGATCGGTTCGTAACCGATGGAAGGCGTGCATAAGCCAATCCGGGTTGGCTTTGGCCATCGCTTGAACGAAATGCGATGGTGGTGTGCTGGCGACCTCCATCAGGTCGGTCCACCCCTTTGGCAAGCGGGAATGCAGGCGTATCCAACGTGCAGGCCGTTGGTCCTGAGGGCTGGCAATCCACGAAGCCAACGCATCCTCCGCTTCCCAAGCATTGGCCGAGGGCTCATCTCCGACTGGAAAAAACCGCAACGCAGTGTTCATGCGGACGCCTTCAGGGCCGTCGGGACATGGACGTGAGTAGCCTTCGTTTCCCCGGAGGCGGTGACCTTCGAGCAACTCCACGGCATTGGCGGGCACGCGGTCCAGCCGCTGTTGTTCGGCGAACATCGAACTGCTTGAGCCGAGACGCACAGGCAAGACGGTTGTTCGGCCGAGATGGACGTGGATCGTGGCCACCTCCGGAGTGGGAGAAAAGCGATTGACGGACGTGAGGCGGTCATCGCCTCCTTTTCGCGTGATCCACACCTGGCACAACGGATGCTCGTCCATGTTGGTCTGCATCCGAAAGGCAGCGTCTTCGAACGGCCAATCAACCGAAAACGGGAGCGTTGTGGACTCGACCAGATGGGTGAGCACGGCCTCAAGCCCTCGATGCGACATGCCATAGATGTCAATGAGGCCGACTTTCCAATCCTCTTCGCTCCATTCAACTTCGCCAAAATCGGTCGCCAGTTCCCTCCGAAGGGACGGAGCGATGGATGTTGACGTCTGTTGGAGAGAAGTGACCAAGTCTTGGTGAGCAAGGTGAATTTTTTCCTCTGACATCCGAGAGTGCTTCATTGCAAGCCATGCCCGAAGAACACCCACCGGTAATGTCCGTCGACGCAGGCCCTCTCTGTCGGAGAAATGGACGGCATGTTGACTCAATGCATCCAATAACAATGCTCTGTCGACGGATGAAGGCAGGTGAGCGACCATTCCTCGTGGAGGGAAATAGGCGTGGTCAGTGCCAACAACGGTTCCAATGGGAACCTCACCTTCTCGAAGACGAAGCGGTGGCACTTCCATCTCGGAAAGCGTTGTGAAACGATGCCCTTCAATAAGCCCGCTATGGGCGGTTGATTCGAAGATTTCTCCACGAATCAAACCCACCTTTTGTGGGCGTTGGTGAAAATCCTGAAGCGTGACGCCTTGCGGTGCAGCCGGCGGTGTTGTGGCAGAAAAATCGGTGAGGTCAATCCACACGGTCTGTTCGCTCTCCAAGAGAACCCAGACCCCCCCTGCATTTCCACTGGATGTAGGTTGACTTCCATCGGTCGTACTCGGGATGAAAATTAACGGAGATTCGGGAGATTCAACGTAACCAAGTAACACGTTGGTGGCATCGGCCTGCAGGACGCAATGTTCTCCTTGACGGTCAAAACGATCCGCATAGTGCCTCAATTTTGCGAGAGCGTCTTGATGCAACCGTTCAACACCGCGTTGGCTGAGGTACATTGGAGCGTTTCGCAACCCCCCTGTTTCGTCACGAACGATCAGCCCGTCAGCCCGTAATTGGCGACACGCAAGCGATGCGTGCGGCATCCGCATGTCAAATTGTTTGGCGATTTCAGAGACGGTTGCAGGTCCGTGCCGCAACCATGTCAAGACCTGTCGATGGGCGCTTGAACGAATGCCTCTCGCTGACATCAGCAGTCACCTCATTCCGACTCAACCGACACCCCTTCTTAAATCCGCCACATAATATCATTAATTTGTTACATTAAGTTACAGATTTCCTGTGGAAACGTGGAAAATAACTTACTTCCCGGTGGCCAAGTGTATGATTAACACCTATATTTTGGCACCAACGGTAACCAAGTCGTTCAATTTGATGGGAACCATTATATCAGCAGCCTCGCTCCTTTGAAACAGCGGCAACATCCAATGGAGACCGCAAAACAATGACAGGAGGGAACGAAGATGAAAACAACAAGGATCCGTGAAAAAATCAAGAAATTCCTGGGCGACCGCCCACGAAACACCGCTGAAATCCTCGAGCACATCAACAGCACGATGCGCCACGGAACCACCAGCCAACAACTCGGCAACGTTCTCTCCAAAGACAAAGACATCGTCAAGGTCGGTTACATCAAGCGCTCTGGCATTCTCTCCGGCGGTTACGACATCTGCGAATGGGCCACTCGAGACTGGGTCTCTGAGCACTGCCCTGAGTGGGTGGAAGGCACCCCCATCATCGTTGACAGTGAAGGCAACTTCATGACGTCCTCAGACGAAAAACTCTGAAACCGGTCAACGTCGTCTCGACAGCACCACTTCGCAGCTGAACGCGTTGTTCCCCGTAGCGCGAAACCATTGGCTGTTGAATTAAAATCGAAACAGAACCGAAATGGCGGTCACTGACCTTCGAAGATGGCCATGGCATCATCCACCGATGCACCGTCACAAATGATGGCGTGACAGGCGGCGGTCATACGTACCGCTTCCTCGGTCGGCTTTTGGTGAATGTTTCGTCCCGTGGCAGCACCTCGGCAACCCGAGATGTTGATTTGATCGTGGAGACGCTGAAGGAACTCACGCGGTGGAAGCGAACCGCCACCCGAGCAAATGATGCCGGTACGGCCTGCTGCCTCAACGGCGATTTGGAAGGATTCGGGTTGCGTCATGCCCTCCCACGCTTCAGGGTAGTTGACCTTAGCAAAGTCTGCACCCAAACAGCCAGCCACACCGGCCGCTCCAGCGATGAGTTGAGGATCTTTCTCGTTGGGCACGGCCTTTCCGCGAGGATACATCCACACAACAGAAATCATGCCCTGCTCGTGTGCTTGGCGGATAAACTGGGCAGCTTCGGTCAACATTTCATGCTCGTATTCGCTACCGATGTAAACAGTATAGCCAATTCCGACGACATTGATGCCGTTGTGAACCAGGGACATGACATCGTCCATGTCCCAGAGCGCCTGAGACACAGGGTCTCGTTGACCCGTCTTCACCATGTGGGATTTCGAATTGAGTTTCACAAGGTAAGGAAGGTCTGGATAGTCGCGGGCGTACATCGAAATGAGCCCGAGTTGACCAGCGAGGACCCCGAGCGTACCTTCCTGTTGGGTACGAGCACCGATTTCGAAGAGATGAGCAGGGTCGTTGGACGAGCGTGGAATGGTCTCCTCTCGGTCGTAAAAATCGTCGTTGAGGTGCTCAATTTTCTGATCGCATGCAAACAGGTTCATCGAGCCGGTTCCAGCCGTAGCGGCTCGCATGTTGTCGAGGTAGGTTTCTATCAATTCGTCAGGCACATCGGCAGGAACATGAAACTCGGTCATCCGTGACACTCCTGTTCAAATCACTCGCCGGTGAAGTTGGCCACACGCTTCTCAACGTAGGCGGCGATGCCTTCCTTGGCGTCGCTGCTGTTGAAGAGGGCGGCTTGCAACTCGCGCTCGAGGGCCAAGTGGTACTCGAAGGGAATCTCCGGACCGGTCTGGCAGGAACGCTTGATGTTACCAACGGCTTTGACGGCCTTGTTGGGCAGGGTGAATTGGCTGCACCAGTCAAGGATGTCTCGGCGGAATTCGGCAGGGTCGCCTTCCCAAATGTGGTTGATGAGGTTGCAGGCGTGAGCGTCCTCAAAGGACATCAGTTCGCCGGTGACCATCATCTCGAGGGCCTTGGCCTTGCCGATGAGGCGGGTGAGGCGAGCGGTACCGCCGGTTCCGGCGAGCACACCGAGGTTGATCTCAGGCAGGCCAACCTTCCCGGAGTTCTTGCGAGCGATGCGGATGTCGGCCGCCATGGCGATTTCAAGTCCACCGCCGACGGCGTGGCCGTTAATGGCACACACGACGAGTTTGGCCGTCTGCTCGAGACGGGAAAGGGTCTCGTTCGCGTGAAGGCAGAAGTTGTACTTGAAGCCGGGCGTCACGCTGTTCAGCATCTGAATGGAGGCTCCAGCTGAGAAGAAGGACGCACCGTTACCGGTGAGAACGATGCAGGTCACGCTGTCGTCAAAGCGAGCTCGGACGATGGCTTCGTCAATGTCTCGCATCATACCGTGGGTGTAGGTGTTGGGCGAGCGGTCGTTGGGACCGTCAAGGGGCGCGCCAGCCGAGTCGGAGGTCAATTCAATGACCGCGATGCCGTTCTCGGTCACACCGTAGTTCACCAATCGGTTGGGCATCGGCTCAAGTTTCAATCCATAGAGGTCGCTCATGCCCTTCCCCACAGGGGCCGGCATTATGAAGAAATCGCTGAGGTTTCTTGCACATCGGTTTCGCCGTCTTCGTTGAAGGAGACATGCCCGCCGCCGCGGCGTGCAAGTTCCCAACGTGCTTTGACCTCAAGCGCGGCCTCGCTCTGTTCCCATTGGTCGCGGGCTTTTGCCTTGCGAAAGGGCAACCTTTGCGGCCGGGTTGGACCTGGGGTGCGCTCGAGCATGAACGGTGAAGTGAGGGCAAAGACAAGACGCTTGAAGAGGCTTGGACGGAACAATCGGCCAATCCAACGCAGGCCGTCTCCACTGCGACGTTGATCCTTCATCCAACGAACGCACATCCGCTTGAACATCCGGTCGCCTACACGGTTCATCAACCAGCGATTCGCAACGCTGGTTCGGACGTAGGGAAGGAGATGACGACGGACTTGTTTGTCATACGATGCCCCTCCGAGCATCTCCTCTGCGGCCAAGACACCGGACCATACGGCCATGCGCATGCCAAAGCCCCACATGAAGTCCTGAAGACCGCCCGACTCACCGACGTAATGCTGGCCGGTTTGAGGAACGGTGTAGAAGCCGTTGAGGGTAAAGTCCCCCTTTCCGCCAACACGCTTGATGGGCTCCATGTCAATCTCGGGGTAAAGTCGCTGATAGCACGCGATGCTTTCGTTGAGAAAGCGCTCGCTCTTTTTCTGCTTCCGCCAGAGACACGTGCAGATGAGCCCCACACCGTCGATGATGATCAGGTAACTGTAGGCACCAGGAGCGAGTTTGTCGTTGAGCTGAAAGGCGATGTGGTTGGGATGGGAGGTGCGGAATATCTCACCAAGGGCGAGAGCAGACGTGTCTTTGGGCCCACAAGCAACGATGTTGGCGTCCTTCTCGTCGATTCTTGACTTGTAGTGCAGCGTTGCACCGGCTTCGATGGCCATCCGTTTGAAGGCCTGGTCGATGGTGTGCTCGGAGGTTCCTCGCTCAACAATCCTGTAGGCCACGCCGTCGGTTTTTGCCTGCGTAATGACATCGTCAGGGTGAATCAAATCAACCACTGAAAACGAGGTGGATTTGAACGAGGTTGAATCAAAGCCCCACGCTTCCAATTGGTCAAAGAAATCCTCGTCCATGCTCCAGTTCTCAAGCGCCTGAAAATCACCGTCAAATCGAGCACCGGAGTCCTCACGAATGTCGTGCACATGGACCTCCCGGCCTGCTTTTGCCAACACGATGGCCGCCGCCAGCCCGGAAAGACCGGCACCCATCACGGTGATGGGTTGGGATGTTGACGGGGCATCGGCCATGCATGGCCATGGAGGCGTGAGGTTTGAATGATGTGCTTCGGTCGTTCCATCATGGCGGGCGTGGTTGTGGTTGAGGAAGCGCCCTCTTCTCTGGACCCTGTCGAATTGTTGGCGCGTTTGCCCACCGAAGGTTGTGGCGCCATCGTCAGTTTTCTTGGCATCACCCGTGGCAAGGAGGGTGAAGCAACCGTGCTTCGGTTGGAATTTGACGCTTGGCAGGACAAACTCAAACCCGTCCTGTACGACCTGGCCCAGCAAGCCATCGATGCCTTTGGGGTCCACGCCGTTGCCATGGCGCATCGAACGGGGAGCGTGGGCCCTCAAGAGCCGATTGTCGCCATCCATGTCGGTAGCCCGCATCGCAAAGAGGCGTTCGTCGCCTGTGAGTGGTTGATTGATGAATTGAAGAAGCAAGCACCCATATGGAAGAAGGAGGTCA
Source organism: Candidatus Poseidonia sp. (assembly GCA_049617635.1). GTDB lineage: Archaea > Thermoplasmatota > Poseidoniia > Poseidoniales > Poseidoniaceae > Poseidonia. The sequence continues at coordinate 47,911 of JBMZJQ010000004.1, forward strand.
CCACCGACGGGGAGACCTGGAAGGAGGGGTTGGGTTGACGGACAAAGCCATTGAGGGCATCGTTGATGTCGGTACCAAACCGGTGGTGGAACGGCGCGCCGTTGCCTCGGGTCGTCTCGCTCTCCAGCCAGCGACCAAGGACGCCATCGTTCAGGGAACGGTGAGCAAAGGCAACGTCATCGAAGCCTCCACCGTTGCAGTTCTCCAAGCCGTCAAGGACACCCCGCGCATCATTCCTCACTGTCACCCTATCCCCTTGGAAGGCACCAAGGTTGAATGGTCGTGGGACGAGAACGATTTGTGCTGCACCGTCGAAGTCAACGCCCACTACAAAACCGGCATTGAGATGGAAGCCATGACCGGCGTTTGTGCGGGCTTGCTGTGTGCCTTTGATATGGTCAAGTCCTATGAGAAAGACGAGGAAGGACAGTACCCCCATGCCACCATTTCCAATGTTCATGTCGTCTCAAAATTCAAAGGCGACTGAACCGCTTTGTTCATGGCGTCCCCGCGAGTCCACAAAGGCATGGGCATGACCACGGACCTCGCACACCATTTTCTGGAAGCCGTGGACCAAGCAGCCATCGCAAGTGCCGCATGGCGTGGCAAGGGCGACAAGAACGCCGCCGACGATGCCGCGGTTCAAGCCATGCGCCGAACATTCGACGCCGTGCCATTCGACGGCCGAGTAGCCATCGGAGAAGGTGAGCGAGACGAAGCGCCCATGCTCTACATCGGCGAAGAGCTCGGCTCGATGGTGGGGCATCCAGATGCTCCGCAAATCGACATCGCCGTGGATCCCCTCGAATGCACCAACAACTGTGCTGACAACACGCCCAATTCGATCGCTGTCCTCGCTGCAGCGCCGCGGGGAACCTTGCTCCACGCTCCGGATTGCTACATGGACAAACTTGCGGCTGGGTCGCTCCTCGCCGGCCATGTCTCGCTTGAAGGCGGCGTGGCTTACAACATCGAACAAGCCATGCATGTGCTCGATTGCGAAGCGGGCGATGTCAGGATTGTGGCCCTTGACAGGGACCGACACGAAGGTTTGTTCAAGGAAATTCGCAGCGCAGGTGCGCAATTGCACCTTCTTGGCGACGGCGATGTTTCAGGCGCCATATGGGCGGCCAAGCCCGATGGCCCGTACGATATGCTGATGGGCATTGGGGCTGCTCCCGAGGGGGTGATTTCGGCCACGGCTCTTCGAGGCCTTGGTGGTGTGTTTGAAGGGCGATTGGTGTTCCGTTCAAAGGAAGAGGAAGCGCGGGCTGAAGTCATGGTCAACGACGACCTCACGCGGTTGTGGAAAGCGAACGACCTGTGCCAGAGCGAGGATGCCGTCTTCGCCGCCTCAGGAGTTTGTGACGGCTACCTCCCCGGTGTCGTCCTCGGTCATGCAACGACGACCACGTTCAACGAACTCATCGATGTTGCCAAAGGAACCGTGGTTCGCTCACAACAAGATCGACCGTTGGTGTAGGCGAGGATGGCATGGCACAACAACTGCGCATCGATGTTCGCCTCCCTGAAGGCCACTGGGCGGGTGATGTCACACGCGCCCACCCCTCGGCCACGCTGCGCATCGAACAACACATGCCGTTGAGCCGAGGAAAGGGGACGGCACGCTGTTGGAGCAGCGAGCAATTGGAGACCACCGTGGAAGGCCACGAAGGTATCGAAGAATGCACTGGAATGGAGGAGGGGCGATTTAGCGTCACCATTTCCGCAGGGGGAGGTGGTTTCCTCCGGCCGCTTGTGGACCTTGGCGTTGTCCCTCGCACGCCGTTTGAAGTGCGAGACGGGTGGGTTGAATGGACCGTTGAGGGCACACGTGAGCAAATGAGGTCGTTGGTCGACCGCTTTCGCACCGATGAAATCCCACATCGCCTGTTGTCCACCAGAAGCACCACATCACGCCTGCTCACCCCGCGCCAACGAGAGGTCTTCGAGGTGGCTTCGCGAGAGGGGTACTGGGATGTCCCTCGACGCATCAACCTCACCGAATTGGCAGGCTTGCTGAAGGTTGCAAAATCCACCCTTTCCGATCAACTCCAACGCATCGAATCGGCTGTGTTTCATGCCTTCACAGACGAAATTCGTCGCCAAAGCCCCTAACATGTTCGCCCGAACATGTTCGTAAAGGGTATAAGGAGGACCCCGCCTTGTGGAATGCATGGACAACCTTCCGAAAACGTGGGACGACTGGATTGAGAACTTCAAGACTTGGCAGGACAACGTCGGCTACAAGCGCGAGTGGATGGGTGATTTCGACCTCTCCATCCAGTTTGACTGGGAACGAGCCGGCGATGTCATCGAGTTCGGCGATTACGAAGGTCGAGCCAAGTGGGAGCGCTCGCTTCAGGTGCCTCATCAAAGCATGCGTGACGCCCTCGTGAGCATGATCACCGTGCAGGGCGACACCGAATTTGCCTCGGTTGAACAACAGCGTCACCTGTTGGCCACCGCACCCACCGACTACGACCGCTATGCAGCAGCCCGCATCATGGCTGAAGAGCAACGCCACGGATGGCAAATGGCTTACCTTCTGATGACCTACTTCGGCCAACAAGGCCGACGTGAGGCGCAAAAGTTGCTCGAGCGCAACGCACAGGACGGTGACCGTCTCCTCGGTGCCTTCAACCGCCCCATGCCTCACTGGCTGGATTTCTTCTGCTACACCATGTTCGTTGACCGAGATGGAAAGTTCCAGCTCGGCATGCTCTCCACCTCAGCGTTCAAGCCATTGGCTGCCAGTATGGGCCCCATGCTGAAAGAAGAGTCCTTCCACCTGGGCACCGGTTCCAACGGCTTGCGCCGCATCATCAAGGCCGGCGTGATTCCGCTGGACATGCTCCAGCGCTACATCAACAAGTGGGTGTCCACTGCCCACGACCTGTTTGGCGTTGACGAATCCTCGTCCGCACACTGGGCGTATGTTTGGGGCATCAAGGGCCGATGGGACGAGCGAAAGAAACTCGAGGCCAACCTCGACGTCAACAAAGAAACGCTCAACGAAGAAGCCCGCCAGCACTACCACGAGGAGATCGTGGCTGAGGTTCAGAAACTCTGCGGCTACCTCCCCGAAGGCGCTGTCGACCTCTACGTGCCGCACGAGAATTTCCACCGTGAGATTGGTCACTTCAAGCGTCAACGCTACACCGTCGAAGGCACCCTGTTTGAGGGTTCGGACGAAGCGTGGGACGCCTACATGGCAACCCATCTCCCAACAGCACAAGACGAAGAGGACCTCAAGGAATTGTTCAAGCAACAATGGGTCGCTGAGAAGCCCATGACCGCTCGTCAAATCGCCTCCGGTATCGGCGCAAGCGCTTGATGTTCAAGGTGGTTTGATTGATTCCCGTCGCCCTGTATGGCGTCGACGCCGAGATGTGCGAGCGCTTCTTCGAGGCTCTCCCAGGCTTGGTCACCGATGCTTACGAAGATCGGTCCTACATTGAATCGCTGTACGCCGTTCAAGCCGACCATTCCATCGAGCACATCCACATCGCAGACCAGTGGTCGAGCAGAGACCCCTACGCTTGGCCCGAAGACATCGTGAATGAAGTGGAGATGGTGTTGCGGACGACAACCTATCCGGATGTTTCGTTGCTTGAACACCTCATGACCTTGGACGGTGTGGATGCTCAACGCATCTCCGAATGGATGCACTTTTCGACAAATCTCTTTCCCATCTATTCGGAAAAAGCATGCCAAACCCTTCAGCGCATGGGGCTTGACACACCTTACAAACCCGATGACATCGCCAGTTACGGTCTCTACGTCAGCAGAATTGAAGGACTCAAACTTCATGCCCCAGCCGCAGGACTACCTGAAATCGGTCTCCCCCGAACTCGGATGCTGCAGTTGGGCTTGGAGCGATTTGAATGAACCGCCTCCGCGTCCATCTCAAACTCTTCATCGTTGCCACCATCTGGGGGTTTGGTTGGCCCGCCGGGCGTGTGGTTGCTCTTGATACGCCACCGGTCTTGGCTTCGTGGATTCGCTATGTGATGGCGTGCTGTTGCTTTCTCATCTACCTCAAACTCAGCAACAACATCGTCTTGCCCACCTCTCGGCAGTGGAAGGGCATCTTCTTGATTGGCTTTTGTTCCACCTTCCTGTATCAGTTGTTCTTCATGCTCGGCATGGCCCGAACCGCAGCCGGCGATGCCTCGTTGATGATCACGCTCAATCCACTGTTCACGGCCATTCTCGCCAGTTTCTTCCTCAAAGAAACCTTCACCAAACGGCACAGTCTTGGTGTCGTTATGGGCTTCACCGGTGTTCTCATTCTGTTCATGGCCTCACCCAACACGGACTTGATTTTGGCCGAGCGGTGGCTGGGCAACGGCTTCATCGCCTGTTCGGCCCTTTCGTGGGCCAGCGCCACGATTCTGATGAAGGGCATGATGACCGACACGGCGGAGCAAAAGGGAATGTCGCCGCTCCATTTGACCGTGTGGTCATCGATATCGGGGTTGGTGTTCCTCACACCCTTTCTCATCGGTGAAACGCTTCAGCAAGGTGCCGTTCACTCTCCGTCCCAACAGGCTTGGATAGGGATGGCGTTTCTGGCCATCCTCTCCACCGTGGTGTCCTATGTGTGGTTTGCTGACGGCGTCATCAAAATTGGGGCTGGCAAGGCGGCCTTGTACGTGTACCTGATTCCACCCTTTGGAATCCTTGGTGGGTATCTTCTTCTCAACGAACAACTCGGTTGGTCGTTGCTCGCCTCGTTCATCATGATCGCAGGTGGCGTTGCCATCGCTCAGAGCGAGAAGCATGATGAACGAGAACCCGCCCTCAGCGAGCATGGCCATTGAACGCGTTGCGGTGATTGGTGCGGGAACCATGGGGGCGGGAATCGCCCAAATCTGTGCTCAAGCCGGTTGGGACACCCGTCTGTACGATGCCTTTCCCGAAGGTCTTCAACGAGGTATGGATCGCATTGCAGCTTTTTGGGAGAAGGGCATTGCCCGAGGGAAAACAACACCCGAGCAGCGGGATGCTTGGGGCGGTAACCTCCATCCTGTGGACGACCTACAGGCGGCCGTTGCCGATGCGGATTTGGTCATCGAGGCCGTCCCTGAATTGCCGGAGTTGAAGCAAGCCATCTTTGCCCAATTGGATCAGTTGGCTCCTGCCCATGCCGTGTTGGGCACGAACACTTCATCGCTATCGATAGCCGACATCGCTGCTGCCACGTCACGACCCGAGAACGTCATCGGGATGCATTTTTTCAATCCCGTTCCCATCATGCAATTGCTGGAACTGGTTCGCCATGACCGGACCTCCGACCACTCGGTAGCGATAGCTCGAGCAGCGGGAGACGCCATGGGGAAAACCACCATCCTGGTCAAGGACGTTCCCGGTTTTGCGACCAGTCGATTGGGTGTGGTGCTCGGTAACGAAGCGATTCGTATGCTCGCAGACGGCGTTGCAAGTGCAAAGGACATCGACACCGCCATGGTGCTCGGCTACAAGCATCCAATGGGCCCGCTTGCGCTGACCGATTTGGTCGGCCTCGATGTACGGCGAGACATTCTTCTGAACCTGCAACGCTCGTTTGGCAACGATGCTTACGCACCCCATCCATTGTTGGAACGCTTGGTCAACGAAGGCCGCCTCGGTAAGAAAACCGGCAAAGGCATCTACGACTGGAGCAGTGGAAATCCCGAAGAAACCGACCTCAACGGGCCCTGAGCCAAACATCAAGTAACCCAAGGACCAACGGGCATCATGGAGCAATCCATCCCAACACCGTGGGACGGCGTCGCCACGCAACCTGATGAAGACGCCCCCAATACTACGCAGGACAACGCTCCCGCGACGATGGCAGGAGGATTCCATGGGGCTTCACCCCAACCGGTGGTGGTGGACACCACCACCAAAGGACCGAAGATTCCGATGATCATCGCGGCCGTGCTCATCGCCTTCGGGTTGCTTGGCTTTGTCATCGGTGGAATCGCCGCCGCCTCGGTTGAGGAAACGCTCGAAAATCTCTCAACTGCGGACTACACCACCGATATCGGACCGAGCGGTACCCTCGTTCATGACGATGCTGACGGCGCAGGTGAGGCAGGATGGTACTTGCTCATTCCCGGCGACCCCAAGGCCGATGAAAACAACAACGGGATCATCGATGCGTGCGAGGGCATCCATTTTTCCATCCAAGATGCGGATGGCGACGATGCGAGCGAACGAGTGGCCGACATTTCATGTGAGTACGAGAGGAAGGGGAGCGGTGCTGACGTACCGTATTTTGATATTGAAAACCACATCGTCGTAGCCGTCATTTGCAACACGCTCCCCGACGATACGGGCGAGGTCCGACATCGCTGTGAAATCGGTGAATCCTTGACCGTTTCAAACGATGGCGGAGTGAACATGTCGGTGGTGGACCTCGACGAGATGTACATTCCTTACCTCGAAGAAATCATTGGGGGCGGCATCCTCTCTGCTGGCTCTTTTGGTGCAGGATGTTGTTCCTTATGCGGCGGAATCGTGTTTCTCATCGTTGGCTTGACCCGAATCGGCGGTGGGCGTCAACAACCCAACGTCGTGTACCACATTCACTGAATCAGTCAAACCGTGGCTGGCGCTTTTCCAAAAAGGCGGCCACACCTTCACGAAAAGCCTCGGTGGTACCAGCGGCCTCAATGAGCGTACGCTCATGGTCAAGGTGGGTTGAAAACTCGTTATCGGATTGAACGTGGAGCAGGTGCTTGGTGGCTTCCTTGGTGTGTGGCCCCCAAGAGGACCACATCGTGGCCAAGCCGATGGCTGTTTCAATGAGAGAGTCCGGGTCAACCAACACATCGATAGCCCCGTATTCATGGGCTTCTTCACCGCTCCAAATTTCATTGCCCATGAAAAATCGACGGGCGCGTTGTTCGCCCACGAGCCTGGGCAGCAACCACGTGGTCCCACCATCAGGTGAGAGTCCCATGCCTGCATAAGAAGCCGCCATACGAGCATCGTTCGTGCCCACTCGAGCATCGCAAGCAAGGGCCAAACCAAGCCCACCACCTGCAGAAACGCCGTTGAGAGCAGCCACCACAACGGTAGAGGAGGTGCGGATGCGTTGAAGCAAGGGGTGCAACACCCCTGTCAGTTCCCGAATGAGCTCTGGTGCATCGTTGTTGTCAATGGACGCTTGAAACGCCTTGATGTCTGCTCCAGCGGAGAAAAAACGGCCCTCACCAGTCAGGACCAGCGCTTTGGTGGTCGAATCACGCAAACCGGCATCAATGGCCTCAGCAATCAAAGGAAGGAAGGCTCTGGAAAACGATTGCGTGGAGGCCTGGCCGGCCATTTTGATCAAACGAACATTCCCTCGTTGTTCAACCTCAACCGCCAATCCATCACCTCACAATTTCACGTTGACGTTCTTGACCTTGGTGTAGAATCGAAGTGCATCTTGACTCTGTTCGATGCCTATACCCGAATGCTTCCAGCCCGTGAAGGCGGTCTGTGGGAAGGTGATGGGGTATTCGTTGATGGAGACCATGCCGCACTCCAAGTCTCGCGCCATTCGATGGGCACGGCCAAGGTCGTTGGTCCACACGCCGTTAAGTAGACCGAACGGGGTGTCGTTGGCCAGGGCCAGTGCTTCTTCATCGGTGGTGAAGGACGTGACCGCCAAGACGGGTCCAAACAGTTCGTCCTGGAACAACAAGTGGTTGCTCTCAACGCCCGTCACGACCGTGGCTTCCATGAAGGCACCTTCTCTCTCGAGCGCATGACCACCCAAGACGAGGTTTCCACCTTCGTTCAAGCCGGCTTGAAGTTTTTCAAGCACCTCGGCCCGATGCGATTCGTGAACCAAACTGCCCATGCGAACGCCTTCTTCCATACCTGGACCGACCGGCCATTTTGAAATTTCATCACAAACGGCCTGAACGAGATCGTCATGCACGTCTTCGTGAACCAACAACCGAGAACCGGCCCAACACATCTGGCCTGCGTTCATGAAGATGCCAAAACAAATGGCTTTGGCAGCGTAGCGGAGGTTGGCGTCCGAGAAGACGATGTTGGCACCTTTTCCACCCAATTCAAGGGTGACAGGTGTCAACTGTTCACTGGCTTTGGCCATCACCGTTTTTCCAGTCGGCACCCCGCCGGTCAAGACGACGCCGTCAACGCCTGCGTGGCCTGCGAGAGCGTCACCTGCCAAGGCGCCCGACCCAGTGATCACTTGCAACACGCCGGAAGGCAAGCCGGTTTCTGCTTCATCGATGGCCTTTGACCACGCCAACAAGGACAGCGGCGTCCAGGATGCCGGTTTGGCGATGACCGTGCAGCCGGCAGCAAGGGCTGGTGCGATGGAACGAAGTGCCAGTTGGAGGGGGAAGTTCCACGGGACGATGTGGGCCGTGACGCCAAGCGGTTGACGAAGCGTGTAGTTCAACCTGGGACCGGGGACCGGGATGGTGGTGCCCTCGATTTTGTCGGCAAGGCCGGCAAAATACTCCAGCGTCCATGCACCATAGCGAATTTCCGAAAGGGCTTCACGGAAGGTCTTCCCGTTGTTACTGGATTCAATCACCGCCAATTCCTTGGCTTTCGCATACGTCACAGCAGCCATTTTGTTGAGGATTCGCCCACGCTGTGCGGGATCCATCGCCCGCCAGTCTGCATGTTCAAACGCCGACCTGGAGGCCTCTACACAGCGGTTGACGTCCTCGACGGTTGCACGAGGAACGGTGGCAAGCACTTCACCGGTTGCCGGGTTGAGCACCTCGCTGGTTTCTCCGTTCGCTGACGCAGTCCATTCACCTGCAATCCACATCTGTTCATCGGCCATGAAACGCCCAAGCAAAGACGCTTCAAAGGGCCATCGGTGACGAACTTCGAAGAGAAACTCGCCGGCTCGGGTAAGGTGGCAACAGAAGCCTCATGTGCTCCTCGGGGACAGTGGCCAGCATGACACGGACCGTAGGGCTGGCCCAAAGCACGGCCCAAACGCTGACACAGCGCCCTCCGCGGTTGTTGATCATCGCGGGTGCAACCGGTGTGGGAAAGTCAACCGCTGCCGTGGCGGTCGCCCAACGAGGCGGGTTCACTCGCGTCATGTCGACCGATGCCATTCGCGAAATCATGCGAGCCACCGACGAGGAACGAAACGTGCCTGCCCTTCATCGCTCCTCGTTCTCAAAGGGTGACAGTGGCGAGCCTGTTCTTGATTGGAACGAGACCTGCCTCGCTGTTGAAGCCGGCATCATGGCGACGATGGAGCGGGCCCGGAGAGAGGGCATTGATTTGCTGATTGAAGGCGTTCACATGGTGCCCAGTGCTCGTTTGGTGCGAGCGTGGGAAGAGGCCGGCGGTGTGGCCCTCGGCATCGTGATGGTGGTGGACGAGGAAAACGCTCACTTGTCCATGCTCAAATCCCGTGATGCCCATTCCTACCGCCGTGCCGACCGCTATGTTGCCAACTTCAAGCGTATTCGAGCCATTCAAGACGGGTTGATCGAACGCGCAAAAATTGCCAACTGGACCATCGTTGACCCAACACGTGTAGACAGCGATGTGGAACGCATCTACACCTTGCTCAATCGTGCCATCAACGACCACGAAGCGTGAATCACACGTTGATTTCGAACGCCACGTCGTAGGTCAACATCGCTTCTCCGTCGGACACACCAAGTTCGGCGGCGACGGCGATGGTGGAAGCATCGACCTGCGTCAGGGCCATCTTCGTGAGTTTGATTTCAACGCCTCGAAGTTCACCGTGGTGCAACAGGTCGTCATGGACGGTTTCCAAGGCGAGTTCCGCCGCTTCCAACCCTTCAAGCCCGGAGTCCATCCACAAGGTTGTGCGGGCTTGGGTAAGCGGTTCAATCGAATCAAGAACTTCGCCAGTGGTCACGATAACATCGTCGGAAGCCGCATCGTGAGGGAGGGTCAAACCAGCGACCTTGACACCGAAGATGGCCATTGACAGCAGGGACATCAGCAAGACCACGCCGGTCGCAAGGAGCATCTGGGCGCCTTGGCTTCGTTCCATATCGTTGGTGCGCATCAAGCACCACCTCCGCGGGCCCACACGTCAAGGGTTACCGTCCACATCGAGGGGCCAACAACCACCAACTGATGGACGGCAACGGTTCCACCCGAAGGGGTGCCCACCGTACCGTGGGGCGTGGCAACAGAACTGTCTTTGGCCAACCAACAATTCGCCTCCTTTCCAGGTGCAACGGCGCCTTGAAGCAGAACACATGCGGCTTCACGGTCGTCGTCGGCCAAGAGTTCCTCCAACCGGTTCTCACCGGCGACCTCAGCGTCCAAGCCCAGCCCGTAGCGAATGGCGTCTTCACCGGCCATCTCCAGCGAGGCATCCAACGCCACGGAAGCGGAATCGGGAACGTGAACACGAATCAAAAAGGTGGCCGACATGAAAAACAGCCAGAAAAGCGTCAGCATCTCAAGAATGTGGATTTGGCCTTCTTCGTCGTGACGCACGCCCTCAGCCTCCGAAGTACAACGGTGCGGGAACGAAGGTACCCGACGAGGGGTTCAGTCCGGGAACTTCGGTGATACCGATCAGGTCGGGCGAGAACGCCACCAGGTTGAAGATGAGCAAAGCGACGATGATCATCATCCCTGAGTGCTTGAATCCAGTCGAAAATCGACCGGTTGCCATCAATCCGGCCATGGACCCGTTACCCATGGCCTGCATGGTTACACCGTAGTAGAAAATCGTCAGGAAAAACAGCGGGTCGATGTTGCGGATGGTCATGTTTCCGATGGTTTGACCACCGCTATCACCGCCGTCCTCACCGCCAGAATTGCTTCCAGCGATGGCGGGAATAAACACCTTGGCCAGAACCACAATCACACCAAGGAAAACGAAGTACGACGTCCAAATGACAGCAATATAGGAACCAATGGCACGTTTTCGTTCACCTTCAAGGAACTTCAATTCACGTGAGTCGTTGGCGGCGGTGACCAGAATGTCGGAAATTTTCCCACCAGCCCGATCGGCTTCGGCGATAAGGGCAATAGCACGCTGGACCAAGGGTGTTCCGACCCGGTCGGCAAACTGCCGAATCACGTCGCTGAACTTGATCCCCCAACTGAGTTGGTCGGACATTTTCTTGACTTCGTCGTTCAGGGCACCGTATTCCGATGTCGCCAAGGTTTGAACAGCGACGGTCATGGAAAGACCACCCTTCCAGTACTCGGCGAGGTCTCGAAGGAAATCGGGGAACTTTTCCTCAACCTCGTTCTTCTTTTCCTCGATTTTTTCCCAATAGTACGAAGCGGGGTAAATGAACAGGAAGAAGGTCAAGCCGAAGAAATTCAGGAAAATGGTGGGGTGAACTTTGAGCGGTCCAAGTTCAAGGGCTGGCCCCAGCCAAAGCGACTTGTTGTTCATGTTGGTGGGGATGCCGTCGTAGTAATGGACGGTCATGTCAAAGGTCACGGTTGACAAAAATTGGCCTTCAGTGGCCGTCATGAACACCAGTTCATAACGTTGGTCGGGAGGAATGGTGGTCATCTCGAATCCACAGCCTCCTTGGTTGGCGGTGGCGTTGTTGTATTCCAGAATATCGCCAGCAGAAGAACGAACCGCAACCGTGTAGTCGTAGGGGCCTGAAGCTTCGACGGAGCAGTTCAGCCACAGAGGTTGGAGCACAACGGCACCACCAGTAGCGGTTTCTGGTACGCCTGGTACATCGAAATTTTTGCCTCGTTTCGTGACCATGGTCCACTCTTCATCCTCCCATGTGATGCGGTCGGGACGGTCCTGCAGGATGGAACATGTTTGGTTTTGAGAGTACGTGGGTTGCTGGTTGGTTTGGAAGAATTCGCCCGTCGGATTGCCAACCTCGTCTTGGGCAGTTGCGCCACAGTAGAGGTTGGTGAACATGGGTTCGCCGTTGTTGGTGGGTACGAATCCGGAGTTCGTGATCCAGAACAACCCGCTTGCGAGACCCAGGATGATGGAAAAGAACAGAATGACGTACAATCTGGAAAGGGTCTTATCGTCCTTGGGCAAGTCCAGGTTGACAACAATCTTCTCCTTCTTTCGCGCCATGAATCTCACCTCCTCACATTTCTTGCTCCTTACTGCTGGTGTAGACCAAAATGGCGTAGGCGATGTGGATCATTGGAATGAATCCGAGCACGATGCCGTAGAGCATGCCCTCGCTCATTTGAGCACCGGAACCGGACACCCAGAACATGATGACCAACATGACGATCAAAAACAGCGGCATGGCGACGGCAACCACAATGTAGGATTCGGCCAGCAAGGCGATGGATTCGAGGAACATCTGCAATCGGGTTCGATTCTCACGCATGTAGTGCTCAGCACGGTTGAGGAAATACAACTTGAGTTGACCACCAGCCGTGAGGGTCCCCACCATCCCTTGGAAAAATTCCGTTAGCCAAACCGATGCAGCCCGGTCCACGCTGAGTTTGATGGCCGAAATCAGGTCGTAGCCCAGCAACGTGATGTCACGGTAAATCATCGCTGCGTCATCTGCCACGTCTCCGTAGATGTCCTTGTTCATGGCCAGCGACCTGAAAATTTTCCCGGGTGTGGCGTTGGCAGCCGACATCGCAGCGGTGTAGGAAGCGGCGTAAGGAAGGTACTTTTCGATCATGTCCGCTCGGCGGGTGGCTTCACGGGCAGCACCGCCCTTGTTGTACTTGAATCCGGCATAGGGAATAAGGAAGCCACCGACGGCGACGAGGATGACTTTTAGCGCCGGTGGAAACACTTGGAGGGCATAGTCGGGACAACCGTTACCGGGAAGGCTGGGGTCAACCAGCGTTGGGTTCCAATACTCCCATTCGAAGCATGGATTCACCGATGCCGCATCTTGGATGCTCTCGTAAAAGGCGATGACGCCGATATCGGGGATGAAGAAAATCGCCACAAAGGCCCACGACATCAGCGTGATGGCAATGCTCGTGACGATGACCGTAGCGAGGTACACTTCAGGCATCATACCCATGGAACCTTTGACCAAATTGGCCGAGAGTTCCTTGTCGTTTCGTGCGCGTTTTTTGACGAAACCACCCAGCAAGCGATTACAGATTCGCTGCCATGCTGTCAAGTCCATTGATTCACACCTCTGCCATGACCGGGTTCACTTGAGACCGTCCACCCTCGCCAAGATTTCGTTGGGTCGAACATAGTATTCCGTCACGATTTGAGACACTTGGTCGGCCTTGCGGATGTCGTTGAGAACCATCCACTCGAGGATGCGCTTTCGGGTACGCAATTCGCGTCGCATCTCTTCTTGGCTGTAGTTGATCTTGACCATGATTTTCTCAAGGACATAGGACTTGCCGCTGAAGATGAAATCATCGTTGGTGACGTCCCAACGGAACACTTCGTTGGTGATGACTTCCATGGAGTTGGGGTCGATACCGACGATTTCGACGACTTGCTTTGTTCGCCGGACACGGCGGCCGTTGATACGGGTCTGAATCTGAATCGAACAGGCTTCAAGCGCAGGGAGCAACACACGTGGAATGTCAATGGGTTTGTTTTCCAATCGGTGAACCAGTGACGGAACCGAGTCGGCGTGGACCGTTGAATAGGCGCAGTGGCCCGTGGCCATGGCTTGGAACAACACGTAAGCTTCAGCACCACGGATTTCACCCACAATGATGTATTCCGGTCGTTCACGAAGGGCTGCTTTGAGCAACTCGAACTCACCGATGACACCTTCGTCGCTTTCACCACCAAACCCTTGCCGTGTCAAACCAGGCACCCAGTTGGGTTGAGGAATGTTCACTTCACGGGTTGATTCGATGGACACAATCTTCATTTGCCAAGGAATGAAAATGCACATGGCGTTGAGCGTCGTGGTCTTTCCAGACGCCGTACCACCGACGAACAGCATGGGGACTTCGTTTTGGAACGCAATCCAGAGGTAGGCCACCATCAGCGAGGACATGGTACGGAACGCGACGATGTCGGCGGGTGAGAACGGGTCGTCCTTGAAACGTCGAATACAGAAGGCAGACCCTCGAGTAGAGATTTCATGGCCCAATTTCATGACGATGCGAGAACCGTCCATCAGCGTCGCGTCAAGCAGCGGATCGGCAACGGAAATGTGCTTGCCACAACGCTGGGCGAGTTTGATGACATAGGACTCCAACTCATGATCGGTTTCCCAAACACAGGTCGTTTCCACCGATTCAAATTTACGATGGTAGGCAAAGATAGGGACGTTGGTACCGTCGAGGGAAATGTCCTCAACGTTGACGTCGTTCATCAACACGTCCATCTTTCCGTAACCGATGAGATCACGTCGTAGATAGTAGAAGATTTTGGACTTGGATTTCTTGTTGATCTTCATGCTGTATGCTTTGATGACCTTGTCCATCGCCGTGCGAACGTAGGCATCGGGATTGGAATCAATTTCTTCGATGTTGGCGGTCAGCGAGCGAATGAAAATATCCATGATTTCGTCTCGTTGTTCCTGTTCTTTTTTGGTGAGTGGGGGCTCGATGATTTGGTAGATGATGTTGAGCGTGGTTTGGTCGCGGACAATCCTCGCAAAAGCGTGAGGAGGCATCACAGGGTACTTGTCCAATTCATCGTACTGGGCTCGTTGTTTGGCGCGTTGTCGTCCACCGCCGCCACCGCCTTTTTTTCTTGCCATGGTCACCGACACCCCCGAATGCATTTTGCTACAACATCTCCCCGACTATAACACTTGGGTGAAAATCACCACCAAA